>DATAEY010000115.1:0-42891 GCA_036257715.1 Solirubrobacteraceae bacterium | reverse complement strand
AAGGCGATGGATCCGACCACCGTCACGCTCATGGCGCGGCAGCCTAGATGGTCGCCGGTCCCGGTAGCCTGGCCGCGTGCGGGCGATCCAGATCCAGGAGTTCGGAGGCCCCGAGGTGCTGCGGGTGGTCGAGCTGCCGATCCCGCAGCCCGCCGAGGACGAGGTGCTGATCCGGGTGTCCAGGGCGGGGCTCAACTTCGCCGACACCCACCAGCGCACCAACTCCTACCTGGCCGCGGCGGAGCTCCCGCTGGTCCCGGGTGCCGAGGTGGCCGGATTCCGCGAGGACACCGGCGAGCGGGTCGTGGCGCTGTGCGGAAGCGGCGGCTACGCGGAATACGCCACGGCGCCGGCCGCACTCACGCTGCCGATCCCCGAGGGGGTGGACGACGCGACCGCGCTGGCGGTCCTGCTGCAGGGGCTCACCGCATGGCACCTGTACAAGACCTCCGCCAAGCTGGCTCCGGGCGAGTCGGTGGTCGTCCATGCCGCCGCCGGGGGCGTCGGCTCCCTGGCGGTCCAGCTCGCCAGGCCGCTGGGCGCCGGGCGGGTGATCGCCACCGCCTCCTCGGAGCGCAAGCGCGAGCTGGCGCTCGAGCTGGGCGCCGACGTGGCGATCGACGCCTCGCCGGACGGGATGAAGGAGCGCCTGCTGGAGGCGAACGGCGGAGGCAAGGTCGACGTGGTGCTCGAGATGGCCGGCGGCGAGGTGTTCGAGCAGTCGCTGGCGGCGCTGGCGCCATTCGGTCGCCTGGTGGCGTACGGGATCGCGTCGCAGCGCGCGAACCAGGTCTCCACCGGCTCGCTCATGCGTCGATCGCAGGCGGTCGTGGGCTTCTGGCTCATGCACTGCCTCGGACGCCCGGGAATGGTCGAGGAGGCGGTGCGCGACCTGTTCGCGCGCGTTAGACGGGGCGAGCTGCGAGCGGTGGTCGGAGGGACCTATCCGCTGGCCGAGGCCGGACGCGTCCATGTCGACCTGCAGGCGCGGCGCACCACTGGCAAGCTGCTTCTGGACCCGACCGCGTGACCTCGTTCGCCGATCTCGGGCTCTCCGAGCCGGTCCTCGCCGCCCTGCGCGACGTCGGCTACGAGTCGCCCAGCCCGATCCAGGTGCAGGCCATCCCGCCGCTGGTCGAGGGCCGCGACGTCATCGGCCAGGCGCAGACCGGCACCGGGAAGACCGCGGCCTTCGGGCTGCCGATGATGGAGTACGTGGATCCCGAGCAGGACGCCGTCCAGGCGCTCGTGCTCACGCCCACCCGCGAGCTGTGCATCCAGGTGACGCAGGCGCTGCGAGCCTACGGCGCGCGCAAGGGGGTCGACGCGGTGGCGGTCTTCGGCGGGGCACCGATCCGCTCCCAGCAGGCGCAGCTGCGCGCCGGCGGGCACGTCGTGGTGGGAACCGTCGGACGGGTGCTCGACCTGGTCTCGCGTCATTCGCTGATGCTCCATGAGTGCCGCTACCTGGTCCTCGACGAGGCCGACGAGATGCTGGACCTCGGCTTCTTCGACGAGGTCGAGCGCATCATCGGCCTGACCCCGGGCTCGAGGCAGACCGCGCTGTTCTCGGCCACGGTCCCGCCCGAGGTCCGCGATCTCGCCGACCGCTACCTGCTGGATCCCGTCACGGTGCGGGTGAAGGCGCCGACCCTGACCGTGGACACCGTCGAGCAGTTCGGGCTGGCGACCCCGGCGAGGGAGAAGACGGCGGCCCTGCTCACGGTTCTCGACGCCGAGCGCCCCCGCCAGGCGATCGTGTTCGTGCGCACCAAGGTGCGCTGCGAGCAGCTCTACCGCACGCTTTCCGACCACGGCAAGGACGTCAAGGCGCTGCACGGCGACATGTCCCAGGGGTCGCGCGACGGCGTGATGATCTCGTTCAAGGAGGGACGGCTTCCGCTCCTGGTGGCGACCGACGTGGCCGCCCGGGGCCTCGACATCTCCAGCGTCACCCACGTCATCAACTTCGACATCCCGACCTCTCCCGACGTCTACGTCCACCGGATCGGGCGCACCGCCCGCCTGGGCCGGTCGGGACGGGCCATCACCTTCCACGAGCCTCACCAGAGGCGCGAGCTGGGGGCGATCGAGCGTCACGCCAACACGCGCATCGAGCCGTGGGTGCCCGGAGCCAGGGTCGCGCCGGCGCCCGTTCGCGAGCGCCCGCGCCGCCACGCCAAGCCCCACGTCGCCCGCAACGGATCGGAGCCGCGCGTCAAGCTGGTCATCAGTGCCGGGCGCGCCGCCGGGATCGAGGTGGCGGATCTCGTCGGCGCCATCACCGGCGCCACCGGGCTCGACGGCGAGGCGGTCCGCAACGTGCGGGTGCTCGACCGCTTCGCCTTCGTCGAGGTCCCGTCCGACGACGCCGACCGGGTGATCCGCGGCGTAACCGGGCGCCGGGTGCGGGGTCAGCGACTGCGGCTGCAGCACGCCGGCGTCGCTACGGAATGAGGACCACCGCCGGCGACCATCATCCACCCGCCACGAGGAGGCTCATGTCCCAGGCCACCATGCACACGAGCGCCGGGCCGATCGATCTCGAGCTGTTCGAGGAGGACGCCCCCAAGACCGTCGGCAACTTCCGGCGGCTGGCGGCCGAGGGGTTCTACGACGGCCTGGTGTTCCACCGCGTCATTCGCGACTTCATGATCCAGGGCGGGTGCCCCGAGGGCACCGGACGCGGCGGCCCCGGCTACACGTTCGAGGACGAGATCAACCGGCACAGGGTGCGGCGCGGCGCGCTGGCGATGGCCAACGCCGGGCCCAACACCAACGGCTCCCAGTTCTTCCTGGTGACCGCCGAGGCGGCGCCCTGGCTCGACGGCAAGCACACGGTGTTCGGCCGGGTGAGCGGCGGGATGGACGCGGTGGACGCGCTGGAGGCGGTCGAGACCGATGCCCAGGACCGACCGGTCGAGCCCCAGACCATCAAACGCATCGACCTGGCCGACTGACCCGCGGCCGTACGCGGTCGGGGGCAGCGGCCGGTAAGGGCTCAGCGCAGGCGCACGCCGAGCGCGCGCTCGAGCTCGGCGACCGTGTGCTCGGCGCACACGTGGTGGATGGTCGCCATGCCCAGCTCCCGGGCGGGCTTGAGGTTGCCCGGCAGGTCGTCCACGAACACGCACTCCTGCGGGCGCAGGGCGATCGCCTCGGCCCCCATCGCGTAGATGCGCGGATCGGGCTTGCGGACCCCGACCTCGCCTGAGATCACGGTTCCGTCGAACAGCTGCGGGAACTGCGAGCGGTCATAGCGCCCCCGTCCCCAGGAGTTGGAGATCAGGCCGGTGCGCACGCCCGCCTGTCGGGCGGCGCGCACGGCGTCGACCATCGCCTGGTCGGGCTGCATGCCGGCGAACAGCCGATCGATCAGCCCGCCGGGGTCGGGGATCTCCAGCAACGCCGCGAACCGCGGCTCGAACTGATCCTCGCTGATGCGCCCGCACTCCAGGTCGGCGAGCAGCTCGCGGGCGGCCGGGTCCTCCCGGAAGCGGTCGCGCACGGCATGCGGCGACAGGCCCTCGGCGTCGCAGAAGGCCCGGAAAGAGGCGAACACGTCGGTGGTCAGCACGCCGCCGAAGTCCACCAGCAGGCCCCGGCGACGCCCGCCGGCGGGCTGACGGGCGTCGGGGGTCCGGCTCATGCCGGCGAACCGTACCGGCAGGCGGCCCGCCGCCGGCCGTTGCTAACGTGCCGCTGCGTGCGTGCCCGGACGCTGTTCGCCCCGCTGCGGTAGGCGCCGCGTGGCCCGAGAGCTCTGGCTGCTGCGCCACGGGGACGCCGAGCCCGGCGACGGCCGGCCCGACGAGGAGCGCCGGCTCACCGAGCGGGGCGAGCGCCAGGCGACCGCCGCCGGCGCGGCGCTGGCGGCGATCGGGGCCGAGTTCGCGCTGGTACTGACCTCGCCGCGGCTGCGAGCGCTGCAGACCGCGCAGCTCGCCTGCCAGCCGCTGGGGCTCGAGCCGGCGGAGCACTCGCCGCTGTCGGGCGGGTTCGGCCGCGAGGATGCGCTCGCGGTGCTGGAGGGGAAGGCCGCGGACGCGCGCGTCCTGGTCGTCGGACACGAGCCCGACTTCTCGCAGACGGTCCACGACCTCGCCGGGGGTCGAATCGACCTCAAGAAGGGCGGCCTGGCCGCGGTCTCGGTGGAGTCCGGCGAGGGCGAGCTGCTGCTCCTCATGCGCCCCAGGGAGCTGGCCGGCCTGGCCGAGGCGGGCACCGGCGCCATCTAGCCTTCAGCGCGTGCCCGAGCTACCGGAGGTGGAGATCACCGCCCGGCGGATCCACGCGGCGGTCGCCGGGGCGCACGTCGAGTCCGCCGCGGCGCCCGGCATCAATGCCCTGAAGACCTACGACCCGCCGCTGGACGCTTTGGAGGGCCAGAGGCTGGGCGCCGTCCGCCGGCGCGGGAAGCATTTGATCGTCGACTTCGAGGGGGGGCTCTCGCTCCTCGTCCACCTCATGTCCGCCGGCCGCCTGCAGCTCTTCGACCGCCGGGCCGGCCCGCGCGATCGCAGCTCCCGCGTGCTGGTGCGCCTGCGAGACGGCCGCGAGCTGCGCCTGCGCGAGTTCGGCACCCGGCAGCGCGCCTGGGCCAAGCTCCTGGCCTCCGACGGGCTCGAGCGCGACGACGCGCTCGCGGCGCTGGGCCCGGAGGCCTGGCCCGACCCGCCGCCGTTCGAGGAGCTGCTGGCCGAGCCGCGGCCGCTGCACTCGCTCCTGCGCGACCAGCACGTGGTCGCCGGGATCGGACGCTCGTGGGTGGATGAGATCCTCCACCGCGCGCAGCTGTCCCCGTTCAAGCGCGCGGACGACCTCGTGCCGCTCGAGGCCCAGCGCCTGCGCGAGGCGACGGTCGCCCGCCTGGGGGAGGCCATCGAGCACTACGAGCGCGTGGTGGAGCTGCCGATCCCCGACAAGCTGCCGATGCCGCTGGCGGTCCACCGGCGGGCGGGCGAGCCGTGCCCGCGCTGCGGCGCCACGATCGAGGCCGTGCACTACGAGGACTACGTGATGTGCTACTGCCCCGCCTGCCAGACCGAAGGTCGAGTCCTCAAGGACCGACGCCTCTCCCGCCTGCTCAAGTAGGCCGGTGGAGCTTCCGCTCACCATCGCCGACTTCGAGCGCCGAGCCGCCGAGCTGCTCGAGCCCGGCCCGCACGGGTACTACGCCGGCGGAGCCGCCGACGAGATCACACTGCGCGACAATGAGCGGGCCTGGCGGCGCATCGCGATTAGGCCGAGAGTGATGGTGGACGTCTCGGCGCCGGATCCGCGCACCACCGTTCTGGGCCGGGAACGCCCGCACCCGGTGATCGTGGCGCCGATGGCCTTCCAGACGCTGGCCCACCCCGACGGCGAGCGAGCCATGGCGCGCGCCGCCGCTAAGCTGAGGGCGATCTTCTGCCTGTCCTCGCTGGCCACCACCAGCGCCGGTGAGGCGGCCGCGGCCGCGCCCGGCGCCACGCGCTGGCTGCAGCTCTATGTGTTCCGCGACCGGGCCGTGTCCGACGAGCTGGTCGCCCGAGCCGCCGAGCAGGGATACGAGGCCCTGGTGCTGACCGTCGACCTCCCGGTCCTCGGCGTGCGCGAGCGCGACGCCCGCACCGGGTACGTCATCGAGGAGACCACGGCGATCCCGAGCGTCCGGGGGCGCCGCGGCGGCCTGGCGATGACCGAGGTGGGCGAGCTCATCGATCCGACGCTGACCTGGTCGGACATCGCCGCCTTCGCGGAGCGCAGCGGGCTGCCGGTGCTGCTCAAGGGCGTGCTCACGCCCGAGGACGCCCGACGGGCCGCCGATCACGGCGCGGCCGGGGTCGTGGTCTCCAACCATGGGGGCCGCCAGCTCGACACGGTGCTCTCGGGGGCCGACGCGCTGCCGGCGATCGTCGACGCGGTCGGCGACCGCCTCGACGTGATCGTCGACGGCGGCGTGCGCCGCGGGACCGACGTGCTCAAGGCCCTGGCCCTGGGCGCGCGGGCCGTGATGGTCGGGCGGCCGGCGCTGTGGGGGCTGGCGGTGGGCGGCCACCAGGGCGCCCGGCGCGTGCTCGAGATGCTGCTGACCGAGTTCGACGTCGCGCTGGCGCTCGCCGGGGTCCCGGTGGCGGCGGCGCTCGACCGCGACTGCGTCCAGCCGGCGCCGTGGGCGCGACCGCTGGGTCCGGCGTAGCGCCCGGTCGGTGAGGCCGCGTCCTCTACGGTAGGGCCGTGAGCGTTGTGCCGCCGCTGGCGGACCTCGGCGACTTCGTCGACGCGGTCGGCAAGTTCCTCTCCAGCCTCGCCGGCGTGCATTGGGGCGCGCTCCTGCTGGGCCTGGCCTGCTTCGGCGGGTTCCTCACCGGCCGCTCGCGGGCGGCGTTCAACGTGCTGCGTGCCGCCTATCCGGCCGAGCGCATCCTCTGGCGCCGGATCTGGGGTGCGTACGTCGCCGCATACGGGATCAACATGACGATCCCGGTCCGGGGCGGGACGGTGGCGCGCCTGTTCCTGACCAAGATCTCGATCCCGAACTCCAGCTACCCGGCGGTGGCATCGAGCTTCCTGGTCGACACCATCTTCGATCTGGCCGTGGCGGTCCCGATCCTCGCGTTCGCCTTCAGCCAGGGCGTGTTCCCCAAGCCGCCGGACTTCTCCAAGCTCAACGCCTTCGACCTCTCGTACCTGGCCGCGCATCCCCGCTTCACGCTCTTCCTCCTGACGCTCTTGGCCTTCGCGTCGCTGCTGGCCTTCGCGGTGCTCTCGGTGCGGGTGAAGGCGTTCTGGGCGCACGTGCGCCAGGGGGTGACGATCCTCACCGACCGCCGCCGCTACCTACGGGAGGTCTTCGCGCTCCAGGGCGTCGCCTGGCTGTTCCGCTTCGCCGCCTTCTGGTTTCTCCTGGACGCCTTCTCGGTGGGCGGCTCCGTCCGCAACGTGATACTGGTCTTCGGCGTGGTGGCGGTCTCCTCGCTGGTCCCGCTGACCCCCGGCGGGGCCGGTGTGCAGCAGGCGCTGCTGGTCAACGTGTTCACGGGGACGGCGGCCGGCGCAACCGTCGCCGCCTACTCGGTGGGCCAGCAGATCGCGATCGCGGCATTCAGCGCCGGGCTGGCCTTCGTGGTGCTGGCGACCATCTTCCGCCTGCGCTCGTTCAAGGAGGTCATCCGCCTCGGCCGCGAGGACCGAGCGGCGGCCCAGGCCGCCCGCGCAGCGCGGTAGGCCGCGACTACTGCAGCCCCTGCCGGGCCTCGCGGACCAGCGTCACGGCTTCGGGGAAGACGATCGCCATCACCGAGCGGATCTGCTCGGCCTGGCGCTCGACGTTGCCCTCCAGCGACACCCGGTTGATGGCGGCCACGGTCAGGTCCACGGCCAGCTTGATCGCATTGTCGGCCCAGGCGATGCGCTGAGCGCCCTGCATCTGCTCGGCGAACTCCGCCATGCGGCGCTGGAGCTCCTCGGGGTCCCCGAACAGATCGCCGAAGCCTCCTTCCATGCTGGCCATGGTATCGGCAGCCCGCCGCTACCCTGCGGCGCATGCCGCCCACGGTCGAGGCGGCCGGAGTCCGGCTCGCCTACGGCGAGCGGGGCGAGGGGCAACCCGTCCTGCTCGTGCACGGGATGGCCGACGACGCCGGCTGCTGGGACGACGTCCTCGACGCCCTCGGCGCCAGCGCGCGCCTCATCGCCTATGACCGCCGCGGCTACGGCGCCAGCGGCGCCCCGGACCCCTACGAGCGAACGACCGTGCAGGAGCAGGCCGAGGACGCGGCTGCCCTCCTGCACGCGCTGTCGGCCACCCCGGCGCTGGTGTGCGGCCGGGACCTGGGCGCGCTCGTCTGCCTCGACCTGATCCGGCGCCACCGTGGGCTGGTTCGCGCCGCGGTGGTGATCGAACCGCCGCTCTACCCCCTGGTGGCGGGGGCCAACGAGGCCCTGGCCGGCGAGCGACTGCGGCTCGAGGAGGCGCTGCGCAGGGGCGGGGCAGCGGCGGCGGTGAGGGAGTTCGTGGGCGGGGCCGGCGGCGATGAGCGGCGTCTGGCCCGAGCGGTCGCCGCGCCGGCCGCCTTCTTCGCGGACTACGGCGGGCTGGCCTCATGGCCGGTCTCGCGCCGCGAGCTGCGCCGGCTCGAGGTCCCGCTGACCGTGCTCACCGCCGCCGACTCCTCGGCGCTGGCGCTCCAGGCGGCCGACGCCCTGGCCGAACTGGTGCCGGGCGCCCGCCGTGCCCACGGTCGATCCCCGGCCGAGGCGCTGGCCGAGCGGCTGGGCTGAGGGCCTGGGTCAGGCCGGGGCCCGCTGGGGGAGGGCGTCCACCTGGTAGGAGACCCCGTGCTCACCGAGCGCGTCGAGGAAGGCCGCCGGGTCGAAGGCGGAGGCCGGCGCAAGCACGCCGGCGCGGGCGCCGTCGTCCGCGATCAGGCGCGTCGCGCCCTCTACGGCGGTGACGGCCGTGAGCCCGTACATGTCGGCGCCGCGGACCATGCCGCGACCGGTCGTCCCGTCCTCCCCCAGGGCGAGCGCCACGATCGTGAAGCGCGCCTTGGCGCGGTCCTCCGGGGAGGGCCCCTCGGGCAGGCGGTCGATGGCCACGTCGATCATCGACTTCAACGGAGTCCGCAGCGCCAGCGCGGCGGCCGGGAGGGCGAGCCCGACTGCGTCGGCAACCGCGGGATGAGGCGAGAACGCCGTGGCGGTGATCAGCGAGGTGACCGCCGCGGTGCGGGTGTGGCGAGGCACCGTGACCACCTCCCCCGAGGGGTTACGGACCATCGACTGGCGCCCGAGCGGCGCCGGGAACGTGAATGACGCCCGCCTGGGGCTCAATCCCGCCCGCCGCCAGCTTCCCTGACGGTAGTCCAGCGCTCCGCCGCGCATCGCCTCAAGCAGGGAGTGCATCGTCCCGCGCGTGGCGCCGAAGCCCTGCACGGCGTAGGCGACGACCAGCTCCCGCAGCGGCTCATGGCCCTCGCCGGCCAGTCGGCAGGCCAGGTCTCCGGGTACGTAGTCGAAGCCGATCGCCGGGATCACCGCGACCTCGGCGGCGCGAGCCGCATCGTCGAAGCGCTCGAACACGCGCTGCATGTACAGCTGCTCGCCGGTGGTGTCCACGTAATGGGTGGCGCTCTCGACCGCCGCCTGGACCACCGGCTCGCCGAAGCGGCTGAACGGCCCGGCGCAGTTGATCAACGCCGGGCAGTCGGCGAATGCGTGGCGCAGCGAATCCAGGTCGTCGACCGAGGCGACGCGCACCGGCAGACGCACCTCCAACTCGTCCGCCAGCCGCTTGAGCTTCCCGGGGTTGCGACCGCAGAGGATCTGGTCGACGCCGCGACGTCGCAGCTCGCGCGCCACGAGCCGGCCCGTGTACCCCGTCGCGCCGTAGACGGCCACCGGACCGGACCGGGGCATCGGCTAGCCGCCGCGCTGGTGGAAGTAGAAGTCCGGCAGCGCCGCGCGGGTGATCTCGCTGGTCAGCCGCTGGGCGAGCTCGACGTCGCCCGTGCGCGCGGCCAGGTCGTCGAGGGTGACTATCCCGGTCAGCCGTTCCCCGTCGAGCACCGGGAGGCGGCGGATTCCATGGGCGACCATCAGCTCGGCCGCCCGCTCGACGTCGAGCGTGGGCGAGCCGGTGACCACCGGGGCGCTGGCATGGTCGCCGGCGCGGTCGGAGACGTCGTGGCCGTCCGCCAGCACGCTGACGGTGAGGTCGCGGTCGGTCACGAACGCGGCCGGGGCGCCGCGCTCGTCGACCAGGACCACCGAGCCGACGTTGCGCTCGCGCATCAGCGCCGCCACCTCTCGCACCGCTGCCGACGTGGGCGCCGTGACCACCGACTCGGTCATGACGTCCCGGATCTGCATCGCGGCACGAGTCTATTACCCGCGATCGGCGATGACGGACGGCGACCAGATGAACGGTTTCCGCGGCCGACGGGGTCGTGGGATCGGTCATCTAGACTCGCCGGATGGCGTCGCTGAGCCCTCGCGAGCAGGCGGTTCGGGACCGGATCGAGGCCCTCATCCGGCTGACCGAGCCGGGCCTGGACCTGCTCCTGGCGATCGGGGACCGGGTATCCCGGCTGGTCGAGCGCGATGACGACTGGGAGCCGCCGCGGCGGGCGTCGGTGCCGATCACCGGTGTCGGCCCCGCACCGGGGCGCGGCGAGCCCGCGGCTCACTAGCATCCGGCGCGGTGACGCCCGAGGAGCAGCTTGAGCGCGAGGCGGCCGGGCGTCGGCTCGCGGTTGCCGCCACCGCGTCCTCCGTGGCGCTGCAGGTCCTGGCCGTGGTGGTCGGCAGCACGTTTCGGCGGCCCACGGCAGACGCCCCCGGCGCAATCCTGGACGCGCCCCGCCACATCAGCCAGCACGCCGCCGGCTACATCGCCTCGGCGGCCCTGCTCGCCGGTGGCTACGTCCTGCTCGCGCCGGTGCTCGACTACCTCTACGGCGCCGCCAAGGCCCGCCGGCCAGATGTGCCGAGCGTGGCGCGGTTCACCGCCTACGCCGGCCCGATCCTGCTCGGACTGGGTCTGGTGGCGCTCCAGGTCCTGCAGGTCGTCCGGGCCGACGATTTCCTGAGCCATCACCCCGGCGACTACTTCGCCGCTCGGAGGGTGGTCGATCCCGGCGCCGCCGCGGGCCTGCTGCCGGCCGGCGCATTCGCGCTCGGCTTCGCGTTGGGGATCATCTCGCTCAACGCGATGCGGGTGGGCCTGCTGACCCGGTTCATGGGCGTGCTGGGCATCATCGTCGGCGTCCTGATCGCGATCCAGCTTGGGGGCTCCAGCCCGGTCCTGTGGTTCTGGCTCGGTGCGCTGGCCTACCTCCTGGCGGGGCGCTGGCCGGGGGGCGTCCCGCCCGCGTGGCAAACCGGACGGGCCCAGCCGTGGCCCACCGCCCAGGAGCTGCGGGCGCGCCGGGAGCGCGAGCAGGCCTCGGCGGCGGCGCCGACCGACCGACCCGCGCCCCAGCGGCCTCGCTCGCGCAAGCGGCGCGGTCGGGGCGGGTAGCGATCGGCGTCGCGCCCCCGGCCTGAAGGCGGTAGCTTCGTCGTCCCGACGGATCACTTGGTGCATCAGCGGGTAGAACGAACCTTCGTGATGGCCCGCGGCGCCGGCGCCCGGGACTCGACAGCTCGAGAGGTGACAGATGGCGACTGAGCAGGCAGCCGGACAGGCCCAGCTGGAGGAGGAGCTCGCAGCGCTCCTGGACGTCGAGAGGTTCGATCCTCCCGAGGAGTTTCGCGAGCAGGCCCATTGGAACGACAGCTCGGTCTACGAGGAGGCCGCACGGGATCCGCAAGCCTGGTGGGCCAGGTACGCCACCGAGCTGCTGGACTGGTTCGAGGAGCCCGACGAGGTGCTCGACGACTCCAACCCGCCGTTCTACAAGTGGTTCGCGGACGGGAGACTCAATGCCTCGCACAACTGCCTGGACCGCCACGTGGAGGCCGGGCGCGGCGACCGCGTCGCCTTCCACTGGCGCGGAGAGGAGGGCGAGGAGCGCGACGTCACCTACGCCGACCTGCACCGTGACGTCCAGCGCTTCGCCAACGCCCTGAAGGACCGCGGCATCGAGAAGGGCGACGTGGTGGGGATCTTCCTGCCGATGATCCCTGAGGTCGTCGTGGCCATGCTCGCGTGCGCGCGGATCGGTGCTCCCCACAACGTCGTGTTCGGCGGGTTCTCAGTCGACTCGGTCAGGGAGCGCATGGAGTTCTCCCAGGCCAAGGCGCTGGTCACGGTCGACGGGGCCCGGCGCAAGGGGAGGACCGCGCCCATCAAGCAGCAGGTCGACGAGGCGATGGGCGACGTCGAGTCGATCGGGACGATCTTCGTGGTCCGCCACACCGGCGCCGACTGCGAGATGCACGAGGACCGCGACGTCTGGTACCACGAGGCGCTGGACGCGGCCGACGCCGAGTGCGCCCCGGAGCCGCTCGAGGCCGAGCACCCGCTGTACATCCTCTACACGTCGGGCTCGACCGCCAAGCCGAAGGGCATCCTGCACACCACCGGCGGCTACCTGCTGGGCGTCGCCTACACGCAGAAGTACGTCTTCGACCTCAAGCCGGACTCCGACGTGTGGTGGTGCTCGGCCGATGTCGGTTGGGTGACCGGGCACTCCTACATCGTCTACGGCCCGCTCCTGAACGGGGCCACCGGGGTGATGTACGAGGGCGCGCCGGACTACCCGGACAAGGACATCTGGTGGGAGCTGTGCGAGCGCTACGGCGTAACGCTGTTCTACACCGCTCCCACCGCGATCCGCGCGTGCATCAAATGGGGGGCGGAGTATCCCCAACGCCACGACCTCAGCAAGCTGCGGCTGCTGGGGACGGTGGGCGAGCCCATCAACCCCAAGGCCTGGTTGTGGTACCACAAGGTCATCGGGGGCGAGCGCTGCCCGATCGTCGACACCTGGTGGCAGACCGAGACCGGTCACATCCTGATCTCGCCGCTGCCCGGGATCACGGCGACCAAGCCCGGCTCGGCCACGATCCCGCTGCCCGGCGTAGAGGCGGCCGTCTTCGACGAGGACGCCAACGAGTGCGACGTCGACCAGCAGGGCCTGCTGGTGCTTCGCCGGCCGTGGCCTGGGATGCTGCGCACCCTCTATCGCGAGGACGACCGCTTCGTCGAGACCTACTTCGAGAGGTTCGGCAGAGAGACGTACCTGGTCGGCGACGCCGCCCGCAAGGACGCCGACGGCTACTTCTGGATCGTCGGCCGCATCGACGACGTCATCAACGTCTCGGGCCACCGGCTCTCGACCGCGGAGGTGGAGTCGGCGATCGTCTCCCATCCCAAGGTCGCCGAGGCGGCCTGCATCGGCCAGACCGACGAGGACACCGGCCAGGCGATAACCGCGTTCGTCACCCTCGAGGGCGACCTCGACGGCTCGGAGGAGATCGAGGCGGAGATCCGCGAGCACGTGGCCAAGCGGATCGGCAAGATGGCCAGGCCCAAGCGGACCATCTGGTCGGGCGACCTGCCCAAGACCCGTTCGGGAAAGATCATGCGCCGGCTGCTGCGCGACATCGCCGAGGGCCGCGAGCTCGGCGACGTGACCACGCTGCGCGATCCCGACGTGATGAAGGAGCTCGAGGGCAAGGTCGCCGAGCGCCAGAAGGAGGGCGCCGAGCAGTAGGGCGCGCAGCGATGGCGACGACGACGCTTCCGGCCTCCTACGAGGAGGCGTGTGCCAGCCACCGCTGGGTGGTTCCCGAGCGCTACAACATCGCGGCCGACGTGTGCGACCGCCACCCGCGCGACAAGCCGGCGATGGTCTGGGAGGACTGGCGGGGCGAGCAGCGGCGCGTGAGCTGGGGCGAGCTGCAGTCGCTGTCCGCGCGGGCAGCGAACGTGCTGCGCGCCCGCGGCGTGCAGCGCGGCGACCGCGTCGCGGTCGTGGCGCCGGCCTCGCCGGAGACCGCCGCCGTGTTCTTCGGCACCTGGAAGCTCGGGGCGATCCTGCTGTCGATGTCGGTGCTCTACGGGGACGGGGGCATCCGCCACCGGGTCGCGGACTCCCAGCCCCGCGTGCTGGTGACCGACGCGGGGAACGCCCCGCGGATGCCCGGCGACCTGGTGGACGAGCTGTTGATCCTCGACTCGCAGCTCCTGGCCGGCGCCGACGACCACGTGCAGCCGGTCGACACAGCCGCCGACGACCCGGCCCAGCTGTACTACTCGTCGGGCACCACCGGGCTGGCCAAGGGCATCGTCCACGCCCATCGCTACGTCCTGGCCCACGAGGAGTTCGTCTACTCCCATGAGGTGCGCGACGGCGAGCTGTTCCACGGCATGGGGGAGTGGGCGTGGGTGGCGGGCATCGCTCCCCTGCTGGGACCGTGGCGGCTGGGCGCCACCCAGTTCGTCTTCCAGCGCCAAGGCGGCTTCGAGCCCGAGCAGCAGCTGCGGGTGCTGTCCAAGCACGGGGTGACGAACGTGTTCACCACCCCCACCGCGATGCGAGCGATGATGGCAGTCGAGGATGCGGGGCGGCGCTTCCCGCAGCAGTTCCGAATGGTCTGCTCGGCGGGGGAGCCCCTCAACCCGGAGGCGATCCGCTGGTTCCGCGAGCAGTACGGGGTCACGGTGCTCGACTACTACGGGCTGACCGAGTCCTATCCCCTGTGCGCGAACTATCCGTTCATGGAGGTGCGTGAAGGCTCGATGGGCAAGCCGATGCCAGGCTGGGACGTCGCGATCCTCGACGTGGACGAGCAGCCGGTGGCCGTGGGCGAGCGCGGCGAGATCTGCCTGCGGGCGAGGTCGAACCCGCACTACCCGCTGGGCTATTGGAACAACGAGGAGGCGGGGCGCGAGACGTTCGGCGGGTCCTGGTTCCACACCAAGGACACTGCCCAGCAGGACGAGGACGGCTACTTCTGGTACGCGGGACGCGCCGACGACGTGATCATCTCGGCTGGATACCGCATCGGGCCGTTCGAGGTCGAGTCCGCCTGCATCGAGCACCCGGCGGTACGCGAGGCGGCCGCGGTGGCCTCACCGGAGGAGACGCGCGGCAACGTGGTCAAGGCTTTCCTCGTGCTCGCCGACGGCCAGTTGCCCTCCGACGAGCTCGCGCAGGACATCAAGTCAGTCGTCCGCGCCAACCTCGGCGCCTACGCCTACCCGCGCCGGATCGAGTTCGTGGACGACCTGCCCAAGACGCTGACCGGCAAGATCCGGCGGATCGAGCTGCGCCAGCGCGAGCTCGGCCGAGTCTGAACGCGGTCAGCCGCCTCGGCGCTCGCGGTCTCCCAGCACCGCGGTGCCAACCGGGTCGTCGAGGTCGATCTCGGTCGTCTCCATCAGCCGGGCGATCATCATGTAGTAGCCGATCGTCATTATCAGCTCGACGATCTCGCGCGGCGAGAAGCGGGCGTTCACCCGCTCGAAGGTCGCCTGGGAGGCTCCGACGTCCTCGACCACCTCGGTGGCGAAGGCCAGGACCAGCCGCTCGTCGTCGTCGAAGCAGTCCGCGGCGGCGTCGCCGGCCTCCAGAGCCGCGATCCGATTCTGGCCGACCCCGACCGCCTCGGCGATGGCGGCGTGCTGGATCCACTCGTATCGGGCCCCGGACATCTCCGCCACCCGCAGGATGACCAGCTCGCGCAGCCGGGCGTCGAGTGCCGCCTGCGTCAGCAGCGCGCCGCCCAGCCGCAGGAACGGCCGCAGCGCCGTCTCGGCGTGGGCGGCCAGGCGGAAGATGTTCAGCGGCGGCAGGGCCTCCAGCGCGTCCCTGACGGCGGGAGGGGCGCTGGCGGGGTCGACGTACGGGAGGCGGGCCACAGCGCGACCCTACCCCACGCCGCCCCAGCCGGCCGCGGGCGACGCCGCGCCCGATGCCGGCGCGGGGGTGGTCAGCCGGCCGACGCGGGTGCGCGCGACTGGCTGCGGATCTCCGACAGGATCCGCTCCAGGCGCGGCTCGGCCTCGCGGTCCACGTGTGTCATGGCCGCCGCCACGGCGGGATGGACGGCGGCGATCTGGGCGTGCATCTCGTGCGCCACGGCGCGGTAGGCGGGATGCCCCTCGCGGCCCGAGCGAAGCTCGATCAGCTGCATCGCCTCGCGGGCGTTGAGGTCGAGCACGAAGCGCATCCGGTAGCCCAGGCACAGCGCGTAGGGTGCCGCGGCGGCCAGTCCGGCGGCGGACAGGCGTCGATATTCGACCTGCGAGCGCTCGAGCGCGCGGCGATAGTCGTCGCCCGCTCCGGCGGCGTCGACCTCCTCCGGCACGCCGGCGCCGAGGTCGGGGGTGAGCGGCTGCCACTGGCAGGTGAGCATGCGGTGGCGCTGCAGGTCGCGGAAGGCGCCGTAGTCGCAGATGATCTCGAACCGGTAGCGCAGCGTCTCGAACCCGCGGCCGGGGCGGTGACGGCGGTTTCGCCGCTCGCCGACCAGGTCGGCCAGCAGCCGCGCCCGCTCGTCTTCGCCCAGGCCCCGCACCGCGTCCAGCGTGCGCTCCTCGGGAACCCTCGCCGCCTCGAACAGCAGCGCAGCCAGCAGCCCCTCCACCTCGCCGTCGGCGCGCAGCAGGCGCACGGAGGGCCGGGCGTCGCCGGCCGGGCGGTCCAGCCCCAGGCGGGTGGTCCAGCGGCCGGCCGCGGCGGCACGCTCGCGCAGATACCGCACCCATTCGCCGCCTCGATCCGGTCGCGGCACCCGGGCGACGAAGCTGGGCATGACCGCCTGGATCTCGGACAGGATCATGTCCGCGTAGTGGCGGGCCTCGGGCAGCGGATGGGCCAGCAGATGGAGGATGAGCTGCTCGTAGGTCTGTCCGGTGGCGAAGATGCCCATGTGCGACAGCGACGAGGCGGGCAAAAGCCCGCGCAGCAGGTCCAGGGCCTTGGCGCGGATCGCGCGCGCGTGCGCCGCCTCGGGCTCGCCGTCGCGCGGGAAGGTCCGCTCCGCCCAGGCGCCGACCACCGGCAGGACCCGCGAGTAGGTGTCGAACAGCTCGCCCATCGCCGCGACGTACTCCGGCCCCAGCTCGCGATCGCGGTAGTACCGGTACCCCGGGGCCGCCGACCCGGACCCGGGCATGGGCGCGTCGTAGGCGATGTAGCGGGTGGACTGCTCGAGATAGGCGCCCAGGCGCGGGCGCTGGAGCACCTTGGTCAGGACGTTGGAGACCCACTCGCAGGCCACGTGGGCGCCGCCGAGCTGGGCGACCGAGTCGTCGCCGTAGCCCAGGAACACGCGCTCGTAGAGGCGCGCCGCCCGCTCGCCCTCGCCGCCGTCCCACCGCTCCGGCGCGTCGGGCAGGTCGCCGGCGAACTCGTCAAGGAACAGCCGCCGGAGCGTCCCCTGGTAGCGCGAGTAGCGCGCGAACAGCGCGCCCTTGACCGTCTCGGGCAGATTGACCAGCGCGAACACCGGCCGGTCGAGGTTGGTGAAGTGAGGCGCCAGGCGAGCGCGCTCAGCCTCGGTGAAGCTCTCGACCGGATATTCCACGCGGGCCGCGATGCTAGCGGCCGGGGCGGCCGGGCCTCGAAGGCGAGGCTAGAGCAGGCCGAGCGCCCGACCGGCGCCCGACGCCAGGTCCACCAGGGGAGACGGGATGATCCCGAACACGATCGTGGCAGCGCCGAACAGGACCGCCAGGGCGACCGTGGCGGCGTCGGCGGGGCGGGCGTCGGCCTCGGGGGCGCCACCGGCGATCGCGGGCCGGGCGGTCCCCGTAGCCGCGGCCTGCGGCTCCGGCGTCAGCCACATGGCGGCCACCACACGCAGGTAGTAGGCCAGCGAGATCATCGACCCGATAACGATCACGACGGCCAGCCAGGCGTAGCCCCCGGCGACCACCGCGTCGATCAGGTAGATCTTGCCCACGAAGCCTGCGGTCGCCGGGATCCCGGCCAGGGAGAGCATCGCGACCGTCATCGGCCAGGCCAGCCAGGGGCGGGTGGCGCCGATACCGGTCAGCGCCGAGATGTCGTCGCCGCGGTCGGTCTCCCGCTCGCGCGCGATCACCACGGCGAAGGCGGCGAGGTTCATCACCAGGTAGACCAGCAGGTAGAAGGCGGTCGCCTGCATGCCGACGCGGGAGGCCACGAGCACGCCGCCCAGCATGTAGCCGGCCTGCGCGACGCCCGACCACGCGAGCAGGCGCTTGAGCGAGGACTGGCCCAGCGCGCCGACGTTCCCGACCACGATCGTGATGGTGGCCAGCGCCGCCAGCGCCGGGCCCCACGCGACCGCGCCGTCGATCAGGGCCACGTCGAAGAAGCGCAGCAGCACGCCGAAGGCGGCCGCCTTGGTGGCCACCGCCATGAACGCGGTGATCGGGGTGGGCGCTCCCTGGTAGACGTCGGGAGTCCACTGATGGAAGGGCGCAACCGACGCCTTGAACGCCAGGCCGGCGATCACCAGCGCGATCCCGGTAAGCGGCAGCGGGTTGGCGGCGAGGTCGCCCGATCCCAGCGCGCGAGCGATGGCCGAGAAGTCGGTCGAGCCGGTCGCCCCATAGATGAGCGCCAGCCCGTAGAGCAGGGTGGCGGAACCGACCGAGCCGACGATCAGGTACTTGAGCCCCGACTCCAGCGACGCGGTGCGCCTGGGCTCGGTGGCGCACAGCACGTAGAGCGGGATCGACAGCAGCTCGATGCCCAGGAACAGGGCGATGGTGTTCTGGGCGCTGACCAGCAGGAACATCCCGCCGGCGGCCGACAGCAGCAGCGCGTGGTGCTCGCCCGGTCCGGCCTGCGCGGGCGCCTCGGACCCTCGGCTCATGACGATCACCGCCCCCGCCGCCACTATGAACAGCAGGTTGAGGAGCAGGGCGAGGTCGTCGACCGCCAGGGCGCCGGACAGGATCGACTTGCGCTCGCCGAATTGCCAGATCGTGAGCCCCAGGGCCAAGGCCAGCGAGAGCAGCGCGCTCACCGGCACCCAGCGCTGGCGGACGCCCTCGCCCGGCAGCAGGCCCACGATCAGGACGAGGACCGCCCCTCCCAGCAGTGCGAGCAGCGGCGACAGCGCGGCCAGGTCTACCGCGGGCGCCTTGGCGAGGGCGAGGGCGCTCACGGCCGACCGCCCGCTCCGGTGTGGTCGACGCCGCCCGGAGGCGGCCGGCTCTCGGGGCCCAGCGCGCCGGATGCCGCCGGCGGGCGCGCGGGGTTGGCGATCAGCTGGGCGGTGCGCACGGCGCCGGTCACCGCCGACTGCGAGCGCGCCAGCGGGAGCTGCGGATAGAACGCCAGCGCGACGATCGCCGCGACCAGCGGTACGACCACCGCGGCGTCGGCGGCCGCGATCTCGGTGGAATCCACCCGAGCGCCCGGCGGCCCGTGCATCGTGCGGATGTACGCCCGCAGCATGTAGACGCTGGCGAGGATCACCCCGGTGAAGGCGACCACCGCGATGACCAGCTTGGCCTGGAACGCCCCGAGCAGGATCAGGAACTCGCCGACGAAGTTGGCCGACCCGGGCATCGCCAGCGTGGCCAGGGCGGTGATCAGGAACAGCGAGGCCAGCACAGGGGCGCGGAAGGCGATGCCGCCCATGTCGCGCACGTCCTCGGAGCCCCCCGCCCGCGCCGCCAGCAGGCCGATGATGAAGAACAGCGGCGCCACCACGAGCCCGTGGTTGACCATCTGCAGCAGCGCGCCCTGCGCTCCCTCGGGGCGCAGGGAGAAGATCCCCAGCGTTATGAAGCCCATCTGGGCGATCGACGAATAGCCCACGATCAGGCGCACGTCGGTCTGGGTGAACGCCATCACCGAGCCGTAGAGGATCGAGGCCAGCGCGATCAGCAGGATCAGCGTCTGGAAGTGGGCCGCCGCGTCGGGCAGGACGGGAAGCACCACGCGCAGGAAGCCGTAGGCGGCGACCTTCGAGAGCACCGCCGAGAAGACGGCCAGCACGGGGAGAGGCATGGCGCGGTAGCCGTCCGGCATCCACGCGTGCAGCGGGAACAGCGGCATCTTGACCAGGAACGCCGCCGCGAAGCACAGGAAGATCCACTCCTGCGAGCCCTTGGGCAGCTCGATCTGGGCGATGTCCGAGAGGACGAAGTCCGGCCTCCCGCCCTGCCCGGCGATAACCCCGGTCGCGATCGCGCCGGCCAGCATGAACAGCGAGCCGACCAGCGTGTAGATCACCAGCTTCGTGGTCGCCGGAACGCGGCCCGGCCCGCCCCACGCGCCGATCAGGAAGTAGAACGGGATCAGCATGAGGTCGAAGAAGCCCACGAACAGGGCGAGATCCTGCGCCGCGAAGGCACCCAGGACGCCGCTCTCGGCCAGCGCCAGCTGGAAGTAGAAGAGCCGGGGGCGGTCCCACTCGCGCAGGCTGGCCGCCAGCATCCCCGCGGCGAACACCAGCGCGGTGAGCAGGATCAGGAACAGGTTCAGGCCGTCGAGGCCGAGCTTGTAGTGGATCCCGAGCTGGGAGATCCAGACGCGGTCGGTGACGAACTGCAGGCCGCCCCCACCGGGGTCGGACGAGAGGACATACCCGATCGCAAGCGCCAGCGCCCCCAGCGCGCCGGCCAGGGTCACCCGCCCAGCGAGCCGTGGCGGCAGCAGCGCCGCGACCACGGCGCTGGCCGCCGGCAGCCAGATGAGGACGGAGAGCGGCATGCCCTGATCAGCCGAGGATCAGGAAGTAGAGGGCGACCGCCGCGACACCGAAGATCAGCAGCGCGGCGTAGTAGCGCAGGAAGCCGCTCTGGGCGGCTCGCACGGCGGCGGAGCCGGCCCGCACGATCCCCGTGGTGCCGCCCACCAGCGTGCGGTCGACGAACACCCGCTCGAACGTCTGCTGCGCGAAGCGTCCGAGCGCGGCCCCGGGCCGCACGAACGCGCCGTCGTACAGCTCGTCGAAGTACCACTTGTTGACCAGCAGGTCGTACACGCCCGACAGCCGCTGGCGGATCCGGCCCGCGGTGCCGGGGCGGCGGACCCACACCATCCAGGCCACCGCGATGCCGGCCGGCCCCAGGATGGCGCCCAGCACGAGCCCCAGCGCCACCAGGCTCCCCGGCGGCTGGGCCTCGAAGAGCGGGGACCCCTGGAAGGACGGGCTCAGGAACCGCTCGATCGCCTGGGTGACGTCGGGAACCTCGACCAGGCCGGCGACCACCGCTCCGAGCGCCAGCACGCCCATCGCCACCCGCATCGTCGGCGAGCGCTCGGCGATGTGGTGCTCGGGCCCCGGGAAGCCGACGTCGGCGTCCTCCTCCTCGCCGGTCATCGGGTTGACCGGCACGTCGGCGTGATGCAGGTGGCCGCGCTCGAGCTCCCGGGCCTCCTGCACCGGCGGCCCGAGGAAGGCGCGGAAGATCATGCGGAACGTGTAGACCGCGGTGATGAACGAGCCCAGGTATCCGAGCACGCAGAGCGCCCAGTGCCAGCCGCCGCGGTCGGCGACGGCCACCAGGATCGCGTCCTTGGAGAAGTAGCCCGAGAAGGGCGGCACCGCCGACAGGGCCAGTCCGCCGACCAGGAAGCACCCGAAGGTGAACGGCATAGCGCGGCGGAAGCCGCCCATGCGATCGAGCGACTGGATCCCCGCCATCGCCCCGATCAGCGACCCGGCGGCCATGAACAGCAGGGCCTTGAAGAAGGCGTGCGTGTAGAGGTGGAACAGGCCGGCGGCGTAGGCGCCCGAGGAGACGCCCATGATCATGTAGCCGATCTGGGACATCGTCGAGTAGGCGATGACCCGCTTGAGGTCGGTGACCGCCAGGCCGATGGTGGCGGCGACCAGCAGCGTCGCGCAGCCCATGATGGCGCCCACGTCCGCGGCCGCCGGTGCCTGCTCGAACAGCGGGTGCATACGCGCGATCAGGTACACGCCCGCGGTCACCATGGTCGCCGCGTGGATGAGCGCCGACACCGGGGTGGGCCCCTCCATGGCGTCCGGCAGCCAGGTGTGGAGGGGGATCTGCGCCGACTTGGCGAACGCGCCCACCAGCAGCAGGAGGCAGCCGGCCACCAGGTCCCCCTGGTGCCCGGAGAACGCCCTGGGCGCCGCCTCGAAGGTCTTGAGGAAGTCGAGCGTGCCCACGTGGCTGAAGATGAAGTAGGTGCCCAGCACCAGGCCGGCGTCGCCGATCACGTTCATGACGAACGCCTTGATCCCGGCGGCGGTGGCCGTCGTGCGGCGGTACCAGAACGAGATCAGCAGGTAGGAGGCGGCGCCCACGAACGCCCAGCCGATGATGAGCGGCATGAAGTTGCCGGCCAGCACCAGCAGGAGCATCGAGAAGACGAAGTAGTTGAGGTAGGAGAAGAAGCGGACGTAGCCGCGGTCGGAGGCCATGTAGGCGACCGAGTACAGGTGGATCAGCATGGAGATCCCGCTGACCACCAGCATCATGAACACCGACACCGGATCCACCAGGATCGTGAGGCGAGCGTCGACGCCGACCGTGCTCGCGTAGTCGTAGAGGGTGGAGACGACCTCGCGCTCGGCGGGAGGCCGGCCCAGCAGCGAGATGAGCGCGCCGAGAGAGCCGACGAACGACAGGGCGATCGAGGCCGTGGCGATCCATCCCGCCGAGCGCCCCGGTAGCAGGCGCCAGCCCAGCCCGATGGCCACCGTCCCGACCAGCGGGAAGGCCAGCACGAGCCAGGCGAGCGTCGTCGGGCTCACGGCTCAGCCCCGCAGCTCGGAGAGCTCGTCCACGTCGAGTGGCAGGCGGCGGCGATGGATGGCCACGATCAGCCCGAGGCCCACCACCACCTCGCACGCGGCCACCACCATCACGATCAGCGCGAAGATCTGGCCGTCGGCCGAGCCGTGCCCGCGCGAGAACGCCACCAGGGCGAGGTTGCCGGCGTTGAGCATCAGCTCGAGGCATAGGAGGACCACCAGCGGGTTGCGCCGGATCAGCACGCCTCCCGCGCCCAGGCAGAACACCAGTGCCGAGACCGCCAGATACCAGGCGATCGCCACTACCAGCCTCCCTGGTGGGTCCGGGCGCGCTCGGACGAGGGCAGCGCGTGGACGGTCTCGGCCATCGTCCCGACCAGCGCCAGCCCCGGGGACGGCACGTGCCGGGGCGGCTCACCCGGCTCCTCCGGCAGGCCGCGGCGGCGGCGGGCCAGGATGACGGCGCCCACCGCGGCGACCAGCAGCAGGTAGGAGGCGACCTCGAAGGCCAGCAGGAACTTGGTCAGGAAGAGCTCGCCGATCTGAGCCGGCGTCCCGAACGTCCGCTCGAACGCCGCCCCGGTCGAGCCCACCACCGCAAGCCCGGACCCCAGCAGGGCGATCAGGAGCTCCACCGCCAACGCCGCGGCGAACACCGAGGCCAGCGGCACCAGCCCGGCGCCCACCGGGGGGAGCGAGCTCTCGCCGCCGACGTAGGCGACCACGAACACGTAGAGGACCATCACCGCGCCGGCGTAGACCACCACCTGGGCCGCGGCGACGAACTGCGCGCGCAGCAGCAGGAACAGCGCCGCCAGCGACAGCAGGTGGAAGACCAGCGAGAGCACGCTGTAGAACGCGTTGCGAAACGCGATCACGCCGATCGCTCCCGCGATGGCGCCGGTCCCGGCGATGAAGAACAGGACCTCAGCCATGCCGACCGGGCTCGGGAGAGGTCATTCGCCCGGCGCCCGCAGGGGCGTTCGCTCGAGCGGCTCGGCGAGCAGCATCTCCTTGGTGAAGATCAGGTCGTCCCGGTTGTAGTCGGAGAGCTCGTAGTCGTGGCCCATGGTGATCGCGTCGAATGGGCACGCCACCTCGCAGTAGCCGCAGAAGATGCAGCGGCTCATGTTGATCTCGTACACCGCGGCGTAGCGCTCGCCGGCCGACACCCGGTTGTCGGGCGTGTTCTCGGCCGCCACCACCCGAATGCAGTCGGCGGGGCACGCGGCGGCGCACAGCGAGCAGCCGACGCACTTCTCCAGCCCCGTGTCCTCGAAGCGGTGGAGCTTGTGGCGGCCACGGAAGCGCGGGTAGACCGGGACCTTGTCCTCCGGGTACTGCCTGGTGCGCGGGCCCTCCAGGAGGCGGGAGAACGTCGTCTTCAACCCGCGCAGCGTCTCGCCGAACGCCCGGTAGGCACCGCCCGCCCCTCCGGGCTCAGGCCCGCGCACGATCTCGATGACATCGTCGCCCGGAGGCCAGCGGGTGGAGGCCATCTAGGCGAGCACCACCACGATCGCCGTGACCAGGGCGTTGAGGGTGGCGAGCGGTAGCAGCACCTTCCAGCCGAAGCTCATCAGCTGGTCGTAGCGCAGGCGCGGGACCGTCGCGCGCACCCAGATGAACAGGCAGATGAAGATCAGGATCTTGGCCAGGACGACCAGCGGGTCCACCCACCCGGGGGGATGGATGCCGAAGGGCAGCAGCCAGCCGCCCAGGAACATGGTCACGGCGATGCCCGAAAGGACCGTGATGTTGAGGTACTCGGCGAGCATGAAGGAGGCGAACCGGGCGCCGCCGTACTCGGTCTGGTAGCCCTGGACCAGCTCCGACTCGGCCTCGGGCAGGTCGAACGGCGTGCGGTTGGTCTCGGCGAACGCCGAGCACAGGAAGACGATGAAGCCGACCACCTGCGGAACCACGAACCACATCTCCCTCTGGGCCTCGACGATTCCCACCAGGGACAGCGTCCCGGCGGTGAACACCACCCCCAGGAGGGACAGGCCCATCGCGACCTCGTAGGAGATGAGCTGGGCGGCGGCCCGCATCGCTCCCAGGAACGAGTACTTGGAGCCCGACGCCCAGCCGCCGAGCATGAACCCGTAGAAGGCCACCGCGCCGAAGGCGAAGAGGTAGAGCGGCCCGATCCCGACGTCGATGCCGTAAAGGCCGACCGGGGTCCCGAAGATGTCCTGGACGCCGCCGAAGGGCACGATGGCCAGCGCCGCGACGGCGGTGATGATCGAGATCACCGGCGCCAGCGCGAACAGCAGGCCGATCGAGGTGGTGGGGCGGGACTGCTCCTTGGTCGCCAGCTTCACGATGTCGGCCAGCGGCTGCATGAGCCCGAACGGCCCGACCCGGTTGGGGCCGTAGCGCTGCTGGAAGCGCCCGATCAGCTTGCGCTCGAGGACGGTCAGCAGGGGCACGATGCCGAACACCACGGCGAATATGGCAAGCGACTTCACGATCTGGATCCACCAGGGCTCGTAGTAGTCGACCGCGGCCAGGACGCTCATCGGCGTCGCACCTGCACCACGCGGGGCTCGGGGCCGGTCAGGACGTTCGCCGGCTCGTCTTCGGTGGCCTCCTCCAGGAACACGCTTCCCGGCGGGACGGCGGCCCGCAGGGCGGCTGTGGCACGGACGCTGCCGCCGTCGAACGCCACCTCCACCCCCTCGCCGTCGCCCACCCCGATCCGTTCGGCGTCCCCCGGGGACAGCTCGGCTCGCTGGCGCGGGAGCAGGAAGCGCAGGCTGGGGGAGGCGGCGACCTCGGGGGAGGACCACAGCGAGCGGAAGGTGCCCAGCCGAAGCCCTCCGTCCTGCGGCCGCGCGGCCTCGGGCGGCGTCTCGAGCTCGAACGGCCCGTCCTCGCCGGCGGGGAAGGCGGAGGCGGCATCGCGCTGGGGCCAGCGGACCCCGTGGCCGCCGAGCTCGTCCTGGGTCAGGCCCCGGTAGAACGGCACCGCGTCCACCAGGGCGACCGTGGGGGCGGTCAGCGGTCCCAGCGGGTGGCCGAGTCGCTCCGACAGCTCGGCCAGCACCTGCCAGTCCGGGCGCACGCCGCGGGGTCGGCCGATCGCCGGACGCAGGCGTTGAAGCCGCCCATCGGGGTGGGTTACGGTGCCCTCCTTCTCGGGATACGCCTCCGCCGGAAACACGACATCGGCGTGGTCGGCCAGGCCCTGGGTGAGCACGCCGGCGTGCACGACCACGAGCGAGGCCTGGGACAGCGCGGCCTCCCAGGCGGCGCGGTTGGGATGGGTGGAGAGCGGGTCCACCCCGAGGAGGTACAGCGCCGCCAGCTCGCCGTCGGCCAGCGCCCGGGCGATCTGCGCGGCGGCCATTCCCTCGGCGGCCGGCTCGGACAGGCCCGGGCCGGCGTTGGGCAGCGCGCCGGCCTCGCGCAGGCCCCGTCCGTTGGCCCAGGTCGGGACCTCGAGCAGGCCCGCACCATGGCGCCCTTCCAGCCCCAGGCGCCCGGCCAGGTTGAGCAGCGCCCGGGCCGCGTGGGCGCCCCGCGGTCCGCCGCACAGCCGCTCCCCCCACAGCACCACCACCTCGTCCCCCGCCTGGCGCAGCAGCGCCGCCAGGGAGGCCACCTGGTCGCGGTCCGCGCCGGCGGCCCGCGCCAGGGCGTCGACGTCGCCGTCCCGGCTCAGCGCCGCGTCGAGCGCCGCCAGCAGCGCCTCGCCGGCGCCGGGCGCGTAGCGGAGTGCCAGGCGGGCGTTGGGGTCGAGCGAGGAGGGCCGGCTGGTAGCGACCGCCAGGCGCACGCCGTGGCGGCGCACGCCCTTGCGGATCCGCAGGTCGAGGATCGGCGCGTCGTCCACCGGCTCGCAGTCGAGGACCAGCACGGCGTCGGCGTACTCGAGGTCGGGCACGGCGGCGGCCAGGCCGGGCGCCGCCAGGGCGCGCTGCAGCCCGAGCGGCAGCGCCCCCCCTAGCCCGGTGTCGACGTGCGGCGACTCCAGGGCCTCGCGCATCAGGCGGCCGAGGATCAACCCGTCCTCGTTGCTCGCCCCACCGCCGGCCAGCGCACCGGCCTTGCCCCGGGCGCGGCGCAGCGCGCCGACGGTCTCCTCCAGCGCCCGCTCCCAGGAGACGGGGCGCAGCTCGCCGCCCTCACGCAGCAGTGGCTCGGCGACCCGGTCGTCCGAGTGGACCGACTGGTAGGCGAAGCGCCCCTTGTCGCACAGCCAGCCGTCGTCGACCTCCGGGTGGTCGCGCGCGAGCACCCGGAGGACGCGCTCGTCGCGGACGGTGAACTCTACGTTGCACTGCGCGGGGCAGAGCGTGCAGATCGATCCCGCCCCCTCGATCTCCCACGGTCGGGCGCGGAAGCGATATGGCCGCGAGGTCAGAGCGCCGACCGGGCAGAGCTCGATGATGTTGCCGCTGAACGGGCCGACGTACGGGTGGCCCTCGAAGGTCGCGACCAGGGAGTGCGCGCCGCGCTCCAGGAGCACCAGCTGGTAGTCCTCGGAGACCTCCTGCGAGAAGCGCACGCAGCGGTAGCAGAGGATGCAGCGCTCTCGGTCGATCGCGATCAGCGGCGAGAGCTCCAGGGGCTTGCGGAAGTGGCGCTTGGGCTCGATGAACCGGGAGGTGCCGCCGCCCCAGCCGTAGGTGATGTCCTGCAGCGGGCACTCGCCGCCCTTGTCGCAGACCGGGCAGTCGAGCGGGTGGTTGACCAGCAGGAATTCCACCACCGCCTGCTGGCCCTCTCGCACCCGCTCGGTCTGGGTGTGCACCACCATGCCGTCCTTGATGGCGGTCGAGCAGGCGGTCTGAAGCTTGGGAGTCCCCTCGATTTCGACCAGGCACATGCGGCACGCGCCCACCGGCTGGCCGAGCTTGGGCTCGTAGCAGAACACCGGGATCTCGACGTCCCCGAACTTGGCCCCGTCCACCAGCATGGAGTTCTCAGGCGCGTTGACCTCGCGACCGTCGATCGTGAACGTGACCATCCGCGGCTCGGGGCGGGGCATGGCTCAGCGCGCTTCCGCCGTGGGCATCGGCCCGTGGGTGTCCCGCATCACGGTCGCGGGCTCGGGCGCGGGCTCGACCGTGCCGAGCTCGCTGCGCGCCCGCGCGGCCTCGATGTGGGCCTCGAACTCGTCCCGGAAGTGCTTGACCATGGAGCCGATCGGCATCGCCATGGAGTCGCCGAGCACGCACAGGCAGTTGCCCAGGATCTGCTCCTGGACGCCGGCCAGGATCTCCAGGTCCATCGGGGTGGCCAGGCCGGCGTCCATCCGCTCGAGCATCTTCTCCGTCCAGTTGGTTCCCTCCCGGCAGGGCGTGCACTTCCCGCACGACTCGTGGGCGTAGAACTTGGCCACCTTGCGGGCCACGTCCATCACCGGAACGGAGTCGTCGACCACGATGATCGAGCCCGAGCCCAGCATCGACCCGGCCTTGGCCATGCTGTCGAAGTCGTAGGGCACGTCGAGGTGCTCGGCGGTCAGCACCGGCGCCGACGAGCCGCCTGGGAACCACAGCTTGAGCTCGTTGCCCTCGGGCGGTCCCCCCGCCAGCCCGTAGATGATCTCCCGCGACGGTATGCCGAGGTCGATCTCGTAGTTGCCGGGGCGCTCGACGCAGCCCGAGACCGACACGACCTTGGTGCCGGTCGAGCCCTCGACCCCGATGCGCGCGTATTCCTCGCCCCCCATCCGGACGATGTGCGGAACGGAGGCCAGCGTCTCGACGTTGTTGACCAGCGTGGGGCCCTGGTAGAGCCCCTGGTTGGCCGGGAAGGGCGGCTTGAGGCGCGGATTGCCGCGCTTGCCCTCCAGCGAGTCCAGCAGCGCCGTCTCCTCGCCGCAGATGTAGGCGCCGGCGCCGCGGTGGAGCACCAGCGACAGCGTGTGATCGGAGCCGAGGATGCGCTCGCCGATGTAGCCGGCCTCGCGAGCCTCGACGATCGCCCGCTCCAGGATGTCGCCCTGCAGCTGGTACTCGCCGCGGATGAAGATGAACGAGCGGTTCACGCCGGCCGCGTAGGCGGCGATGATCATCCCCTCGATGAGCCCGTGGGGGTTCTTCTGCATCAGCTCGCGGTCCTTGAAGGCGCCGGGCTCGGACTCGTCGGCGTTGCACACCAGGTACTTGTCGATGTCGCCCTTGGGGAGGAAGGACGCCTTCTTGCCCATCTGGAAGCCGGCCCCGCCGCGACCGCGGATCTGGGAAGCGTCCAGGTCGGCCAGCACCTCGTCCCGCGTCATCCCGAGCGCCTTGCGCAGCGACTCGTAGCCGCCGCGCCGCGCGTAGACGTCGAGGCTGGCGAGGCCCGGCTCGTCGATGTCGGCCAGCAGCATCCTCATCGGCGATTCAGCGCTTGCCCTGCCGGGGGTCGGGCGGCTCGAACCCGCGCTGGTCGCCGTGGTCGGCCGCGGGCGGCTCGCCGCCCTCGACGCCCCCGGGCACCGGCCCGGCGATCGAGCGCTCGCGCTCGCCGGGATGGATCGCGGCCTTGGGCTGAGCGCTCGCGGGCTGCGGCTCGGGACGCGGGTACTCCTCCCGGTTGGCGTCCGGGTCGGCGACGTGGCGACGTGCGAGCTGGCGGCGGGGAAGCACCGGCCGCCCATCGCGCACGTCGTTGAGGAGGGCCGGGACGTCCGCCGGCTCCAGCGGCCCGACGTACACCCCGTCGACCGCGGCCATCGGCGCGATGTCGCAGGCGCCCAGGCACTCGAACGAGCGCACGTTGAACCGCGGGTCGTCCCCGGCGAACTCCTGCACCGCCGCGTACAGGCGATCGGCGCCGCGCAGCGAGCAGGAGATGTTGGTGCAGACGTAGACGTCGTGCCTGGGCTTGGGCTCGGTCTCCAGCATGTCGTAGAAGGTGGCCAGCGCGGACAGGTAGCCGGGGGTGACCCGCATCACGCACGCGACCTGCTCGATGGCCTCGGGCGAGCACCAGCCGTGGAGGCGCTGGGCCGCCGCCAGGGCGGGAATGGCGGCCGAGCGACGGTCCGGGTACAGGGCCATGCGCGCCTCGATCTCCGCGCGTAGCTCCTCGGGGACCGGCGTGGTGGCCGGCTCGGGGACGGCGGCGGGGTCCTTGTCGAGGTCGACGGCCCGGTCCCATCCGGGCAACCGCGACCCGTGAGCGAAGCGCTTGACCTCGGGGTGACCGGGAGCGGGCCCGTCGCCGCCGGGCGGGGTCATCGGTCCACGCCCCCCAGCACCGGGTCGAGCATCGCCATGGTGGCGATCAGGTCGGCCACGTAGCCGTCGGCGACCATGTCGCGGAAGGCCTGGAGGTTGACGAACGAGGGATCGCGCATGTGGACCCGGGCCGGCCGGCCCGAGCCGTCGGCGCGCACGAAGCAGCCCAGCTCGCCGCGGGGCCCCTCGATCGCATAGTAGAGCTCGCCGGGGGGCACCCGGAAGCCCTCGGTGACCAGCTTGAAGTGGTGGATCAGGGCCTCCATCGAGGTTCCCAGCTCGTGGCGGGGCGGCAGCGCGATCTTGCGGTCGTCGGCCATGAACCGGCCCTCGGGAAGCCCGTCCAGCGCCTGCTCGATGATCTTGACCGACTCGCGAACCTCGGCCATGCGGACCCGGAAGCGGTCGTAGTTGTCCCCGACCGTGCCCACCGGGATCTTGAAGTCGAAGTCCTCGTAGCGGGAGTAGGGCGCCGCCTTGCGCAGGTCCCACGGGTTGCCGGCGGCGCGCAGCAGCGGGCCGGTGACCCCGTGGCCGAGGAGGGCCGCCTCGTCGATCACGCCCGTCCCCCGCAGCCGCTGGAGCATGATCTCGTTGCGGGCGAGGATGGCCTCGACCTGGTCGATGCGGCCGGGCATCTCGGCACACAGCGCCCTGGTCTTCTCCTCGAATCCGGGCGGGATGTCCTCGAAGACGCCCCCGACCTGGAAGTAGCGCGTGTGCATGCGCTGGCCGGACGACATCTCGAACAGATCGAGGATCGTCTCCTTGTCGCGGAAGGCGTACCAGAAGATCGAAATCGCCCCGAGCTCGAGCCCGCCGGTCCCCAGCCACACCATGTGCGACATGATCCGGTTGAGCTCGAGGTGGATCACGCGGAGATACTGGGCGCGCTTTGGCACCTCCACGCCTAGCAGCGCCTCGACCGCCCCGCAGAACGCCATCGCGTTGAAGTAGTAGGCGAGGTAGTCCATGCGCTCGACGACCGGTATGACCTTCCAGTAGGACTTGTCCTCGCAGGTCTTCTCGATCCCGGTGTGCAGGTAGCCCACGACCGGGATCACGTCGCGCACCACCTCGCCCTCGAGCGTCACCAGCAGGCGAAGCACCCCGTGGGTCGAGGGATGGACCGGCCCGAAGTTGATGGTCAGCAGCTGCTCCTCGGGCGCCGCCTCGAGCTGCTGGCCGACCGGAGCCAGATCGATGTCCTCCTCCCGGCGCTGGTCGCTGATCTGCGGCGGCATGCTCACTCGGTGTAGTGGGGGATCTTGTTCTCGTTGTAGGTGAAGATCACCGGCTCTCCCCCGACCGGGAAGTCGCGCCTCTGCGGGAAGCCCTCGTAGTCCTCGGGCATGAGGATCCGGCGCAGGTCGGGGTGGCCGCGGAACACCACCCCGAACATGTCGTAGATCTCGCGCTCCTGGAAGTTGGCGGTGGGGAACACGTCCACGACCGAGTCGACCTCCGGCGCCTGCGTGTCCACCCGGAGCTTGACCGTGAGGCGATCGACGCTCTCCATGTCCAGCAGCTCGTAGAGCACCCCGAGCCGCGGGTCGTCGGGGTAGTAGTCGACGCCGTGGACCGAGGACATGAAGCCGAAGCCGCCGTTGCGCAGCAGGGTCATGACCGCCTTGACGTGGGCGGGGTCGACCAGGAGCGTCGCGCGATCGCGGAAGCAGACGGTGTCCAGGACGGCGTCGGGCTCGTGCTTGCCGATCTCCTGGGCCAGGAGCTCCAGCCCGGTGGCGTCAGGCACCCGCTGCGTCCCCCGGCCCGAACACGTTCTCCGCGTCGGCGCCCGGACCGCTGCCGCGCTCGGCCACCGGGCCGATCACCTCCTCGGTCCCCTCGGCTCGGTAGCGCTCGCGCCATCCGAGCTTGGGATCGCCCAGGATCATCGAACGCAGCCTCAGGACGCCATGGACCAGCGCCTCGGGCCGCGGGGGGCAGCCGGGGACGTGCACGTCCACCGGCATGAACTTGTCCGCGGGGACCACCGAGTAGTTGTTGAACACGCCCATCGAGGAGGCGCAGGCGCCCATCGCGATCGACCACTTGGGCTCGAGCATCTGGTCGTAGATGCGCCGGACGATCGGCGCCATCTTGATCGAGATCCGCCCCGACAGGATCAGCAGGTCGGCCTGGCGTGGCGTGGCCCGGAACGCCTCGTAGCCGAACCGCGCGATGTCCGCGCGCGAGGCGACCATGCTCATCATCTCGATGGCGCAGCAGGCCAGGCCGAAGGTGGCCGGCATGATCGAGTTGCCGCGCGCCCATGAGATCGCCCGGTCGAGCGTCGTGGTGATCACCCGTTCCTCGACGTAGCGCTCCAGGTCGGCGCCCTCGAGGTCGCCGCGCAGCATGTCGCGGGCGCGCAGCTGGCGGCTGCGGAACTCCGAGGCGGACTCCCTGGTCACTTCCATTCCAGCGCTCCGCGCCGCCACACGTACACGAACGCCACCGCCAAAAGGACGATGAACACGATGGTCTCGATCAGCGCGAAGGACCCGAACGCCTTGAGCTGCACGGCCACCGGGTACAGGAAGATGACCTCGATGTCGAACAGGATGAACAGCATCGCGACCAGATAGAACGAGATGCCGAACCGGAAGTCCTCCTGGACCTCGGAGGGCAGCCCGCACTCGTACGGGTCCTGCTTGGACTTCACCGGGCGGCGGGGGCCGAGGAACGTGTTGAGCGTCGCGAACGCCAAGCCCACCAACGTTCCGAGGCCGACGAACACGATCGCGGGGAGGTAACTGCGCAACACGGTGGGAACGGTGTTCTACCACCGGCTTGTGGCACAGTGCTACTTAGTGGCTCCCGCCGCAATTTGCCGCTTCGCCGAGCCGGATCTGCGCTCGGAGCCCGGGTCTCGCGGCGCACCGCGCTGAGGGCGGCCCGATGGCCTCCGCGCACCTGGTGGTGGGGCTGGCGACGATCGCGCTGTTCGCGGTCGCTACCCTCCTGGGCGCCTGGAGCTGGGCGCGCCGGCGCCCGGGCCGGGCGTTCTGGGCGATCCTGCGAGCCGGCCAGGCGGCGCTCGTGGCCCAGGTCATCCTGGGCGGCGTACTGCTGGTGGCCGGTCGGCGGACCAGCGACCTGCACCTGGTGTACGGCCTGCTGCCGCTCGGCGTCTCCTTCGCCGCCGAGCAACTGCGGGTCTCCGCGGCCCAGACGGTGCTAGACGCCCGCGGCCTGGCCTCGCCCGAGGCGGTCGGCGAGCTCCCCGACGCCGACCAGCGCGCGCTGGTGCTGGCCATCCTGCGCCGCGAGGTGGGGGTGATGACGGTCGCCGCGGGGGTCGTCACCGCCCTGGCCCTGAGGGCGGGCGTGGTCTCGGGCGGCCTGTGAATCCGGCGGTCAGGGGTGGGCGACCGACGTGTAGTTGCCCCGATACCACACCAGCGGCTTACCGGTGGCGTGGCCCATGGCCAGCACCGCGCCGATGCCGATCGTGTGGTCGCCACCCGGCACCAGCTCGCGCAGCTCGCAGACCAGCCAGGCCAACGCGGCGTCGAGGATCGGGACCCCCCGCTCGGTCCGGTGCGCGACCAGCTCGAACTTCTCCTCGGGAGGCAGCTTGGAGGCGAAGTGGCCGGAGAGTCGCTCCTGGCCAGTGCGCAGCACGTTGACGCCGAAGCGCCCGGTGCGGCGCACCACCGGGAGGGTTCGCGCGGTGTTGTCGAAGCACACCAGCAGCAGCAGCGGATCCAACGACAGGGAGCAAATCGCGTTGGTGGTCATGCCCACCGCGCCGGCCGGCCCGCTCCCAGTGACGACGGTGACGCCGGTGGCGAAGTGCCCCATCACGACCCGGAACTGCTGCTGATCGGGCTCCATCTGGGGGCGGGAGTATTGCGTAGACTCTGCGCCCCTCATGAGCCGTCGCCGCGCCGCCATCGGTATGACCGCGCTCGGGCTCGGAGCGGTCGCCGTGGGGGCCTGCGGCACCGAGCGCGTCCACCTGGACCGCGCCGATCTTCACAACGCGAGCATCGACCACGGCGCCCAGCTGTTCGCGGCCCGCTGCGCCGGCTGTCACACGCTGGACGCCGCGGGGGCCGAGGGCTCGGCGTTCACGATCAAGGACCGGGAGCGGGTGGACGGCCCGAACTTCGAGGTGCGCAAGGAGCAGGTCGGGCAGGTGCTCTACGCGATCCGCAACGGCGGCTTCTCGGGAGCGATCATGCCTCAGAACATCGTGGTCGGAAAGGACGCCCTGGACGTTGCGCTGTTCGTGTCCAAGTACGCGGGGCGACAGGCCAAGGCGCCCAAGACCCCGGCCAAGAAGACTCAGCCCGTCGGCGGCACGCTTCCCCAGACCGCGACCGGTCCGCAGGGAGCCCCGGTCCGCAGGCCCTGAGTCTCGCCACAGGAGCCGTCCGTCCTCGACCTCAAGCGCATCCGCGCCGAGCCCGACGCGGCCCGCGCCGCGCTCGCCCGGCGGGGGGTGGAGTCCGGGCTCGACGAGGTGCTGGAGCTCGACCGCAGGCGCCGCGAGCTGCTGCCCGAGCTGGAGGGGCTGCGAGCCGAGCAGAACGCCGCCTCCAAGGAGATCGGCGCCGCCAAGCGCCATGGCGAGGATCCCACCGCGGCGATCTCCGCCATGGAGGAGGTGGCGGCCCGCGGCCGCGCCCTCTCGGACCGGCTGAGCCGCATCGAGGCCGAGCTGGAGCGCTCGCTGGCGCTCCTGCCAAACCTCCCCGACCCCGACGCCGCCCCGCAGGACGCCGTGGTGCGCGAGGTCGGCGAGGCCGGCCGCAGGGGCCGCGACCACCTGGAGCTCGCGGCCGGAATGATCGACATGGAGGCCGCCGCCCGGACCTCGGGCTCGCGGTTCGCCTATCTGAAGGGGGACCTGGTGCTGGTGGAGATGGCGCTGGTTCGCTACGCGCTGGACCGCGCGAGCGAGCGGGGCTTCCAGCCGGTGATCCCGCCGGTGCTGGTTCGCGAGGCGGCGATGTTCGGCACCGGCTTTCTGCCCGACACCGAGCAGCAGGTCTACCGGGTCGCCGACGAGGACCTGTACATGGTCGGCACGTCGGAGGTGCCGCTGGCCTCGCTGCACGCCGGGGAGGTGCTCGACGCGGACCGTCTCCCCCTCCGCTACGGGGGCTTCTCGACCTGCTTTCGGCGCGAGGCGGGCGCCGCCGGGAAGGACACGCGCGGGATATTTCGCGTCCACCAGTTCGACAAGGTCGAGCTGTTCTCGTTCGTCTCGCCCCCCGAGTCGCCCGACGAGCACGAGCGCCTGCTGGCCATCCAGGAGGCCATCCTCCAGGAGCTGGCCATCCCCTACCGGGTGGTGAACATCGGCGTCGCGGATCTGGGGGCGTCGGCGGCCAAGAAGTACGACTGCGAAGCCTGGCTGCCGGGGGAGGGGCGCTACCGGGAGGTGACATCCTGCTCCAACACAACCGACTTCCAGGCGCGCCGGCTGGACATCCGCTATCGCCCTCGCGACGGGCGCCCTCAGCCGGTGCACACCCTCAACGGCACCGCCGTCGCGGTGGGGCGCACGATCATCGCCCTCCTGGAGAACGGCCAGCGCGAAGACGGCGGGGTTGACCTGCCCGCCGTGCTGTCCGACTACGGGGCGCCTCGGACTCTGGCCCCGAGGAGCTGACGGCAGCGCCGGCTCGCGGGCCGAGGCGGCCGCCGGTTGGCGCCTGGCTAGAGTGAGTAGCTGCCATGACGGTCTCCGCGACCCTTCTCGAGGCTGCTCGCTGGCGCTGGATCCCGCTCGCCGTCATCTACGTGGTGGTGGTGGCAGTGGTGATCACCAGGTACGCACGGCCGTACCTGGCACAGCGCGTGGGCGACGTGCGGGATCGCGAGTCCGGCGCGGTGGGGGATCTGTTCCTGGTGGCGGTCGGAGTCGTCATCGGGAGCGCGATCCTGGCCGTGGCCGTGACGTTCGTCCTCTACGCCGTGCTGTGGGTACTGGACAAGCTGGGCATCTGACTCGAGGTTGACGAGCACCAGGAACCGGGAGGCCGCGATGAAGATCCTCTACAACGCCCGAGCGCACGTCACCGGAGGCCGAGTCGAGGGCCACGGACGCACCGAGGACGGGCAGCTGGAGGTCGACCTGCGGCTGCCCCGGGAAGTTGGCGGCCAGGGTGGCGGCACCAATCCCGAGCAGCTATTCGCGATCGGCTTCGCCGCCTGCTTCGAGAACGCCCTGGGAGTGGTGGCTCGCCGCAGGGGAGCCGAGGTTGCCGACGTTGAGATCGACTCGCAGGTCAAGCTCCTGCCGACCCCGGAGCGGGGCTTCAAGCTGGCGGTCGTCCTCGACGTCTCGCTTCCCTCGGTCGAGGATGCCCAGACCGCCAAGGAGGTGGTCGCCGCGGCGCATCAGGTCTGCCCCTACTCGAATGCCACGCGCGGGAACATCGAGGTCGCCCTGACCGCCAACGGCGAGGCGGTCGGCGCCTGATCAGATGGTCATCGACGACCTCAGGCGCGACATCGACGGCGAGATGTACGAGATCTCGGCGCGGCTGCGGCCGGCCGATGCCGACGCCGACCCGTTCCGGATCTGGTTCCGGTTCCCGGCCCAGTTCGCGCCCGAGGGCGAGCTCGACGCCTCCCCGTTCCTTCCCCATGCCCTCCCGTGGTGCTTGCGGCGGGGGGAGCCGCTGACCATAGAGGGGCCGGTGTCGGTCCGGCTCCTGGACGCGGTCGGCGAGATCATGCGGGTGTACGGCTCCTTCTTTCCGGGCTCCATGCGCCATCCGGTCCGGGTGGAGGCCGAGCCCCGGGTGCCCGGACTGGGGCGCGACCTCACCGCAAGCCTGTTCACGCGCGGCATCGACTCGTGGTTCGCGGTCCTCAGCGCGATGGAGGATCCGCAGCTGCGCCCGCCGATCTCGCATGTGGTCTACCTGCCGGCCGGACCCGAGCACTGGACCAGCGAGCGGCGCGACGCCAGGGTCGACGGGATCCGCCGCGCGGCGGCACGGGTGGGACTCGACCTGATCCGACTGGACTCGAATATCAAGGAGCACTTCGGCCGCGGCCAATTCTCGATGGCGCTGGTGCTGGGGTTCAAGAACGTGCTGCTTCCCTCCGACGATATGCGGGCCGGCCTGCGCGCCAAGGGGCTGCATCCATTCCTGGACCCCCGCTTCTCGACGGAGCGCACGCAGCTGCACCACTACGGCGACGCCAGCCGCTGGCAGAAGACCGAGCGGGTGTCTCGGTCACCGGCGGCGCTGGAGACCTTGGCGGTGTGCAAGTACGACGACCTCGAGGCCGACCGCAACTGCGGGCGCTGCGAGAAGTGCCTGCGCACGATGCTCGCCCTGCACGCCGTCGGGGCCCTCGACCGCTGCCCGGTGTTCGACCAGCCCCTCGAGGTGTCCAGCCTGGCGGCGATCAAGGACGTGAGCGGCTCGCGTCAGGACTGGCTCGACGCTCTCCACGGCCTCGGCGACGGCGACTTCGACCGCCGGCTGGCGGCGGCCGCCCACATGGTCATCCTGCGCAGCGACATCGGCTCGGTGGCGCGCCGGGCCAGCCGGCTGGCGGGTCGGCGCCGCGTGGGGCAGGAGCTCGGCGACCCGGAGCTGCTGACCGAGCCCGCGGGCGCGCTCCGCGCGGTCGACCACGAGCTCGACCTCCGCATGAGCGCGCTGGGCGGCCAGGGCAACGGCGCCGGCGGCGAGGCCCCGCGCCGACCGCGCCTGCTGCGGCGCCTGCTGTCGGGCTCCTAGCGCGGCCGCCGTGAAGCGGTGTCAGCGTCGCGTCGCGGGGCGCGGGGACCGGCTAGCCGGCGGGGCCGGCTTGGCGTCGGCGGGGCGCGGGTCGGCGGCGGCCACCAGGTGCGCGATCGAGCGCTCGATGCCCTCGCACAGGACGTGGATGTCCGGAGCACTGTCCCAGTCGCCGGTGACGCCGAAGGCGAGCCCGCCGTCGTAGGAGAAGATCGCCACGCCCACCCGGACGCGACCGCCCAGCGGCACGTACGGGAAGCACTCCAGCATCCGCCGCCCCGCTGCGTAGAGGGGCCGTTGGGGACCGGGAACGTTGGTCGTCACCGTGTTGACGCTGCGCTGCGGCAACCGCGTGGCCGCCCGCAGGCCGAGCGCGAGCAGCATCGCCGGCGAGAAGCCGGATAGCTCGACCAGCACGTCTCCCGCCACGGCCTCGTGGGAATCCTTGAGGTGCTGCATCTGCTCATGCACCCGGTGCAGTCGGTCCACCGGGTCCTCGATCCCCACCGGGAGATCGGCGAAGATCGCCGAGACGCGGTTGTTGTAGACGCCCATCTCCTCCGGGGAGCGCACGGACACCGGCACCAGGGTGCGCACCTCCCGGTCCGGACGCTCCCCCCGGGCGACCAGCAGTTCCCGGAAGCCACCCGCGATCGCGGCCAGGACGACATCGTTGACGGTGCCCCCGAAGGCCGAGCGCACACGCTTGACATCCGACAGCCGGGAGCGCGCCCAATCCCAGCGGCGATGCGGGCCGATGGGACCGTTGAGCGATGAGGAAGGGGTCGGCCGCACGAGGCCGCGCATGGCGAGGATCCCCTCCGCCGCCTCGGCGACGGTCCCGGCGGCACGTCGGGGCGACCGGATCGCCGAGCGAACCCCACGGGCGATCTCGGTGGGGCTGGACGCGCGCCCGAGCAGCGCCCTCGCCGCCAGCTCCACGCCCGGAGGCTGGCGCTCGGGGTGCCAGTCGCCGGACGCCGGCCGGTGCGTATCGCGCTCCTCGTCGAGGACCGCGCGCAGCAGCTCGGTGGCGGATACGCCATCCACCATCGAATGGTGGGTCTTGGAGAGCAGTGCCCAGCGGCCCTCGCTGAGCCCCTCGATCATCCACGTCTCCCACAGCGGCTTGTCGCGATCGAGCTGCTGGGACATCACCCGTCCGACCAGCAGCCGCAGCTGCTCGTCGCCACCCGGGTGGGGCAGCGCGGTGCGGCGCAGGTGGTAGGAGAGGTTGAAATGCGGGTCGTCGACCCAGACGGGCCGACCCAGGGCCAGCGGCACGAAGTGGACGCGCTGCCGGTAGCGGGGAACCTGCGGCAGCTTGGCCCGGATACCCTCGACGAGCTCCTCGTAAGGCGGCGGCGGCCCCTCGAAGATCGCCACCGATCCCACGTGCATGTGGCTGACGCTGTCCTCGAGGTGCAGGAACGACGCGTCTTGGGGCGATAGGCGTTGCATGCGGCCGCCTGGGGCGGAGTGGTGACCGTACCACGGCCTCGCGCGACCGACCTCCGCCGGCAGGATGCGGCGCGGGCGCTGCCCGGCCGGCGGCGCCCCAGGCTCTAGCGCACCTGCGCCGCGGCGATGGCGCTGCGCAAGCGCTGCGCCAGGGCTCGCCGTTCGCTTGCGGGGAACGGGTGGGGAGACGCGCGGCGACCGCTAGACGCCGGCCACCCAACGCTGGAGAGGCCTGGGGGCCGTCGGCGGTACGGGGAGGGCTCGAATCGCTCCCTCTCGAGCGCCCTTATCGCAGCCCAACGAGCCAAAAGCGTCCGTTGCCCCCCGACGAACATCGTTCGGCGCGTTGTAACGCCTATGGGGCATATGGAGGCACATGCCACAGCCAGCCTGATCGACTTCGCTTCCCTCGGATGGGCGCGCGGAAGGCCGAATGGGCCTCCGCGTCCCATCGCACCGCGAGCCGCCAGGCGGGCAGCTGCGCCGGTCACGCCGGGGACCTCGGCTCGCGAGAGCATCGACGACCTCGTCCTCCTGCTCTCGCGGCCGAGCATGTTCGATGGCGACGGCCAGCCGCTCACGCCGCGCGAGCGCCGGTTCCTGTGAGAATGCAGGACGCTCGCCCCCACACGTTCGTGTTCGCCGACATGGTGGGCTTCACGGCGTTCACCGCCGAACACGGGGACGAGGCGGCCGCCGACCTGGCGATCGCCTTCTGCCACGAGGTGTCGCGCCTGGCCGCCGAGCACGGGGCCGAGACCGTCAAGGCGATCGGCGACGCGGTTATGGTGCGCGCCGCGGAGGCCCAGGACGCCGTCAAGTTCGCCGCCGCGGTCCTCGACCACCTCAGTGGGCACCGCGGTTTCCCCCCGATCCGCATCGGGATGCACACCGGCCCGGCCGTCGAGCGCGCCGGCGACTGGTTCGGGGCCACGGTCAACCTCGCCGCTCGGGTCGCCGGGGCTGCCGCCGGCGGCGAGGCTCTCGTCACCCGGGAGGTGCGCGTGGCAGCATGCGCCGTCACCCACGTCGAGCTTCGCGACCGCGGGCGGGTCGCCCTCAAGCATGTGCCCGGCGAGCCGCTCGTGTACTCGGTCAAGCCGTACCGCGCGCGTCCGCGCTGCGTCCATCCGCCACGCCGCCGCCACCGTCGGTTCGCGCCTCCGATCAGGGTGCCCGCCCTGACGCCGGCCGCTGGCTTGTAGGCTCGAGCCCGGAGCGATCGACTCAAGCGGTGGGTGCCCGGTGTCGGGCAGGGCCGCGAGCGCACCGTCCGGACGGGAACGACTTCCCGCAGCTGCTCTCGATCGAACGCCCCCGACCGGCGCGCCCTGTGGCGGGCAAGGCTTCAACCGCGGCCCTCCGACTGGGCTGGTCGACGTCGCTCGCGGATCGCCGTCAACGGCCGCGTGTTGACGACAGCCGCCGCCGTCGCCCACCCGCGACGTGCCGTCGCGACCGAGAGCGCCATGTTCGCCAGCCCGCGCCGCGAGTGAGCATCGGTCGAGCACACGATCTCGACTCCGGCGCGCAGCGCCTCGCGGACGTGCTTGCCCCCGAGGTCTAGGCGGTCCGGGAGCCCGTTGACCTCGAGCGCGATGCCCTCCTCGAGCGCCAGCTCGAAGACGCGCTCCAGGTCGAGGGCGTTCTCAGGCCGCCGATTGATGTAGCGGCCCTTCGGATGGCTGAGGCAGCGCACGTACGGGTTTCGCATCGCCTCCTCCACACGCTTCGTGAGCTCACCTCGCGGCATCCGCTGCCCTCCGTGCACGCTGGCTTGGACCCAGTCGAGCTCCGCGAGGACGTCGTCGGGAAGGTCCAGCCGCCCGTCCGGGAGGATGTCGCACTCGATCCCGCGCAGGACCCGAAACGGCGCCAGCGCTGCGTTCGCCGCTGCGATCTCGTCACCCTGGCGACGAACGTCGTCAGCGTGGAGCCCGGGGACCGCGCCCACGGCCGGGGTGTGGTCGCAGATCGCCAGGTACTCGTAGCCGCGCCCCTGGGCGGCGCGGGCCATTTCTTCGACGCTCGCCTTTCCGTCAGACCAGGTCGTGTGGCAGTGGAGGTCCCCGCGGATGTCCTGCAGCTCGACGAGGGCAGGTGGTTCACCCCGGAAGGGTTCCTCGCGCAGCTCCGGTGGACACCAGGGCAGCTCGAGTGCGCGGTAGAGCGCCTCCTCGTCGGGCGCGTCCGGCAGCGGCCCAAGCGCCGCGACGTAGGCGGGCGAGCCGGTCGCCAGGACGAGGGCAGTTCCGAACCGCTGCGGCTCGGCGGCGACGAGTTCGACCGGGACGCCATCGATGGTGACCCCGAGCGCGCGCCGCTCGTCCTGGTCGATCAGCGCGACGATCTGAGGCAGCGCCGCAAAGCGGGCCAGGATCGGGCGCGGATCCGGCGCAGCGCAGACGACCGCCAGCACCTCGCAGGATTCTCGCCAGCGACGGACATCGCCGGCGGCCTCACCGTCGAGGGCGTCCGCGACGCCTCCCACGAGCTCCCGGGCGCGGTTGAGCAGCAGGCCACGCACCGGTCGGGTCTCGGCCTGGCGAGCGAGCGCCTCGAGGAGCCGCGCCTCGGTCTTCTCCCCGATCCCCGAAACGGTCCGCAGCCGACCCGTCGCCGCCGCCTCGCGAAGCTCGTCGGCGGTACGGATGCCGAGGGTCCGAGCGAGCTCCACCGAGCGCTTCGGCCCCAACCCCAGGTAGCGCCCCAGGCCGATGAGATCCGGCGCGACCTCGCGCTCCAGCTCCGCCAGCTCGGCGATCGTGCCCGTCTCGACGAGCTCGCGCAGCCTCGCCTCGATCCCCGGTCCGATCCCGCGCAGGTCGCGCGCCCGCCCTGCCCTCACCAGCGCCGCGACAGGGAATGGCGCATCGCGGATGGTGTCGGCGGCGCGGCGATAGGCGCGGGTCGTGTAGGGGTTGGCCTCGACATGCTCGAGCAGCGAGGCGAACGCATCGAGGCGGTCGGCGAGCTCGCGATTCTCCACCGGCGCAGTGTCCTCGCACTGGTCGCCCGGCGTCGACGCCCACCAGTAGGCGGGTCGGAGCTCAGCCCGTGAGCCGCTTCGCGAGTCGGTTCAGTCCAAGCTCCCGCGCAGCGGAGGCGCCGGCCTCGCGGTCGAGCCGGCGATCGGGAGGCGGATCGACCCGGATCCGGCGCAGCGTGGCGACCTCCTTGAACGCGAGCAGTTGCTCGCGGCCCGAGTGGAGCACCGTCCCTTCCGAGGCGGCCGCCAATGCCGCTTCGAGCGACCCGTGCCGGCGCAGAATGTCCGCCGCGATCCGTTCACCGATCCCGCGGGCGCCCGGGATCCCGTCCGAGGGATCGCCGCGCAATGCGATGAAATCGGGCACCAGCGCCGGGGGGACGCCGTAGCGGCGCTCGACCTCGGCGGTGTCGATCATCTGCGGTCCGCCGCGGGTGGCCAGCAGCACCTTGACCCGATCACCAACGCACTGGAAGAGGTCGCGATCCCCGGTGAAGATCAGAGCCTGGCCAACGCTCTTGGCTTCCGCCGCCGCATAGGACGCCAGCAGGTCGTCCGCCTCGAGGTCGTCGCGGTCGGCCACCTGCCAGCCGAGCGCCTCATACAGCCGGGACGCCTGGGCCCATTGGGAGGCAAGCTCCCTGGGTAAGGGCGGGCGGTTGGCGTGGTAGCCGTCGAACAGGTCCTTTCGGTAGGGGGCGGCGTCCGGCCCGAAGCAGGCGACCACGGCGCGCGCGCGGCGTTCGTCTGCGGCGGACAGGATCGCGTTCACGCTGCCGAGCAGCGCGTTCGCCGGCTTCCCATCCCTGCCCTTGATGTCCTTCGGCAGGGCGTGGAACGCCCGGTAGAGGAAGAACGGCGCGTCGACGACCAAAAGCGGCGGAGGAATCGGGAGTTGGCTCATCGCCCGGAAGGTGATCGCAGCACGACCCGGTTGGCTCTAAGGCAACCGCGGCTGGCTATGGCGTTGGGCCCGTATGCCATCGGCAGGCGGGGTCCTAGTGTCCGCAAACACTGTCATGCAAGTCGTGGTTATCGGTCGATCTCGCTTGCGGGGATCCGGCGGTGCAGGCTGCGCGCGGGAGCTCCCGATGCGCGTCACAAGTCGGCTTTCGGGTATCAGGCTCGACCAGCAAACCGCTCCGTCTAGGAGGTCACGATGGAGATCCCCAAGGAAAAGATCCTCGAGCTGATACGGCAGCGAGGAGACGAAGGCCAAGCTGCCCAGGCCGATCAGGAGCTGCCAGCTCGGGTCGACCCCGAACAGCACAGCGACCTGCTCTCGAAGTTCGGCATCAACCCCCAGGAGCTCCTGAGCGAGGGGCTGGGTGGGCGTGGTGACAAGATCGGGCTCTAGCCGGATGCCGTAGAGACGAAGGGCGGCGCGAGCCCCATCTGAGCCGCCGGGCGCTCGGCGCGTGCGACTGCC
>DATAEY010000114.1:0-8834 GCA_036257715.1 Solirubrobacteraceae bacterium | reverse complement strand
GAAGCCGAACTCCTCGGCGCCCAGCAGCGCCGCGACCACCACGTCACGGCCGGTCTTCAGCTGCCCGTCCGCCTGCACGACGATGCGGTCGCGCAGCCCGTTGAGCAGCAGGGTCTGCTGGGTCTCGGCGAGGCCCAGCTCCCAGGGGCCGCCGGCGTGCTTGAGGGAGGTGAGCGGTGCCGCACCGGTGCCGCCGTCGTGACCCGAGATCAGGACGACGTCCGCGTGCGCCTTCGACACCCCCGCGGCGACCGTGCCCACCCCCACCTCGGCGACCAGCTTGACGTGCACCCGGGCCGAGGGGTTGGCGTTCTTCAGGTCGTGGATCAGCTGCGCGAGGTCCTCGATGGAGTAGATGTCGTGGTGGGGCGGCGGGGAGATCAGCCCCACGCCGGGCGTGGAGTGGCGCAGCCTCGCGATGTAGCGGTCGACCTTGTGGCCGGGCAGCTGCCCGCCCTCGCCGGGCTTGGCCCCCTGGGCGATCTTGATCTGTAGCTGGTCGGCGTTGACCAGGTAGTTGATCGTCACCCCGAAGCGGCCGGAGGCGACCTGCTTGATCGCCGAGCGCCGGAGGTCTCCGTTGGGGTCGGGCGTGTAGCGGCGGTCGTCCTCGCCGCCCTCGCCGGTGTTGGACATCCCGCCGATCCGGTTCATCGCGATGGCCAGCGTCTCGTGGGCCTCGGGTGACAGCGCGCCCAGGCTCATCCCGCCGGTCGAGAAGCACTTGACGATCTCCTGCGCGGGCTGGACCTGCTCCAGCGGGATCGGATCCACGTCCTCGCGGAACCGCAGCAGGCCACGCAGCATCCCGTGTCGTGCGTTCTCCTCGTTGACCAGGCGTGAGAAGCGCTCGTACGTGTCGCCCGCGTGCTGGGAGTCGCCGTTGTCGCGCACCGAGTGCTGCAGCAGGGCGATGGTCTCGGGGTCCCACATGCGCCGCTCGCCGTCGCGACGCCACATGTACAGGCCCCCGGAGGGCAGCAGCTCCGAACGAGCCTCGGGGAAGCCGCGCGCATGGCGCTCGAGCGTCTCCCGGGCCAGCACGTCCATGCCCACCCCCCCGATCCGCGAGGCCGTGCCGGTGAAGTGGCGCTCGATGAGCTCCGGCTCCAGCCCTACCGCCTCGAAGATCTGGGCGCCGCAGTAGGAGTTGATGGTCGAGATCCCCATCTTGGACAGGACCTTGAGCAGCCCCTTGCCGATCGCCTTGACCACCTGGCACTCCGCCTGCTCGCGCTCCATGCCGTCGGGCAGCATGCCGCGCTCGAGGAGATCGGCCAGCGAGTCGAGCATCAGATAGGGATTCACCGCCCCCGCCCCGTAGCCGATCAGCGTGCAGATGTGATGGATCTCGCGCGGCTCGCCCGATTCGACCACCAGCCCGGTGCGCAGCCGTGTCCCCTCGCGGACGAGGTGGTGGTGCACCGCGGCGGTGGCCAGGAGCGACGGGATCGCGGCGCGCTCGGGGCCCACCGCACGGTCGGAGAGGATCAGGATGTTGACCCCCTCGGCCACCCGTTTGTGGGCCTCACAGCAGATGCTCTGGACGGCGCGGCCCATCCCGTCCGGTCCCTCGGCGACCGGCCAGGTGATGTCGATGGTGTGGGACCGAAACACCGCCTCGCCGGCCGCGCGGGTCGCCGCCGGCACCTGGGCGAGCTTCTCCAGCTCGCGGGAGCGCAGGATCGGCTGGCGCATGACCAGCTGGTGGGCGTGCTCGGGGGTCTCGTCGAGAAGGTTGCGCTCGGAGCCGACACCGGTGCCCAGGCTCATCACCACCGCCTCGCGGATCGGGTCGATCGGCGGGTTGGTGACCTGGGCGAAGAGCTGCTTGAAGTAGGAGAACAGCGGTGGCTGGCGATCGGACAGCACCGCGAGCGCGATGTCATTGCCCATCGAGCCGATCGGCTCCTGGCCGGTCGCCGCCATCGGCGCCAGCAGGACCCTGAGGTCCTCCTGCGAGTAGCCGAAGGCGAGCTGGAGCTGGTGGCGGGGCTGGCTGGGCCCGAGCGCCCGCGGCGGCTCGGGCAGGTCGTCGAAGTGGACCGAGCGGCGCTCGAACCACTCCCGGTACGGACGCTGGCCGGCCACACGGTGCTTGATCTCGTCGTCCTCGACGATCCGGCCCCGCTCGAGGTCGACCAGGAACAGCTTGCCGGGCTGCAGGCGTCCCTTGCGCACGACCAGCTCCTCGGGAATCGGCAGCACGCCGGTCTCGGAGGCCATCACGACATATCCGTCGCGGGTCTCCACCCATCGCCCGGGACGCAGCCCGTTGCGGTCGAGGGTCGCTCCGACCAGGCGGCCGTCGGTGAACGCCACCGCCGCCGGGCCGTCCCAAGGCTCCATCAGGCAGGAGTGGAACTCGTAGAACCCCCGCAGCTCGTCGGAGATGTCGTCGCGCTGCTCCCAGGCTTCGGGGATCAGCATCATCAGCGCGTGGGGAAGCGATCGCCCGGCGAGGGTGAGCAGCTCGAGGACGTTGTCGAGCGTGGCCGAGTCCGAGCTGCCCGGGCGGACCACCGGCAGGACCTTGTGCAGGTCGTCTCCGAACCGGTCCGAGCGCAGCTCCGACTCGCGGGCCCGCATCCAGTTGACGTTGCCCATGAGCGTATTGATCTCGCCGTTGTGGGCTAGCAGCCGGTACGGATGGGCGAGCGGCCATGAGGGGAAGGTGTTGGTCGAGAAGCGCGAGTGGACGAGTGCCACGCTGCTGGTCACGCTCTCCTCCCCCAGGTCGGGGTAGAACTCCGGCAGCTGGAGCGACGTGAGCATGCCCTTGTAGACGACTGTGCGCGACGAGAACGAGGCGACGTAGAGGCTGGCCCCGGCTGTACGCGCGGCCACGCGACGGATGACGTAGAGCTTGCGCTCGAACGCGTCGTGGTCGTGCTCCAGCTGCGGCGCCGCCCCCACGAACAGCTGCCGGATGCGCGGCATGACCGCCCGGGCGCTGGAGCCGCAGCGCGTGGGGCGGACCGGCACGTCGCGCCAGCCCAGCAACTGCTGGCCCTCCGCCTCGACCGCGTCGGTCAGCTCGCGCTCGGCGCGCTCGCGCTCGCTGTCGTCCTGGGGCAGGAAGCACACCGCCACTCCGTAGTGCGACGGCGCGGGGAGCTCGAAGGGCAGGACCGCGCGCAGGAACGCGTCCGGAATCTGAAGCAGGATTCCGGCACCGTCGCCGGTGTCCGGGTCGGCGCCCTGGGCGCCGCGGTGGAACAGGTTCTCGTTGGCCAGCAGCCCGCGCTCGACGACCTCGCGCGAGGGCCCGCCGCGCAGACGCGCGACGAAGGCCACGCCGCAGGCATCGTGCTCGCTCGCGGGGTCGTGCAGGCGCGCGGCCGAAGGCGGCTGGGGGCGATCGTTCATGAGGCGCTCCGGCGGGCTATCCGAGCACGCGCTAGGAGGACGAAAGCCTACCAGCGAACCCGTCGTCATAAACACGGGCTCGGCGGCAACGGCTCAGCGCCTGACGGCGTCGTACAGCTCGGCCACACCTTGCGCGAGCGCCGGCCAGGAGTAGCGCTCGGCGGCGACCTTACGCGCGGCCTTCCCGCGCCGCCGGCGCTCGCCCGCGTCGTTGACCGCCTCGACCAGCGCGTCGGCGAGCGCGTCCTCGTCGTCGGGCGGCACCAGCCAGCCGGTCCGGCCGTCGTCGACGATCTCTGCGGGGCCGTAAGCGTCGACGGCAATCGCCGGCAGCCCGCACGCCATTCCCTCGACGAGCACCTGGCCGAACTGCTCGCGAACGGAGGGCAGCACCACCACGTCGGACGCCGCCAGGAAGTCGGGCAGGTCGGCGTGCTCGTGCCAGCCGGCGAGGAAGACGTCGCGGGCGCCGCTCGCCTCGATCGACTCGAACGGGTGCTCGTCCTCCCACTCGCCCGGAAACCCGCCCACCAGAACCAGCGGGGCGGGGGTGGCGAAGCGGTCCTGCGCCCGCGCGTACGCCCGGATCAGCAGCCCGAGCCGCTTGACCGAGGTATAGCGCCCGACGTAGAGCAGGACCGGGCCCTCCGCGAACGGCTCAAGGTCGCCCTCCCGGTAGCTCACGCTGCCCGGCTCGCCGCCCGCGCGCCAGCCCTGGGGCGACTCGACCAGGTGCCTGCGCCAGTGCGCCGCGCGGTCCACCTCGCGAGGACGGAAGATCTCGGGGTCGTAGCCGTTGGGCACCACCGTGCAGCGGTCGGCGACGACGCCCAGCAGGTGCTCGAGGCGCTGGAGCTGCGTCGGCGACAGCACCACGATCCCGGCACAGCCGTCCAGCCACCGTCGCATCCGCTCGACCCAGGCCTCCGCGTAATCCCAACCGGCCGGCGGGCTCGAGGCGATCTCCTCGAGCATCAGCAGCTCGGTCCCGTGGATGTGGCCGACGACCGGGACCGCGGCGGCGATTCGCGAGGCCGCCTCGTTCAGCGGCGTCAGATGGTGGAGGTGCAGCACGTCGGCGCGCGCGCCGCCGGCCGCGTCCAGCTCACGCGACCAGGCGGCGACCAGCCTCTCGTATCCGACGTCGTCGACCCGGGCGAACACCGGATCAGGGGCCTCGGAGCGATCCTCGTAGGAGGGGTGCATGGGCGGATCGGCGGCCAGCGGATCCGACGCGGCGGCGGCGTCCGTGTAGTCCACGGCCCGGACGTCGAGCCCGTCGAAGAACCGCCTGGCGTCGGTGCGGTCGCCGTGACCCAGTGAGCCGGAGACGATGGTCACCTCCCAGCCGTACGACGGCAGCTGGCGCGCCAGCGAGCGCGTCACCTGGGCGGATCCACCGCGCGGATAGAACAGCAGGCCCATGACCGCGCGCGGCATCGGGCGCGGACGCTAGCACCGGCGCTGGGGGACCCGCCGGACCCCCTCGGACCGGCCGGTTTCGCCCGTCGTCGCGGGCCGCCTCCGACGCCGACCCCGGCGACTAGCGCGGGCGGGCCGGCGGTGGGGTTGTGCGAGCGGCGCCTCTCCGCGCCGCCCGTGGTCTACTTGCGGGCCTTGGAGCGCGCGCGCTTGCCGCCGGAGGCGCTGCGCGAGCCCCCGGATGCCTTGGCACGCCGACGGCTCGACGGACGCCCGGCCTGTCCGGCGCCGTCCCCGTCGGCGTCGGCGCGTTCCTTGACCGCGTTGACGCTCGCCTCGAGCGCCGCCATCAGGTCGGGCACCTTGGCCGGCTCCTCGGCTGCCGGCTGAACTGCGATCTCCTCGCCGGCGGCCTTGCGGTCGACCAGGTCCAGCACCCGCTCGCGGTAGGTGTCGCGGTACTTGCCCGGCTCGAAGTCGCCGGTCAGTGAGTCGATGAGCTGCTGGGCCATCTCCAGCTCCCGCTTGGTGGTTTTGGCGCCGTTCTCGGGGGCCTCGTCGAGCGACTCGCCGTCGATCACCTCGTCGTCGAACAGCATCGTCGACATGGCCAGGACGCGCCCCTTCGGCCGTATAGCCACCAGGCTCTCCTTGGAGCGGATCACCACACGGGCGACCGCCACCTTGCCCGACCGGTCCATCGCGTCGCGCAGGAGCGCGAACGCCTTCTCGGCGCCCGGCCCGGGGACCAGGTAGTAGGGGTGGTCGAAGTAGATCGGGTCGATGTCCTCGAGATCCACGAAGTCCTCGATGTCGATCGTCCGGGTCTTCTCCGGATCGAGCGCCTCGAGCTCCTCGGGGGTGATGACGACGTACCGATCCGGCGCCAGCTCGTAGCCCTTGACCACGTGCTCGTAGGGCACCTCCTCGCCCGTCGTGGGATCGACCCGCTTCTGCTGGATGCGCACGCCGGTCTGGTCGTGGAGCTGGTGGAAGCGCACGGTCTTGCGCGAGACTGCGCTGTAGAGCTTGACCGGCACGTTGACCAGCCCGAACGAGATCGCCCCGCTCCAGATCGGGCGCGGCATCAGCGGCCGCCTGTGGTGATGTGGCTCATGGTCCAGTTATTAGCGCATCCGCGCCCCGGCCACGACCCGGGGGCGAAAGGTTGCGAGTTCGTTTTGGGCCATGTGGGCATGGGTACGGCTCTCACGCCGGCGCCGAAAGGAGAACATCATGGCCGTCCGCCCGAGCTCCCAGGGCATTCTCGCCGATGATCAGGCCGCCAAGCGCGGCGAGATCATAGAGCTGCTCAAGAAGGGCTACTGGATGGAGATCGAGACGGTGATGAGCTACATGACCAACTCGGTCAACCCGGACGGCGTCCGGGCCCAGGAGATCACCGAGTCCCTCGAGGAGGACATCCAGGAGGAGCTCGGCCACGCCCAGCAGTTCGCGCACCGGATCAAGGAGCTCTACGGCGTGGTCCCCGGGTCGCTGGATTTCTCGCCCGAGCAGAGCTACCTGCAGCCGCCCGAGCAGCAGACCGACATCGTCCACGTCATCAAGGGCGTGATAGAGGCCGAGACCGGGGCGATCGAGCACTACAACCGAATCGTCGAGTTCACCGACGAGATAGATCCGGTGACCAACGACATGGTCATCCAGATCCTCCACGACGAGGAGAAGCATCGCCGCCTGTTCGAGGGCTTCCTGCGCGAGTACGAGGCGGAGGGCCTGGCGTAGGCGGCTACGCGGCGACCACGCCGCCTGCCGGCCGGCTGGCCCGGACAACGACGAGCTCCTCATCGCCGTCCGCGGGCAGGAGGCCGCGGGCGGCCAGCAGCTCAGCGCGGGCGGCGAGCAGCGGGCCGAGCGGCCCCCGCCGGCGGGCCACCGGCTCTGCCACCAGCCCTGCGGCGCGCAGCCGGCGCGCGGTCTCGTGCGGATCGCACACCGAGGACTGCACGACCAGCAGCGAGCCGTCCGGCTCCAGGTGGCCCGGGGCCTCCGCGCAGATGCGGTCCAGCAGAGCCCGGCCGTCGGCCCCTCCCTCCCAGGCGCGGGCTGGTCCGCGATGCGGCGGGCGAGCCCGGCTGGACGGCAGGTACGGGGGGTTGGAGACGACCAGGTCGAAGCGCCGCCCCCGCACCGGGGCGAACAGGTCGCCGCGCAGCGCCTTCACCCTGACACCGTTGCGGCGTGCGTTGAGGCGGGTGGCGAGCACGGCGCGCCACGAGATGTCGACCGCGGTCACCTCGCGAGCGCCGGCGAGCGCGGCGGACACCGCCAGCGCGCCGCTTCCGGCGCACAGGTCCAGCACCCGGCCCTGCCGGGGTGGCATCCCCGCGATGGTTTCCGCCAGCAGCCACGTATCAGAGCGGGGCCTGAAGACGCCGGGAGGCGTGGTCAGCTTCACGGCAGGTGCGGTCTATCCCGCCCCGCGGCCGCGCAAACCGTGACCGAGCTCGACACGGCCGCCGCTCTGAGGGCGGCGTTCGGCGAACCGTCGCCGCCGACGGTCGGCCTGGAGGAGGAGGTGATGCTCCTCGACGCCGACACCCTGGACCTGGCACCGCGCGCCGTCGAGCTGCTCGGCCGCCTCGGCGGCGATCCGCGCTACAGGCTTGAGCTGCCGGCATCGCAGCTGGAGATCGTGCTGCCGCCGGGGGCGCGGGTCGGCGACGCGGCGCTCGGGCTCGGCGCCGCCCGCGCGCGGCTGGCTGAGGCGCTGGGCGGCGTCGTGCGGCTCGCCGTCGCCGGGACTCATCCGTTCGCCGGCGCGGAGGGCGAGGTCAACCGCGGTGAGCGCTACGACCGCCTGGTCGCCGACTACGGCTCGCTGGCCCGGCGCCAGCTGGTCTGCGCGCTGCAGGTGCACGTGGCCATTCGGGGCCCCGACCGCGCGCTCGCCGTCTACAACGCCATGCGCTGCCACCTGCCGGAGATCGCAGCCATGGCGGCGAACGCGCCGTTCCACGCCGGCCGGGACACCGGCCTTGCGTCGGTGCGGCCGCTGATCGCCCAGCTCCTGCCCCGCCAGGGAGTCCCGCCGCGCCTGGACAGCTGGGAGGTCCTGGCCGAGCAGCTGGATTGGGGGGCTCGGACCGGCGCCGTGCCCGAGCCGCGGAGCTGGTGGTGGGAGCTGCGCCCGAATCCCGCCTTCGGCACCCTGGAGGTGCGGGTACCGGACGCCCAGACGACGGTCGCCGAGGCGGCGGGCGTGGCGGCCGTCGTCCAGTGCCTGGCGGCCGCCCTGGCGCAGCGCCACGACGCGGGCGAGCCGCTGCCCGCCGCCCCGACCTGGCGCATCGCCGAGAACCGCTCGGCAGCGCTGCGCGGAGGGCTGGACGGGCTCCTGGTCGACCTGGACTCGGGACTCCGCCAGCCGGCCCGCGAGCGCCTCGACGCGCTGCTGGGGGAGCTATCGCCCACGGCCGAGCGGCTCGGCTGTGCGCCGGAGCTGGCACGGGCGCGCAGCGGTCTGGACGCCGGGCCGGCGAGGCGCCAGCGCGAGGCGGCGGCGCACGCGGGGGTGCGCGGAGCCGCCGCGTGGCTGGCCGAGCGCTTCCTCGAGGGGCTGCAGCGGTGAGGTTCCGCCCCCGGCCGCGGGGGTAATGGATCTCCGTGTTGCCGCTGCCCGCGCCCCGGGGGAACGTCAGCGAGCTGCTGGTGACCGAGCTGGCGGGCGAGGTCCACCGCCTCCGGCCGCCAGCGCTCATCGCATTCCGGGACCCCCTGCGCGACGAGGACCTCCAGCTCGCCCTGTACATCTGCTACGAGCTGCACTACCGCGGCCTTCCCGGGGTCGACGAGCGCTGGGAATGGGAGCCCTCGCTGCTGGCGCTGCGACGCGAGCTGGAGGCACAGTTCGAGCGCGCCCTGCACGCCGCCGTCGCGGCGCCGGACGTCGCGCCGCCGGCCGAGACGATGGACGTCGCCCTGCGGGCGATCGCCGAGTCCGACGACGCGCCGTCGCTGTCGGCCTACCTGGAGCGAGACGGGACCGCCCAGCAGTTTCTGGAGTTCGTCGTGCACCGGTC
>DATAEY010000113.1:0-5378 GCA_036257715.1 Solirubrobacteraceae bacterium | reverse complement strand
CACGAACGCCTACGCCGTGCCCGCCCAGGCCCACCGGGCCGGCGGCGAGGTGGTGCAGGTGGAGACGGTTCCCGACGACCGCGACGCGACGGTCGAGGCGCTGGGAAGGGGGCTTCAGGCCGACGTGCTGGTGATCTGCGGCGGCGTGTCGGTCGGGGTCCACGACGAGGTCAAGCCGGCCCTCGAGCGGTTGGGCGTGACGCCGGCGTTCTGGGGAGTGGCCCTGCGTCCGGGCAAGCCGACCTGGTTCGGGGTCCATCGCGATCGCACGCTGGTGTTCGGGCTGCCGGGCAACCCGGTCTCGGCGATGGTCACCTTCCACCTGCTGGCCCGCCCCGCGCTGGCGGCCCTGGCGGGCAGCGACCCGGCCGCGACCCGGGTGACCGCCACGTTCGACGCCGACTACCCCAAGCGCCCCGGCCGCGCGCACGCCGTCCGCTGCCGCCTGGAGGTGCGCGACGACGGCTGGCACGTGCGCCCGACCGGCGAGCAGGGGTCGCACATCCTCACCTCGATGCTCGAGGCGCAGGCCCTCGCGCTGCTGGAGCGCCAGCGCGGGAACGTCAGCGCCGGCGAGCGGGTGACCGCCGAGCTGCTCGGCGTGCCCCGAGACCGCGGCGAGGCTCCGAGCTGCGCCGCTCGCGCATCGTGGCGGCCGGGAGGGGGGAGCGCATAGTCCCAGGAGTGCGTGGTCCGCTCCGGCGCTCCCCCCTTCCGGTACGAAACCATCGGCGAGCTGGAGGTTGCGGAGCGCGCGGGGACAGCAGGCGGGCCACGCGTGCCCGCTCGCGGCGCCTGCGGGTCCGGAGGAGAGAGGTCGCCGCCCCCGGCATAGGTCCCAAACCGCCCGGAGTCGGGCGGGCTCCGGGCGGTCCGGCACATACGGGCGAGAGCGGGCCGGGGGACTATGGCCGAACCGGCTCTCGCCGTGGCGCCAATGAAACCGAGGCGCCTAAACCGCCGATGCAAACCGCCTAAACCCGCCTTCAAGCGCCCGCGGACCCGATTCGGCAAGCCATGGCCGGACACCTGCCCGGATACCATGACCCGGTGGTCATCTCGGTGCGGCTGTTCGCCGTCCTGCGCGAGCGCGCGGGCCGCGACACCGTGGACCTCGAGCTCGCCGAGGGCGCCACGGTGGACGACGCGCTGACCGCGCTGGGCGGGCACGACGGGCTGGCCGAGGCGCTCGAGCGGATGCCGGTGGTGATGGCGGTCAACCGCGCCTACGCCGACCCCGAGCTCGCCCTGCGGGAGGGCGACGAGGTGGCGCTGATACCTCCGGTCAGCGGCGGGGGCGCGGCGGTGCACGCCAGGGTGACCGCGCAGAAGCTGTCGGCCGACCGCGTCGCGGCGCTGGTCGGCCGGCCCGCCGCCGGCGCGATCGTCACCTTCCAGGGGACCACCCGTGAGGTCGACCGCCTCGAGTACGAGGCCTACCGCGAGATGGCCGAGGAGCGGATCGCCGCGATCCTGGGCGAGTGCGTGCAGCGCCACGAGCTGCAGGCGGCGGCCGCTGAGCACCGGGTCGGCGCGGTGCCGCTGGGCGAGACCAGCGTGGTGGTCGCCGTGTCGGCCGCCCACCGCGAGGAGGCGTTCGCGGGCGCGCGCGAGGCGATCGATCGGATCAAGGCACAGGCCCCGATCTGGAAGCGCGAGGTGGACGAGCGCCGTGGCGAGCGATGGGTGCGAGGGACGGCCCCCGCCGGCGCTTCGGTGACTCGATGACCGATCGCGGGCTCACGCACCTCGACGAGTCCGGACGCGCGCGCATGGTCGACGTGGGCGCCAAGCCGGCCACCGAGCGGCGCGCGGTGGCGCGCGCGCTGGTCCGGATGGCGACGCCCACCGCCGAGGCGGTGGCGGCCGGCGACGCGCCCAAGGGCGACGTGCTCGCCACCGCTCGGATCGCCGGCATCCAGGCCGCCAAGCGGACCGCCGAGCTGATTCCGCTCGCGCACCCGCTGCCGCTCGGCTTCATCGACGTGCGGGCGCAGGTCGCCCCGGCCCAGGGGATCGTCACGCTCGAGGCGGAGGCGCGCACGGTGGCCCAGACGGGGGTAGAGCTGGAGGCCATGTGCGCATGCGCCGTGGCCGCCCTGACCGTCTACGACATGGTCAAGGGCCTCGAGCGCGGCGTCAGCGTGGAGCGCGTCGAGCTGGTGGCCAAGACCGGCGGCCGCCACGACTGGGCGCGGCGGGGCTAGCCCCATGCGGGCGGCGGTGCTCACGATCAGCACGTCGGTGGCGGCGGGTCGCCATGACGACGACAGCGGACCGCTGATGCGCGATCTGGCGCGGCGGCTGGGCGCCGAGCGCGTCGAGTCCGAGGTGCTGCCCGACGACCGTGAGCGGATCGCACAGCGCCTGCGCCATTGGGCCGACGGCGAGGGCTGCGCGCTCGTCCTGACCAGCGGCGGCACCGGCTTCGCCCCGAGCGACCAGACCCCCGAGGCGACCCGGGACGTGGTGGAGCGCGACGCTCCCGGGATCCCGGAGGCGATGCGCGCCGCCTCCCGGCCTCACACCGAGTACTGGATGCTCTCCCGCGCCGCCGCCGGGATCCGCGGGCGAACCCTGATCGTGAACTTTCCCGGCAACCCGGTCAGCGTCAGCCAGACCGCCGAGGGACTCGCGCCGGCGCTCGCCCACGCCCTCGAGCTGCTGGCCGGCCGCCACCCGCACGCCCGGGCGCACGGCTGCTGAGCCGCCGCGCCGCGCCCTGCCTGCCTATGCGATGCTTAGGCAGATGCCCGACCTCAGCCTTGGCGATGCCGCCCGCGCGCTCGGCGTGAGCGTCGACACGCTGCGCCGCTGGGACCGCGCCGGCAGGCTGCGCACCACCCGCGACGAGCGCAACCGGCGGCGGGTTCCCGCCCGCGAGGTGGAGCGGCTGCGGCGGGCTCCCCGCCGCCACCGGGCCGGCGACCGACTCTCGGCCCGCAACCGCTTTCCCGGCGTCGTGCGCTCGGTCGAGACCGACGGCGTCATGGCGCTGGTCGAGCTCGAGGCCGGAGGCTTCCGGATCACCGCCGCCATCACCCGCGACGCCGTCGAGGAGCTGGGCCTGGTGGAGGGCGCCCGGGCGACCGCCGCGGTCAAGGCGACCTCGGTGATGATCGAGCGCGCCGATCCGGCGTGACCGCCGTCGCGTCTGCGGGGGCGGCCGCCGGGATCCGCCTCGACCGGCACGAGGTGGCCGGGGCGGTGGGGGACGTCGGCGTGCTGGTGCCGATCGCCACCGCCCTGATCGTCGGAAACCACCTGGCGCCCACCGCGGTGCTGCTCCCGGCCGGGGTCCTCTACCTGATCGCCGGCGTCGCCTACCGGCTCCCGGTGCCGGTGCAGCCGCTCAAGGCGTTCGGCGCGGTGGCGATCGCCAAGGGCCTGGGGTCGGACGTCATCGCCGCCGGCGCCCTGCTGATGGGCGCCGTCTTCCTGGCGCTCGGACGCGCCGGCCTGATCGACCTGGCCGCGCGCGCGTTCCCCAGGCCGCTGATCCGCGGGGTGCAGCTGACCGTCGGCCTGCTGTTCCTGAGCATCGCGTGGGGCCTGGTGCACTCCCCGCCGGCCAGCTTCGCGGACCGTGCCGGCGACCCCGAGACGCTGCTGTTCCTCGGGCTGACGGCCGCGGTCGTCGCCCTGACCTTCCGCCGCCGGCTGATCAGCCTGCTCCTGGTCGGCGCCGGGTTGGTCGTCGCGGTCGCCCGGGCCGGGGGCGCGCTGAAGCTGGGCCCGTCCGCGCTGGAGCTGCCGTCGCTGCATGCGGCGACGTTCTGGACGGCCTTTGTGGTGCTGGTGATCCCCCAGCTGCCGTTGACCTTCGCCAACTCGTGCATCGCCACCAGCGACGCAGCGCGGTCGTACTTCGGGGAGGCGGCCCGGCGGGTCCGCCCCGGCCGGCTGGCGACCAGCCTCGGGGTGGCGAACCTCCTCTCCGGAGCCATCGCCGGGATGCCGGTGTGCCACGGGGCGGGAGGGATGACCGCTCACCGCGCCTTCGGCGCGCGCACGGGCGGCGCCCCACTGGCGATGGGCGCCGCCCTGATCCTCGTCGCGTTTGCCCTCGGAGCCGGGCTGACCGCCCTGCTGGCCGCCTTCCCCCTGCCCATCCTGGCCGGAATGCTCGCCGCGGCTGGCCTGCTCCACATCGGCCTGCTTCGCGACCTGACGGGAATCCGCCCCTGGGCGATCGCGCTGCTGATCGGCGTGGTCGGGATCCTCGTCAACCTGGCGGTGGCCCTGGGCGTCGGCCTGGCGCTTTGGTGGGCCCCGGCGCTGGTAGGCCGGCTTCGCCGCCGCCCGGCGGACGCGGTCGCGTAGCCTCACCGCCGGATGGCCGACGTACGCGTACAGGGCATGCACGCGGCGGTGGTCCACGATGGCGTGCAGGACGAAGTGGCCGTCGAGGAGCCCCTCGAGATTGCCGTCGACGGCCGCCCGCTCGCGGTCACCATGCGCACGCCCGGCCACGACGAGGAGCTGGCGGCCGGCTTCCTCCACGGCGAGGGGCTGATCGACGGCGCCCCCCGCTTCGTCCCCGACCCGGCGCTGGCCGCCAACCGGGTGGTGGTGGCCGGGCCGCTGCGCCGCGACCCCGCGGCCCGCCACTTCTACACGACGTCGTCGTGCGGAGTGTGCGGGAAGGGGGCGTTGGAGGAGGTCGCGGTCCAGGCCGCGCCCGCCTCGCCGGGGCCGCGCGTGCCGCGCCGGCTGCTCGCGACGCTCCCGGAGCGCCTGCGCCAGCCCGGGTTCGCGCGCACCGGCGGTTTGCATGCCACCGGCCTGTTCGACGCCGGAGGGCGGCTGCTGCTGGCGCGCGAGGACGTCGGCCGCCACAACGCGATGGACAAGGTGGTGGGGCGCATGCTGCTGGACGGTGTGCTGCCGCTGGCCGGGCGCCTGCTGTGCGTGTCCGGCCGGCTCTCGTTCGAGCTGGTCCAGAAGGCGGCGGTGGCCGGGGCGCCGGTGCTGGTCGGGGTCGGCGCGCCGACCTCGCTCGCGGTCTCGCTGGCCGCGGACCGGGCCATGACGCTGTGCGGGTTCGCCCGCGATGGGCGGGTCAACGTCTATACCGGCGACGAGCGGGTGCTCGACGATCCGGCGTAGCGTGTTTACGCCGCCGCCGGCGGGTGACAACCCACCCGAACCCCCGGGCAAGGAGCGGCGATGGCCACCTGCGAGGTCTGCGGCAACGACTACGACGGCATCTTCTGCTGCGCCCACTGCGCGGGCGAGGCGGGCGAGCGCGGCGTGGTGAACCGGTCCGGCGCCGGGTCGCGTAGACGGCGGCGCTAGCGCCGCGACGGCGGCAGCCCTCGCGGGCTCTCGCGCTCCTCGTCCCGGCCCGAGAGCTCCGGGCTGCGGGCGGTGGCGGG
>DATAEY010000112.1:0-1793 GCA_036257715.1 Solirubrobacteraceae bacterium | reverse complement strand
CGACTGGTACTCCCCGTCGGTTGCCGCCAGCAGCGCCGAGGTGTAGAGCGCCTCGGTCACGCCCACGCCGCCGGGGGTGAAGTTCACGATCGTGAGCAGGCGGACCACGGTGTAGACGACGGCGATCGCGCCGAAGCCCAGCGCGTCGCGGGGGAGGCCGGTCGCCCGCAGGGACAGCCCGAAGATCACCCCGGTGGTCACGTAGGTCCCCACGACGGCGAGCGTCACCTTCGTGCCGAGCGTCTTCCAGCTCGTGCGCAGGTCGTTGCGGAAGCCGGCGGCCGCCTCCTCGAAGTCGCGGTCGGTCGGGCGCCGGCGCGCGACGCTCGCGGTCCACCGCGCCGCCCGGCCCGTCAGCACCCCGGCGCGGCGGGCGAACCTCTCGCTGCGGACGATGCGCACCACGACCCAGACCGCGACGACGCAGACGACCAGGGCCACGGCGGCCAGCGCGAACACCCCCCACGGCACGTCGTTGTCGATCGCCACCAGCACGACCGCGACCGCGGGCATGGCCAGCACCGTGAAGTTCGTGAGGCTGCTGGTGAACAGCCAGCTGCGCGCGAAGTCCTCGGTGTAGAAGCCCCAGGAGCGCAGCACCGCGAGCCGCGTGGCCGTGCCGGACGGTCCGGGGATGACGTTGGAGGCAGCCGCGGCGCTCTCGACCGCGACCATCGCCCGCCCCAGGCCCAGCCCCGGGACGGTGGCCGCGAGCTGGGCCCCGATCAGCACCTGCGAGAGGAGCGTCAGGGCCACCAGCAGGATCGCGTCCGCCAGGGAGACGTTCTCGAGGGCGTCGACCACGGCCGAGAGCTCGCCGACGTTGCTCAGCAGCAGCCACACGATGAGTCCCACCAGGGCGAGCGTCAGCAGCCCGCGGGCGATCAGGTCCCGCGGGCTGCTCCGGCGCTCGCCGACCTGGTCGGTCGTCTCGGCCGGGGGCCCCGCGTCGCTCACGCCGGGCGCACGACGCAGCGGAAGCCGATGTGCGTCGTGGAGGTCTCGATCGTCTCGGACTGGCGGGCGGCGGGCCGGTAGCGCAGGCAGTAGTTCGGCGCGCAGAGGTGGGAGCCGCCCTTGATCACCCGGCGGGGATGGGCCTCCCCCGGCGCGACGCTGGCCGCCGCGTCCGTCACGCGCGGGTTCGCCGGCGCGCAGCACGGCCGCTGGGCGGGCCCCGGGATCGCGAAGAAGTCGCTCGTCCACTCCCAGACGTTGCCGGTCACGTCGCTCAGGCCGTAGCCGTTGGCCGGGAAGCTGCCGACCGGCGAGGTGCCGGCGAAGCCGTCCTCCAGGAGGTTCTCCCAGGGAAAGCGGCCCTGCCAGGTGTTGGCCATCATCCGCCCGCCCGGCGCGAGCTCGTCGCCCCACGCGTAGACCGCCCCCTCGAGGCCGCCGCGCGCGGCCCGCTCCCATTCGGCCTCGGTGGGCAGGTCCTTGCCGGCCCACCCGGCGTACGCCGCCGCGTCTCCGTAGGCCACCTGGGTGACGGGGTGGTCCTGGCGGTCCTCGACCGAGCTGCCGGGGCCCTCCGGCGTCCGCCAGGTCGCGCCGGGCACCCACTCCCACCAGTTGCGCACGTCGCGCAGGTCGACCGGTCCCTCGCTGGCCCGGAAGACGAGCGAGCCCGGCACCAGGAGGTCGGGGTCGGCGCCGGGGTAGTCCGCGGGGTCGGGCGCGACCTCGGCCTCGGTCACGTGCCCGGTCGCCTCCACGAAGCGGGCGAAGTCGGCCACGGTCACCGGGCTCTCGTCGACCCACAGCCCGTCGACGCGGACGGGCCGGGCAGGGCC
>DATAEY010000111.1:0-2465 GCA_036257715.1 Solirubrobacteraceae bacterium | reverse complement strand
GCCTCCAGGGTCGGCCCCCAGCGGTGCCATGCGCCGGCCGCGTCCTCCCACTGCTGCCGGGTGGTGATCTTGTACTGCTTCGGATCGAACACGGTCATCGAGACCTCCAGGTGTCGCAGGGGCCGTCGTCCAACCTGGAGGGGCCAGAATCTGGAGCCGTCCGCCAGATCCATGTCTGGCACATCGCCAGATCCTGAGCTGCACAATGGTGCGATGTCTTCCAAGACCAGCAGGGGGAGCTCTTCGTCGGCCGCGAGCGGCCGCGGCGGCGGCTGCTCACCGTCTTGGGCGATGCGCTCGCGGGACGGATGCGGCTGGCGATGGTGAGCGGGGAGGCCGGCATCGGCAAGACAGCCCTCCTGGCGGCCGTCGCCGGCGACGCCTCGGACCGCGCGGCGGTGTGCTGGGGCACGTGCTGGCAGGGCGCTGGCGTGCCCGGATACTGGCCATGGACGCAGGCGCTCGACGCGCTCGCCGCCGCTGTGGGCCGCGACCTCGCCGCCCAGCTGGCCGGCGAGGACAGGGACCTGCTGGCGACCATCGTCCCCGCTCTCGGCCCGGCGACCGACCTCGGTGACCAGAGGACGTTCCTGTTGTTCGACGCCACGGCTCGCTGGATCGCATCGGCCGCGCGTCGACGCCCTGCCATCGTGGTGCTCGATGATCTCCATTGGGCGGACCAGTCGTCGCTGGCGCTCCTGGACTTCCTCGCCCGCGCACGGCTGGACGCCCCCCTCCTGATCGTCGGCGCCTACCGCCACGAGGAGCTCGAGCCTGCGACACGGGACGTGGTGGCGGGCCTTGCCTCCCGAACCGAGCACCTCCACCTCGAGGGCCTGGACGAACTGGAGGTGATGGCACTCGTGGCGGGCGTCTCCGGAGAGGAGCATTCCGAGCGCTGGGCGGCGGACATCCATCGCCGGACCGGCGGTCACCCATTCTTCGTCCGGGAGATGGCCCACCTGCTCGACACCGCGAGCGACGCGGCTGGCATGCCGTCCGTGGTACGGGACGCGATCGAGCAGCGCTTGACCCATCTGCCTGAGCGGGCACGCGCCGTCATGGACGCCGCCGCCGTCGAGGGCAATGAGATTGCCGCCAACGTGCTCGCCGACGCCCTCGCCATGCAGGTCGACGAGGTCGACGAGGACATCGGTCTGGCGCTCCGGGCCGGGGTGCTGCGAAGCACGCCCGCCGCGACGCTTCGGTTCACCCACGACCTGGTGCGGGAGGCCCTGTACACCGCGCTCGCTCCCTCCAAGCGAGTCGCCCTCCATCGCCGGATCGCGGTGGCGCTCGAACACCGGGCTGACCAAGGCGGCAGTGTCACGGCCGCGGAGGTGGCCCAGCACTACGCCTGCTCGGCCCCGGCGGGGAGCGCCGACGGCGTCCTGAAATGGGCGCTCGCGGCGGCGGAAGCGGACCATACGCGCCTGGCGTTCACCGAGGCGGCCGGCCACCTCACCCGCGCTCGGCTGGCGCTGACGCAGGCCGGCATCGTCCTCCCCGAGCCCGCGCTCGTCGATCTGCTGGTCGCCGAGGCGGAAGCCCTGGCCAGGGCGGGCGAGCCCGACCGCGCCAGAGAGCTGCTGGTGCGTGCGCGAGGCCACGCCGAAGCCTGTGGGGATCCCGCCAGGATCGGGGCCGTCGCCTTCGGGCTGCAGCACCTGGGGGCTCGGTTCGCGATGCGGCGCTATGACGTGATCGAGCCGCTCGAAGCGGCGCGACAGGCGGTCGCGGGCCGCGACACCTCGCTCGAGGCCCAGCTCGCAGCCGCCATGGCTCGAGAGCTCCAGCACTCGGTTCCCCACGACCGGCCCCGCGCCCATCCCTTGAGCGAGCAGGCGCTCCAGCTCGCCCGGCAGGCCGACGACCCGACTGCCCTCCTTGCCTGCCTCCTGGCCCGCCACGATGTGCTGTGGACCCCGGGCACCGCCCAGGAACGGCTCGGCCTGGCCCGCGACATTGTCAGGATCGCCGAACGGCTGGGTGATGAAGAGCGGCGAGCGGAAGGGTTGCTGCTCAGCGCCAATGCCCTCCTCGAAACCGGTTCGCCCGCATTCCGGCCTGCCCTGGACGCCTACCTCGCCGCTGCCGAGGCCATGGGGCAACCTCGTTTCCGCTATCTCGCACTCACCAGGCGGGCGGCGCTCGAGTTGCTGGACGGCAGGCTCGGCGAGGCTGCGCAGCTCATCGAGGAGGCCGCCCGGCTTGGTGAGCGCATCCAGGAGCCCGACACCGGGAACGTGCGCATGTCCCAACGGCTCGAGCTGGTTCGAGCCCAGGGCGATGCCGACGCGCAACGAGCCTTCGCAGGCGAGGCTGTGCGCTGGTGGGTCGGCGCGCCGGTGCACGCCCACGCCGTCGCCGCTGGCTTCATGGCCCGGGCCGGCGACCTCGACGCTGCCCGACGTGAGGTCGACATCGTGCTCGAGCTCGGCGCCTGGCAGGCCGACCGCTCCTAT
>DATAEY010000110.1:0-5069 GCA_036257715.1 Solirubrobacteraceae bacterium | reverse complement strand
CTCGAGGACATCGCCTACCCGCACGAGCCACAGGTCGTCGACGCGGTGCGCGCGACCTTCGGCGACGCCTGAGCGCCGCTCCGCGCGGCGAATGGCGAAAGACGGGAGGGCCGCCGGTGCAGCGACCTAGGTCGCCCGGCGCCCGTCCACGAAGTTGATGCCCTCTCCCACCACCCAGTGATCGCGTCCGGGCCCGGTGAACAGGATGTCGTTGCCGGGACCGCCGTCCAGGAAGTCGTTGCCGGTCCCGGCGAACAGGACGTCGTTGCCGAAGTTGCCCTCGAGACGGTCGGCGCCAGGGCCGCCGTAGAGGCGGTCGTTGCCCGACTCGCCGAACAGGAGGTCCGGCCCGCCGCCGCCCCGGAGGCGGTCGGCGCCGCCGTCGCCGTAGATCGAGTCGATCCCGGGTCCTCCCACCACGAAGTCGTTGCCCGGCCCGGCCGAGATGCTGGTCCTCGGTCGCAGGCCCCCGACCGCTTGGACCACGAGGCGGTCGCTGCCGGCCCCGAGCACGATGGTGGCGGTCCCGAGATGGACGCCGGGCGTCCCCCTGCAGACCACCCGCGCCCGGCTGAGCGGGTTCTGGTAGCGGCACATGCCGCTCGGCGCGAGCCCCGCCCGGTCTGTGACCAGGATCTGGTTGTTGGGGGCGAACCTGATCAGGGCGGAGTTGGGATCGGCACCCCGGGCGGTGAAGAAGAAGAAGCCGGTCACGCCGCTGCTCAGGGACCTTGCCTCCTCGAGCGAGACGCTGCTGGCCGCGAACGCCGGGGCGGCCAGCGCCAGCGCCGCGGTCGCGGCGACGAGGCTTGTGATCAGCGGGCGGACGGCGCGCACGGACTCGACGCTACTGCCCGCACCGGCGCCCGGTCAACCGGCGACCGCGACGACGGCCGGACCGCCTGCCGCTCCGGTACGCTCGCGTCATGTCCGACGTCGCCATGCCCCGCCTGTCGGACTCGATGGAGGAGGGGACGATCGTGCGGTGGCTGAAGGCCGACGGCGACCAGGTCAGCCGGGGAGACGAGCTGGTGGAGATCGAGACCGACAAGGCCACCATGACTTACGAGGCCGACCAGGACGGCGTGCTGGACATAGTGGCCGGCGAGGGCGAGACGCTCGTGATCGGCGAGGTGATCGCCCACATCGGCGAGCCCTCGGGCGACGGCGCGGCGCCGGCGGGCGGTGGCGAGGAACGCAAGGCGGCCGCCGCGCCCCCGCGTGAGCCCGAGCCGGCCCCGACTTCCACGGCCGGGAACGGCGGCGAGCGGGTGAAGGCGTCGCCGGTGGCGCGGCGGATCGCGCGCGACCGGGGCGTCGAGCTGAGCCGGCTGACCGGCTCGGGGCCGGGTGGGCGGATCGTCAAGGCGGATGTCGAGTCGGCGGTCGCCCAGGCCGCGCCGTCCGAGCCGGCCCCCCGCCCGGCCGCCGAGCCCGCGCCGACGGCGACAGCGAAGGGCGAGGTCGAGTCGCGCGAGCTGTCGCGCAGCCAGCGGACGATCGCGCGGCGCATGGCCGAGTCGCGGGCGACCGTGCCGGACTTCACGCTCGAGACCGAGATCGACATGGAGGCGGCGCTGGAGGCGCGGAGCCAGCTCCGGGAGGTGGCACGGGACCAGCCCGTCCCCACCCTCAACGACATGATTGTCAAGGCATCGGCGCTGGCCCTGCGCGAGTTCCCGCGAGCCAACGGCTCCTACTCCGACGGCCGCTTCGAGCTGCACTCGCGGGTCAACGTTGGCGTCGCGGTGGCGACGAACGATTCGCTGGTGGTCCCGACTGTGTTCGACGCCGACCGCAAGGGGCTGGGCGAGATCGCTCGGGAGACTCGCGCCCTGGCGGAGAAGGTCCGCGAGGGCGACATCACGCCGCCGGAGGTCTCGGGCGGCACCTTCACGGTGTCCAACCTCGGCATGTACGGCATCACCAGCTTCACCGCGGTGATCAATCCGCCTCAGGCGGCGATCCTCTCGGTCGGCTCGGTCCAGCCGCGGGCGGTGGTTCGCGACGGCGATCTCGTGGCCCGGCGCCTCATGCGGGTCACGCTGGCCTGCGACCACCGGATCCTCTACGGCGCCGACGCGGCCGAGTTCCTGGCGCGGATCCGCGAGCTGCTCGAGCACCCTGCGGCGCTGGGGCTGTAGGTCCTAGCCGCCGGGCTCTGCGGAGCGGCGGCCGGCGAAGCTCTGGTTGGTCTCGCGGTTGGGGTCCAGCCGCATCGCCGGCGGGGACTTGGCGGTGTCCACGAATACGCAGAGCGCGCGCCTGGGGTCATCGCCGGGCACGCAGGTGCGGTACAGGTCCCGGTCGATCCGGCGGGTGTCGGCCCGCCCGAGGTGACCCCGGTAGACCGGCGGCGCCCGCCGCAGCACGTAGGCGCGGACGGCGGCGTCCTGCGCGCGCAGGTCCCGCCGCTGCTCGAGCACGGCGGGCCGGTGGGCCGCCCCGCCCGCGACCAGCGCGGCGGTGACCGCGACGAGCAGAGCCGTGCCGGCGTAGTCGTGCGCAACCACCCGTGGCAGATCGCGCCGGCGCCGGCGCAGCAGTGCCCCGGCGATCGGAGCCCCGACCGCCACCGCGACGAGATTGAGGAAGCAGGCCAGCAGCAGAGCCGGGACCAGGCCGGTGCCCTCGCCGGATATGGGCCGGGCATGCACCAAGAGTGCGTCCAGGACGGTCAGCGCCGCGAACGCGGGCCACATCCACGCGCCGCGCATGCGCCAGCGCAGCCGCGAGATCCACAGGCGCTCCATAGTCGGCGGAGTATCTTCGGTGCGATGCCCGATCACGACGCCGATCTGCGTGTGTGCCATCTCGGCGTGGTCGACTACCGCGCCGCCCTCGACCTCCAGGTTCGGCTGCGCGACGCCCGGCAGGCGGGGGAGGTCCCCGACACGCTTCTGCTGCTCGAGCATCCGCCCGTGTACACGCGCGGCCGCCGCTCGGAGCCCGGCGAGCTCCCGATGGGCGAGAGGTGGTACCGGATGCAGGGGATCGAGATAGTCCCCACCGACCGCGGCGGGAAGCTCACCTACCACGGGCCCGGGCAGCTGGTCGGCTACCCGATCATGCGGATCTCCGACGTGGTCGCCTACCTGCGGACCATGGAGCGGGCGATCGTCGCGTCGCTGAGCGACGCGGGAGTCGAGGGCGGGCCTCGCGACGGCCTCACCGGCGTGTGGGTCGGCGAGCGCAAGATCGGCTCGATCGGCGTCCACGTGTCGCGGGGCGTCACCAGCCACGGCTTCGCCATCAATGTCGAGAACGACCTGCAGCCGTTCGAGTGGGTGGTTCCCTGCGGACTGGAGGGAGTGCGAATGACCTCGGTCGGGCGGGAGACCGCCGCGTCCGCGCCCGGCATCCTGCCCCGATTCCGCGAGCTGGTGGCCCGACGCTTCGCCGAGGCCTTCGCGCGGCGGATCGAAACCGTGACGGAGGCTGACCTCGAGCCGGCGGGGGTACCCTTGACGTGATGACCCCGCCGCGCGCCCACCAGACCCGCTCGCGCGCGAATCCCGGCGGGATGGACGTCCTGCGGGTGCTGGGCAGCGACGTGCGGCCCCTGCGCGAGCGCAAGCCCCCATGGCTGAAGGTGCCGGCGCCGGGAGGCTCCCGCTACCGGGCCCTTCACCGTCTGATCGAGGACCAGGGCCTCCACACCGTCTGCCAGGAGGCCGCCTGCCCCAACGTGGGCGAGTGCTGGGACCGCGGGACGGCCACGTTCATGATCCTGGGCGACACCTGCACCCGGCGCTGCGGCTTCTGCAACGTCAAGACCGGCCGGCCGACCTGGAACGACCCGCTCGAGCCGGCGCGGGTGGCGCGCTCGGTCGCCCGCATGGGGCTTCGCCATGCCGTGATCACCAGCGTCGACCGCGACGACCTGCCCGACTACGGCGCCTCGGCGTTCGTCGGCGTGATCCGCCAGCTGCGCCGCCAGGCGCCGGGGTGCAAGGTCGAGGTCCTCACCCCTGACTTCCGCGGCGCGGAGATGCCGTTGGCCAAGGTGATCGCCGAGCGCCCCGACGTCTTCAACCACAACGTCGAGGTGGTGCCCCGGCTCTATCCGGTGGCTCGGCGCGGGTCCGACTTCATGCGCTCGTGCCGGGTGCTGGGCAACGCCAAGGAGATGGGCGGTGACGATGTGGTCACGAAGTCGGGGCTGATGGTGGGGCTCGGCGAGACCCACGACGAGCTGGTCGAGGCGTTCGTGGCGCTGCGCGACCACGGCGTGCAGGTGCTCACCGTCGGCCAGTACCTGCGCCCGACGGAGCGCCATCTGCCCGTCGTCCGCTACTGGCACCCGGACGAGTTCACCGCGCTGGCCGAGGCGGCCCGCGGGCTCGGCTTCGAGAGCGTAGCCGCCGGCCCCCTGGTGCGCTCCTCGTACCACGCGGACGAGCACCTGCCCCAGCAGCGCGCGGGGGTCGGGCCGCTGGCCGCGGCAGCCTCCTGATCGGGCCGGACGTGGCCACCCACGCGGATGACAACGACGTCCGCTCGCTGCTGGCGTCCGAGCCACCTGGGCGGTCGTCGGCTGCTCGCCGGACCCCGGACGCGACAGCCACCGCATCGCCCGCCTGCTCCTGCGGTGGGGCAACCGGGTCATACCGGTGAATCCGGCGGTGGACGAGGTCCTCGGGCAGCGCTGCTATCCCAGCCTTCGGCATGCCCCCGAGCCCGTCGACGTGGTGGACATCTTCCGCCGTGCCGACCGGGCCGGCCGGCACGTCGACGAGGCGATCGAGATCGGCGCGTCGGCAGTGTGGATGCAGCTGGGCGTGATCGACGAGGCGGCGGCGCAGCGGGCGCGGAACGCCGGGCTGACCGTGGTCATGGACCGCTGTCCGGCGATCGAGGCTCGCCGCATCGGGGCGGGGAACCCCTCAGCGCCGATCGGCCGGTAGCGAGCGCGTAGCCTCGCGCCGGACCCGGGGCGGGTCGCGGTGGCGACACCTCCGCGGACCGGGTCTGCCAAGCTGGCGCGCCTCTTGTTCCCGCTGAAGGACAACATCCCGACCGACCGCTTCCCGGTGGTCACGGTGACGCTGATCCTGATCAACGTCGCG
>DATAEY010000109.1:0-16633 GCA_036257715.1 Solirubrobacteraceae bacterium | reverse complement strand
ACCGTCTGGAGCATCGCCAAGTGGCCGATGCTGCTGGCGGTGGTCCTCACGATGTTCGCGATCCTCTACTACGCCTCACCCAACGTCAGGCTGCCCGGCTTCCGCTGGATCACCCCGGGCAGCGTGCTGGCGCTGGGGGTTTGGATCGTCGCGTCCGCCGGTTTCGCTTTCTATGTCTCCCGACTGGCCTCCTACGACAAGACGTACGGGACGCTCGGCGGCGCCGTGACCTTCCTGGTGTGGCTGTGGATCGGCAACATCGCGCTGCTGCTCGGGCTCGAGCTCAACGCGGAGCTGGAGCGCAGCCGGGAGCTGGAGACGGGCCAGCCCGACGCCGAGCGCGAGCTGCAGCTCGAGCCGCGACAGACGCCCGGCTAGAGGACGGTCGGGCGGGGCGGCCAGCCCGAATCAGTGGACCGCCGCGGTGGCGGCGCCCGCGCCGGTGAGCTCGAACACGCAGAAGTCGCGGGCGATCACCGGAACCGAGACGTTGTAGACCGGGACCTCGCCGACCGAGCCCGCGAAACTCCCGCCGTGGGCGTGGCCGTGGAGCACGAGGTGGGGGCACTGCTCGTGGATCGGCGCCGCCAGCCGGTCGGTCCCCAGGAACGACCAGATGTCGCGACGCTCCCCCTCCAGGGTCGCGGGCGCGGGCGAGTAGTGGAGCAGCACGACCCGCAGGGGGCACACCGCGATCTCGCGCAGCCCCCTGTCGAGGGCCTCGACCTCGGCGGTGGCCTCGGCGTACACCTGGCGCAGCAGCGGCTCGCCGAAGTCGGGGATGTGCGAGCCCGCGAAGCCGCCCACGAACCCCTTCGTCCCCGCGACTCCCACCTCGACGTCCTGGAGGCAGAGGACGGTCGAGCTGCGGTCGAGCACGGTGAGCCCGGCGGCGCTCAGCGTCTCGACCACCTCCTCCGCGCGGTTGGCGTGCCAGTCGTGGTTGCCCAGCACGGTCACCACCGGCACGTCCAGTCCGGCGCAGGCCTCGGCCAGGATCGCGGCCTGCTCGGGCTCGCCGTGCGTGGTGAGGTCGCCGGCCAGGAGGATCGCGTCGACATCGGGGGCGATGCTTGCGAAGGCGGCCTCGACCTCCTCACGGCGGCTCTCGCGGCAATGGAGGTCGGCGGCGGCCGCGATTCGCACGCAGGGCCGGCGGTGTCCGTCATCGTGCATCGCGCCTGCTTGCCTGCCCCCGGGCTGCTCTTCGGAAACCGCCGACGGGGGTAGGAGCCTTGCATGCCTGACATCGAGCGCGCGTTCTCGCCGATCGTCGAGACCCTGCGCAAGGCGGCAGCCGCGCTGCGCGACGCGGAGATCCCCTTCGCCCTGGGCGGCAGTCTCGCCTGTTGGGCGCGTGGCGGTCCGGAGGTCACGAACGACCTCGACCTGATCGTGCGCCCCCAGGACGCCGACGCCGCCGTCGAGGCGCTGGCAGCCGCGGGCATGCGCCCGGAACGACCGCCCGAGGAGTGGCTCTACAAGGCCTGGGACGGCGATGTGATGCTCGACCTGATCTTCGAGCTGGTCGACGGGCGGGTCACCGATCGGACGCTCGAGCGCGCGGAGGAGCTCACGGTGGCCTCGGTGACCATGCCGGTGATGAGGCTGGAGGACGTGCTGGTCACGCGGCTGCTGTCGCTCGACGAGCACGGGCTCGACCTGGGGCCGCTGCTGGCGATCTCCCGGGCCCTGCGCGAGCAGGTGGATTGGGCGGAGGTGCGCACCCGATCGGCGCACAGCCCGTACGCCAGGGCGTTCTTCACGCTGCTGGAGGGCCTGGGCATCGTCGGCCAGGACGAGCCGGCGGACCCGGACGCGGTCATGGTGCGGCCGGACATGGAAGCCACGCCGCGGGGGGCGACGGCGTTCGGCCCCTCCAGCCGCGATCCGCGCTAGCGGCGCCCGGCCGCCTCAGGCGGCCTCGCGCAACGACTGCATCTCGCGCCGCAGCGCCAGGTGCTCGAGCGCCCGCTCCTCCAACGCCTTCACCCGCTCGGGCGAGACGCCCAGCTCACGCCCCACCCCGGCCAGCGGAAGGGGGTCACGGTGCCCGTTCAGGCCGTAGCGCAGCTTGATCACCTCGCGCTCGGGCTCGGGTAGCTCGGCGACCACGTTGCGGACCGCCTGCTCGGCCAGCGTGATCTGCACCTCCTCCTGAGGTTGAGCCCGGTCCGTGGGCAGCAGCTCGCCGAGCGGGGTCTCGGCGTCCTCGCCGACTGGACGGTCGAGGCTGGTCACCACGCGGGCGGCGTCACGCAGGTCGCCGACCTGCTCGGGCGTCAGCTCGGCAGCCTCCGCCAGTTCCTCCACGGTGGGCTCGCGCCCCAGCTCCGCCCGCAGCCGGCGCTCGGCGGTGGCAATCCTTCGCTCGCGCTGCGCGACGTTGACCGGCAGGCGGATGGTCCGCCCCCGGTCGGCCAGGCCGCGCTGGATCGCCTGGCGGATCCACAGCGTGGCGTAGGTCGAGAACCGGAAGCCCTTGCGCCAGTCGAACTTCTCGGCCGCCCGGATCAGGCCCAGGATGCCCTCCTGGACGAGGTCGAGGAGACACAGCTCGCCGATGCCCTGGTACTTGCGTGCGATCGAGACCACGAGCCGGAGGTTGGAATTGATCAGGCGTTGCTTGGCCTCCAGGTCGCCGCGCTCGATGCGCTTGGCCAGCTCGATCTCCTCTTCCGGACGCAGCAGCGGGTAGCGGCGCATCTCGTTGAAGAACAGCGACAGCGCGTCCGTCGTCTGCTCGTTGAGGTCCGGGATCCGGTAGCCGGTCGCCGGCACCGTCGCGGTGGTCTCGCCGCCGTCCGGCGTGACCTCGATCCCGTGCTGCTCGAGCTCGTCGTAGAGCTGGCTGAGCTGGTCGGCGGTCAGCTCGAGCGATCCGGCCGCCGCGTCGATCTCCGACGCCGACAGGCTGCCCTCGCGCTCGCCCTGCTCGATCAGGGCAGCGAGCTGCGGCGAGGCGTGTGCCTCGGATGCGGTGAAGGCGTCATCCACGCTCGGTCCCTACCCGTCGCCAGGGCAGCTCAACCGGTCCGGTCGGGCGGTGAGGGCGTGTCATGCTGCGCGGCCAGTTGTCGGGAGAAGATCTGGCTGTTGCGGCCCGCCGCGCCGGGGTGCGAGATCCGCGCGTGCTGCGTGCGCTCGCGGCCGTCGACCGCGCGAGGTTCGTGCCCCCGGAGCACGCCGGCCTGGCCGACCGCGACGTCCCGGTTGCGATCCCGCACGACCAGGTGACGACGCAGCCCTCCCTGACCGCGCGCATGGTCGAGGGCCTCGGCCTCGTCGGCGGCGAACGCGTGCTCGAGGTCGGCACCGGCTATGGCTTCCAGACCGCGGTGCTGGCCGCGCTGTGCCGCGAGGTGTACAGCGTCGAGCGCTGGCCCGACCTGGCCGACGCGGCGCGGGAGAACCTGGCCGCCTACCGAGTGGGCAACGCGCGGATCTTCGTCGGCGACGGAGGCGAGGGGCGGGCGGACGGCGCGCCCTACCAGGCGATCCTGGTGTCGGCCGCGTCGCCGCGGGTGCCGCCCCCTCTGGCGGAGCAGCTGGCGGCGGACGGGCGGCTGGTCCAGCCCATCGGCCCCGGCGGCCACGAGCGGGTGACGCTGTTCCGCAAGTTCGGGCAAGGTCGGCTCGAGGCCGTCCGTGTGCTGACCGGCGCCCACTTCGTGCCGCTGCATGGCCGCTACGGGTTGCCGGCATGACGCTGACCGTCGCGCTGGCCGGCGACACGATGCTGGGCCGGGGCGTCGCGCAGCACCTGGCGGATCGACGGGGGCCGGTGGTGGCGCCGGAGGTGGCGGAGGTGGCCGCCGAGGCGGACCTGTTCGTCCTGAACCTCGAATGCTGCATCTCCGACCGTGGCCGGCGATGGCCGGATCCCGCCAAGCCCTTCTTCTTCCGGGCACCGCCGGCCGCGGCGGATGTGCTCGCCGAGCTGGGCGTGGACTGCGTGACGCTGGCCAACAACCACGCCCTCGACTACGGGATCGATGCGCTGCTCGACACGTTCACCCACCTGGCCGCCGCCGGCGTGGCGTGGGTGGGCGCCGGGCCGGACGAGGACGCCGCTCGGCAGCCGGCCGCCCTGCGCGCCGCCGGCCAGAGCCTGACGGTGGTCGGCGTCAGCGACCACCCATCCGCGTTCGCCGCGGGCCCCGACCGTCCCGGCATCGCGTTCGCCGACCTGGCCGGCGCCGGCGTCCCGGGCTGGCTGCTGGGGGCGGTGGGCGGCGCCGAGGGGCCGGTCCTGGTGAGCCCGCACTGGGGGCCCAACATGACGGCCGAGCCGATCCCCGCGGTTCGGGCGGCCGCCGACACCCTGACCGAGGCCGGTGTCACGCTGGTGGCAGGGCATTCGGCGCACGTCTTCCACGGCGTCCGCGGCCCGGTGCTCTACGACCTTGGGGACTTCGTCGACGACTACGCGGTCGATCCCCACCTGCGCAACGACCTCGGGCTGCTCTTCCTGGCCACCATGGACGGCGGCCGCCTCTCTGCGGTGGAGGCCGTCCCCCTCAAGCTGGACTACTGCCACACCCGCCTGGCGGTCGGCGACGACGGCGCGTGGATCCGCCGCCGGTTTTGCGAGGCCTGCGCCCGGCTGGGCACCGAGGCGGTTGCGGTGGACGGCCGCCTTCGGGTGGGCGGGTGACCGTCGCGCGGTTTGCCTGCGGGGGACCGGGGTAGCCCGAGGAGCGGTGGAGCCGCAGGGCGCCGAGCCGGTTGGCGACGTGCGGGCCGTGTCCATCTCGATCGGGCCCGCGGCGCTGGACGGTGACCTGCGGGCGGCGCCCGACGCGCGCGGCGTGGTGGCGTTCGCGCACGGCAGCGGCAGCGGTCGCCACAGCCCCCGCAACCGGCTGGTCGCCGAGGAGCTGACGCGCGCCGGTCTCGCCACCCTGCTGTTAGACCTCCTCACCGTCGACGAGGAGCGCGAGGACCTGCGCACCGGCCGCCTGCGGTTCGACATCGGGCTGCTGGCGGAGCGGGTGATCCATGCCGTCGACTGGCTGGGGCGGGAGCCGGCAACCGCCCACCTGGACATCGGCCTGTTCGGGGCCAGCACCGGCGCGGCGGCGGCTCTGGTGGCGGCCGCTGCCCGGCCCGAGGCGGTCCGAGCGGTCGTCTCCAGGGGCGGTCGCCCGGATCTCGCCGGCGCCGCGCTGGGTGACGTGGCGGCCCCCACCCTGCTGATCGTGGGTGGCGCCGACACGCCGGTGATCGATATGAACCGGGATGCGATGCGGGCGATGGAAGCCGAGCGCCAGCTTGAGATCGTGCCCGGCGCGAGCCACCTGTTCGAGGAGCCGGGCGCGCTCGAGACCGTGGCGCGGCTCGCGCGCGACTGGTTCGCGCGCCACCTCACCGCGCCGGCCGGGCCGGCGCGGGCCTAAACGTGCGCGGGCGGTCCGCCCGCTCGCGCCGGGGCGGCTAGGAGCCGCCGGCGGGCTGGGGCTCCTCCTCGCCGACCGACTGACCGCCCTGGCGGGCGCCCTCGGCCTGCGCCACCTGGCGGTTGACGTGATCCCAGTTCAGGTTGGCGAAGAACGCCTCGACGTACTGCTTGCGCCCGTCCGGCGTGGCGCCGAAATCCCTCACGTAGGCGTGCTCGTATACGTCGATGGCGAGCAGGGGGACCATGTTGTAGACGGCCCACAGGTTCTGCGTGTCCATGATGTAGTTGAACAGCGAGCCGTCGTTGAGGTCGTAGCCGACCATGACCCAGCCCCGCGCGGCCGAGGCGGCCTTGCGCACCGAGTCCGACCACTTGTCGACGCCGCTGAACTCCTGATCGATCAACTCGGCGAAGCGGCCGCTGGGCTCGCCGCCGTCGCCTCCCAAATGACCGAAGTACAGGTCATGGTTCTTGTAGCCGAGCAGCGCGAAGGTGTAGTCGACCGATACGGCACGCAGAGGCGAGTACACCTGGTTGCCCTCGATCTGCGAGTAGTCGAACTCGTTGAGGATCTTGCGGCATTCGTTGACCTTCTTGCAGTAGCCCTCGTAGAGCTTGTAGTGATCCTCCATCGTCTGGCGGGAGATGCCCTCCAGCTCTTTATCGAAGGCGGCAAACTGGCGCGGCTTGACTTCATCCCACGGCATGCGGGCTCCTTTCCTAGCGAGAGTTCATCCGGGGTGAAGGTGCCCATCGCCGCAGTCGTCAAACGCCGTTGGCGCCCGCGGCGGCAGCGGGCGGGCCCCTTGATCGCGGCACCCCTTACGGCGATAAAATGATGTGACTAGGCGTCCGGCCTAGAATGGGATTGGCGGCGTTCTCCGCTGGAGGGACGGTCATCCTCGACTCGTCGATGGGTGGACCTCGTGGCGCGAGTCGACCACGGAGGTGGTGACGACGGCAGCGGCAACCCGAACTGGACCCCGAATGGGGAACGGCCGTCCGCCCTTGTCATGTCCGGACGCCGCCGAGCTTCCCAAGCTCTTCGAGCGCGCCCACCGGGGCGACGCCGCGGCGCGAGAGAAGCTGGTGGACCAGTTCCTCGCCCTCGCCCGCCGGCTGGCCCGTCGCTACCACCGCTCGTCGGAGCCCTTCGACGACCTGGTGCAGGTCGCCAACCTCGGGCTGCTCAAGGCGATCGACCGCTTCGACCCCAGCCGCGGGGTGGCCTTCACCAGCTTCGCCGTCCCCACGATCCTCGGCGAGCTCAAGCGCCACTTTCGCGACACCGGCTGGGCGGTCCACGTGCCGCGCGCGCTGCACGAGCGGGCGCTGCGGGTCGACACCACCCAGCGCCTGCTGGAGGGACGCCTCGGGCGCTCGCCCGACGTGCACGAGATCGCCGCCGAGCTCGGTCTCGACCTGGAGGAGGTGCTCGACGCGATGCAGGCCTCGGGCGCCTACGAGGCGCTGTCGATCGACGCGCCCGGGCACTCGGACGACGGCGACCACGACGGCCTGGTCGAGTCGCTCGGACAGGAGGACAGCGGCATCGAGCTGGCCGAGGAGCGGGCGACCGTGGCGGCGACGATCAAGCGACTTCCGGTCCGCGACCGCCAGGTCCTGGAGCTGCGCTTCGGTAGCGACATGACCCAGACCGAGATCGCCAAGCGCATCGGCGTGTCGCAGATGCAGGTCTCGCGGATCATCCGCCGGGCGCTCGAGCGCCTGCGCGAGATGGCCGACGAGGCGGACCCGGCGCCTTCGCGGCACGCCCTCGGCGGCGACCGGCCGGCCTCGGGGTTGATCGGCTAGCCCCCGCCCGCCGGCAGCTCTCGAGTGCGCGGCTCACGGCGTCGGCCGGGACGGGCAGCAGTCCCGGGTCGACCGTCCGACCGTGCGGGTCGCCTGTCCGACCGCCCCACAGGACCCAATGCGCAATGGCCCCGCCGGACCGGCTCCCGTGGGCTACTCTGCGGGCGCGCCGACACGCATCAGTTTTCGCGAACCTTGTCCGGGCCAGGGCCCGGCGGAGCGGTTTCCGGCCCGCTCGCCGGGGTAGGCGAGACCCGCCCCCGATCCAGACCCGCCGGAGCAGGCCGAGCCCGGCGAGCCGGCGACCGGCTTCCCGGAGCCTCCGGGCCGGGATCCCGGGGACCGCTCGCACGATCCCTCGCCGCACCACGCGCTGACCAACCCCGCCCGCGACCCCGACCCCACCGAGTGGCCCGACCCCTACGAGCACCGCGAGGACCCCCGAGACCCGCCCGACCCCGACCAGAAGCCGTTCGGTGCCCAGCCACATCCCCAGACCGGTTCCACCAGCAGCAGCGAGCCCCATCCCGCGCAGGACCTCGAGGCCGAGCCCTGGGAGGGACCCAAGCGCGACAAGGTAGACGACTAGCCGCGTCGCGCGACCAGGTTTGAGGCTCGGCGCGGCGGGCAAGCCCGAAGCCAAGCCGTCGGTAGGAGCGACCATGACCCCGAACCAGCTCGTGCAGCGGACGTTCGGCATCGCCCGGCGCAGCTCGGGACGAGCCGCGCGCCTCGGCCGGCGGGCGGCCAGCCAGGGGTTCGGCCTGGTGGCCCGGGTCCGGCACCTGCGGCCGAGCCCGAAGCCGGGCATGGACGACGTCACGCTGGCCCGCAAGGTCGAGACCGAGATCTTCAGGGGAGCCGACTCGCCGAAGGGCACCGTGGACGTCAACGTCGTGGACGGTGTGGTGTGGCTGCGCGGCCAGGTCGAGCGGCCCGAGCAGATCAAGCGCCTCCAGGCGCAGGTTGCGTCGATCCCTGAAGTCCGGGGCGTCGAGAACCTGCTCCACCTGCCCAAGACGCCGGCGCCGACCCGAGCCGACACCCCGCGCCGACAGCAGCGGTCGCGCTCTTCCACCCGCCGGCCGGCTCCGCGCCCCGAGCAGCGGGTGAGCGACGGCCACTCGAGCGAGCTGGCCCCCGAGGCCGAGCCGTCTCCCCGCGAGGTGGCGCAGGAGGGCAGCGGACGTCCGCCCGCGCCGCTGGGCGCGCGCGACGAGGAGCAGGGCTAGGCGGTGGACAGCGCCGCACGGAGCGCGCCGCCCGCGGCGACTGGTCCGGACGGCGCGCCGGCCGAGCAGCCCGCTGACGGCGTGAGCGGCTACTCGGACGAGCCCAAGCCACTGGCCGAGTACGCCGCCACCACGGCGGTGTTCAACGCGCTGATCGCGACGGCGCTGGCCGCCGGGCGCGATCGCCTGCCCGAGCGAGTCGGGCTCGGCGACGTGGTCCTGATGGGAGTGGCGTCACATAAGCTCAGCCGGCTCGTCGCCAAGGACCGCGTCACGTCGTTCCTGCGAGCGCCGTTCGTGCGCTACGAGGGGGCGGGCGGGCCGGGGGAGGTGAGCGAGTCGCCTCGCGGGACCGGTGTGCGGCGGACGGTGGGCGAGCTGCTGGTATGTCCGTACTGCCTGGGCCAGTGGGTGAGCGCCGGGTACGCCACCGGCCTGCTGTTCGCGCCGCGGGCGACCCGCTTCGTGGGCTCGATCTTCGCCGGCCTGACGGTCTCGGACTTCCTGCAGGTCGCCTACAAGGCGGGCCAGGAGCGGATCTGAGCGCCCAACGCCCGGGCGACACGGCCGCGCGGATCGGCCGGCGAGACCTGGCGCGAGAGCGGGCTAGGAGGAGCGCCGCCCGCCCGAGCGCGACGACGAGCGCCCGCGGCCCGACGACCGCGAGCCGGACGCGGCGCGGCCCCGGCTTGACGACCGCGACGTGCTGCGCCGCCGCGACCTCGAGGAGCGTCGACGCCCGCCGCCGTCGCGCTGGGAGGCGGGGATCTCGTCGCGGGCCACCGCCTTGGTCAGCGTCGGGATCAGGCGCTCGAGGAAGCTGGCCATCCGCTGCTCCTCGCGCAGGATGCCGCGCGCCAGCTGGGCGGTCTGGCGGTCGCCGACCGACTCGGCCAGCGACTGGATCGCGGTGTAGGTGGCGATCTCCTCGGCCTCGGAGGCGTACTCGGTCTTGGCGTTCTTGAGCTGCTTCTCCTCCTCGCCGGTGCCGCGCAGCAGGTGGACGGGGCCCTGAGCCGCGGCCACCGCCTTGCCGACCGCGGTCTGGACCGCCTGCGCGGCTCCGGCCGCGGCCTGCGGGATCGACACCGCGCTTACGTCGGCCGTCCCCCCGAGCTGCTTGACCCGCCGCTCGACGTCGCGTCCGTGGCGCTTGGTCTCGCGCAGGTGCTGCTGCAGCCGCTTGCGGTAGGACGTCCTGGTCGTCATCGCGATGTGGGCCTCGAGCGCCGTCTCGAGCTGCTTCTCGTTCCCGTACGCCTCGTTGAGGTACTGGATGAGCTTGAGATCACGGGCGGCCTGCTCCGCCATGGCGCGGCTCCTCTCGATCGGTGACGAGTTGGTTCGCCTACCCAGCGACGAGACTTCTCAACCGTTGCTATCCAGCCGCGGCAGCTCCTGCGCCAGCGTGAGCACCGGGGCGAACAGGTCGCCGCGCTCGGCCACCCGCTCGAGCACCTGCCCGCAGTCGAACGCCAGCAGCTGTGGGCGCCCGCGGGACAGCGCCTCCTCCACCTCCTCCCAGCCCACCGGCGTGGAAACCATGGGGCGGCGTCCCTCCCGGGGCGAGTAGACGCAGACGGTGGTCTTGTGGCGGTCGTTCTGGCTCCAGTCCACGAACACCTTCCCGCCCCGCAGCTCCTTGGTCATCCGCGACACGACCCGCTCAGGATGCTGCTTGGCCAGCAGCTCGGCCACCGCCCGGGCGAAGGGCTTGGTGTCGTCGTACGTGGTCGGCGTGTTGAGCGGGACGTAGGCCTGAAGGCCCTTCGAGCCGGACGTCTTGACGAACGTCTCCAGCCCGAGGTGGTCGAACAGGCCGCGCAGCCACAGCGCGACCTCGGCGCACTCCAGGACCCCGGCCGGCGGCCCCGGGTCGAGGTCGAACACCAGCATGGTCGGACGCTCGATGTCGGCCGCCAAGGACAGCGACGTGTGCAGCTCGAGGTCGGCCAGGTTGCCGAGCCACACCAGCGTCGGCAGGTCGTTGGCCAGGCAGAAGTCGATGCTGCGCTCCTCGCCGCGGCTGCGGGGAATGGTCGCCGTGGCCACCCAGTCCGGGCGATGCCCGGGGCACTGCTTCTCGTAGAAGTGCTCGCCCTCGACGCCGTCGGGATAGCGCTTGAGGGTGAGGGGTCGGTCGCGGAGATGCGGCAGCAGGGCGTCGGCGCTGAGGCGGTAGTACTCGATCAGGTCGCCCTTGGTGAAGCCGGTGGCGGGGTAGAGCACCTTGTCGAGGTTGGTCAGCTTCATCCGCCTTCCGTCGACCTCCACCTCCTCGCCGCCGCGCACGCGGCGGACCGGGCGCACCGCCGGCGTGCCAGCGTCGCCGGACCCCGCGGAGTCCTCGCGCACCACGCCGCGCGGGTCGCGATCGGTGCGCAGCCCCTTGTAGGACGGCGCCCGCAGGCAGCCGTCGGATGTCCACTCCCGGAACTCGATCTCGGCCACCAGCTCGGGTTCCACGAACACCGAGCCCCGGGGTGGCCCGGCGGCGCGCGAGCCGCGGCGGGCGAACGGGCTGGTGCGGCGCTCCAGCGGCTCGAGCCGCTGCTGCAGGCGCTCCAGCTCGCGCTCGGTGAACCCGGTGCCCACCTTGCCGGCGTAGAGGAGGCGCTGAGGCTGGTCGCGAGCCTCCGCCTCCTCGGGGGTGGCGTCGTAGTGGCCGGCCAGGAGCGCGCCGATGCGCTCGCGCCGGCGTCCCTGGCCGCGCGCCCATCCGCCGATCACCATCTCCTGGCGGCGGGTGTGCTTGATCTTCAGCCAGGCGCCCGAGCGGCGCCCGGGCTCGTAGCGGCTGTCCAACCGCTTCGCGACTATGCCCTCCAGTCCCTGGCGGCCGCTGGCCTCCAGCATCGCCCCGCCGTCGCCGGCGTGGTAGCGCGGCGTCCGCCAGGCCGGGCCGTCCAGCCCCAGGTCCTCCAGGATGGTCCGACGCTCGCTGTAGGGGGCGCCGCACAGCGTTCGCCCGGCGAGGTAGAGGAGGTCGAAGACCACATACGTGACCGGCAGCTCCCGCGCGCGGCGCGCGGCGGCGCTGGGGGAGGCGAGGTGCATCCGCTGCTGCAGGCGCTCGAACGAGGGTCGGCCGTCATCATCGAACGCGACGAGCTCCCCGTCGAGGACCGCGCGCCGCGACCCCAGCTCGCGGCCGAGCGCCCGGACCTCGGGGTACTGCGCCGTGATGTCGTTGAGGTTGCGGCTCTCCAGGCGGAGGTTCCCCGGCTCCCAGTACAGGAGCGCCCGGACGCCGTCCCACTTCACCTCGTAGGCCCACTTGCGGTCGTCGGGCGGAAGGTCCCCCGGACGGGCGAGCATCGGGACCAGGCGCTCCGGCATGGGCTCGCCCTCCGGATCGGCGGGCGGATCCATGCGGTGGATCATCCAGTCCCTGCCATCAGTCTGGAACAGGGCGTAGCGGCCGCGCAGCCGCTCTCCGTGGAACGTGGCGATCACCTCGTCGTCGCGAAACTTCTCCGCCTCATAGGTACCGGTGTCCCACACGATCATGCGGCCGGCGCCGTACTCGCCCTCCGGGATGTCCCCCTCGAACTCCAGGTAGGAGAGCGGGTGGTCCTCGGTGCGGATCGCCTTGCGGTTGCGATCGGGATCGTCGGGGATGCCGTTGGGCACCGCCCACGACGCGAGCACCCCGGCATGCTCGAGCCGCAGATCCCAATGCAGGCGCCGGGCATGGTGCTCCTGGACGACGAAGCGCGGCAGGCGCGCCTTGCCGGGCCGGGCCCGCCGCGGCGGCCCCCCGGGCTCGGGGGTGCGCGCGAAGTCGCGCTTGCGCCGGTAGTTGGTGAGACGGTCGGGCACGGCTCAAGTATCCCTGGGCGTGCGGGGCTCCTTGACCGCGCGACCGGGTTTGAAGGAAGCTCGGCGAGCGGGGGCGACGATGGACCCAGCCGACCTTCAGGCACAGCCCCGGCCCGATCCTGCGCGGGCAACCGAGAAGCCGCCAGCATCGGCAAGGCGACCGAGGCCGACCGATCCGAGGTGGTCACCGCCCTGGCGCAGGCGTTTTATGACGACCCCGTGCTGGGGTGGTTTCTTCCAGACGACGCCCGCCGTATGCGCCAGCTGGAAAGTCTTTTCGGCTACTTCGGCGAGAAGGTGTGGTTCGCGCTTGACGAGACCTACACGACCGCGATGGCCGCTGGCGCCGCGGTCTGGATGCCGCCCGACACCTGGCGCGTGGGGGTATGGGACCAGGTGCGGATGTTGCCCGGAATGGCATCGGCCATCGGGCTGAGGGGTATTCCGCGCGTGTTGCGCGGGTTCAACCTCATGGAGTCAAAGCACCCGCACGACCGCCACTACTACCTTCCCCTGATCGGCGTGCGGCCAGAGTGGCAGGGCCGTGGGCTGGGCACCGCGCTTCTGCTGCCGGTGCTGGAGCGCTGCGACCGCGACAAGATGCCCGCCTATCTTGAGGCGACCACGCCACGCAACCTGGCCTGCTATCAGCGCAACGGCTTTGAGGTCACTCAGGAGTTCGTGCTACCCGACGGCCCGCCGATGTGGCCAATGTGGCGGGAGCCGCGCTAGGAGGGTCTAGCGAAGCGGCTAGCGAAACTCGCCACGGCTATTCCCGCAGCCCCACGGCTTCGAGGGCCTCGGCTCTGTCGAGGTAGGCGGTTATGGCGCTGATCTTGCCTTCAGTGATTTCGTAGACGCCTGCGCCCTTGTGATCGATCTCGGCGCCGCTTCGCCGCCCCCGGACTGTCAGCCGGGCGGTCACTAGGACTCGCCCGTCAGGTGCGTCGATCACCTCTTCTGCCTCGACTCGGTGGTAATCCCACTCGCGGACCAAGTGCGTCCAGGCAGCGATGAATCGTCCCTGCCGCGCTGCGCGCTCGCCCCGGGCAACGTCGGCGGCGGCGTCCACGTGATGTCGGGATGCATCCCGGCGATGCAGCCCTCGTAGTCGCCTTCGCTGAACGCGGCGACGAAACGGCGCACAATCTCCACGTTCTCCCGCGACATCGCTCGCCCAGTATCCCCGCTCAGGGCTTGGGCTCCGGTCTGTGTGCCACGTTTTTTTTCGCGGGCGGCTGCAGGGGGTGTTCGCGCCTGATTGCGCTGGTGATCTGGGATGCCCGGCGCCTCTCACCCGACACCATGCTCACACCGGCGCGCCGCTCACGCCCACTGTCGAGATGCGGCGAACGTTGACGACCTGATGCGGGGAACCCTGACGAGACCGCCATGATCCGGCGGGTCATCGTGGGCCACCCCGTCAGCGTCGCTCCGGTGCTAGGCCCATGACAAGCGGGCTAGTGGCAGTGATGTGTGTCGCTGGGGACGGCGGTGGAGCCGAGGTCGTCGGAGCGGCCGGCCGCGAGGCGGGACCACTGCGGCATAGGGCGGCCGTCCTTGCCGCCGTCTACGACGAGGCCGCCCTCGCCGAGTCGGAACTGGTGCCCGTTGCCGCCGTACGGCTGCGGCCAGCCCTCGGGCGAGTCCTCCCACTGCTCCTGGCGACCGTAGACAGTCATGTCGAGCATCCCGTAGCTGTTCCCCATCGCCTCGCACCCGCGGCCGGTGGTCCAGTACGTCTCGAACACACGGTGGCCGTCGCGCAGATAGCAGACCTTCATCCCGAAGTGGCGTCCTGCGAGCAGCCGGTCCGACGACTCCTCGGGCACGGAGTACCACGGCATCTCCCACCCCATGAAGTCGCGGTAGCGGGCGGACTCGTCGTACGGACCCTGGCAGAACACCGCGAAAGTGACGTCGCGCGAGTGCAGGTAGGACAGCTCGAGCACGTGGCCGGTGTTGAACGTGCAGCCCTCGCACTGGTCGGCGGCGGGGAGGCCGGTATGCCACATGTGGTACGACGCGAACAGCTGCGACCGGCCGTCGAAGGTGTCGATGAGCGGGACCTCGCCGGCGGCGCCGACCACCGGCGTCGCCGCGTCGACCTCGACCATCGGCACCCGCCGGCGGGCCGCGGCGATCGCGTCACCCTCGCGGGTGTGCGCCTTCTCCCGGACCCGAAGCGCCTCCATCTGATCCTGCCAGGTCTCGCGGTCCACGATCGGCGGCGTTGCGGTCATGCTCGTCTCCTTCGTTGCGCGTCAGGTGATCTCGGATGCAGACCGTCGGCCCGGCGGAAAGTCATCGGAGGCCTGGCCCGGCGGCGGGAAGGTCGGTGTGGTTCGCGCCCGCGGCGGCGAGGCTGCCGGCATCCCGTGGAGTGTAGGTAGGTCGGCTTCTCTCGGGCCGGCGTGGGCGATGCCCTCAACCTGGTGGAGGAGTTGAGGAGCATGGGGCGCAACTCGCCGCCGTGGACCTGGACCCGGCCACGCCGTTCGGGAGTTCGGCATGACCTTCTGCTCGCTGGCCCGGATGCGGCGGCGGTCGCATCAGCGAGAGCTGGACCATGGCTCAAAAGCGGGCGATTGATCGGGGCCTGCACATCTCGCCCCGAGTGGCGTTCGGCGATGACCGTGTGGAGGACGGGAGGCTGGTCCCAAATGCCGATGCCGGGGTCGTGCGCGAGGTTTTCCGTCGGCGGGCGCGGGGAGCGTCGTGGCTCGAACTTGCCCGGTTCCTGGATGCCGAGCGTCCCCGGGACAACCGTGGGCGCTGGACACGTCAGACAGTCGGGACCATGCTCCTCGCGGACCTACCTGGGCGAGGCCCACCACGGAGATTTTCGTCGTCGCGGGGCCGACGAGGCCATCGTCACCCCCGACGAGTTCGACGCCGCCCAGGTTGCTCGGAGCGTCCGCTCCCCCCAGCGGCCGCTACCTGCTCGCCAGCATCGCCCGCTATGTCACCCGCCACTTCCTCGGTCACCTGGACCTGCCTCGGCAGCGTCAGGGTGCGGAAGACGTGTGGTCCACCCTGACGTGGTAGCGCTGGCCCGCCTTCCCGCCCAGGGTGGCGGCGAGCAGCGTCCCGAGGACGATCGCCGCGAGGGTTATGCCGCCGCCGGTGGCCAGCGAGCCCTCGTCCACCGGGACGCGGGGGAGGTCGAGCTGGCTGAGCACGTTGTACTGGGCGCCGGCCACCGCCCCCAGGATGGCGAGCACGAACGTCGCCAGCAGGCCGATGATCCAGACCGCGCCTCCCTGGCGGCCCCCGTCGAAGCGCGACATCCGACCCGCCACGTAGCCGCCGCAGTAGTAGGCGACAACCAGCGCGGCGACCAGCAGCAAGGCACCGACCACGACCGTCCCCGCCGCCCGGCGGGCGGCGGCGGGGCCGCTGCTCAGCCCGACGGCGGCGCCCGCTGCGCCCAGGAGGGCAACCAGGATCGTGCCGAGCCCTATCGCCACCAGCCATCCGAAGAACGCGGCTCCCCAGTTGACGCCTCCGAACTCGGCGTACTGGGCGGCTGCGGGGTCGTCGCGCGCCGGCGCGCCAGCGGCTCGCGGACCGGTCGCCTCGGCCGGACGCGCCGCGCTGGTGGTGCCACGCTGGTCGGCGCCGTCGTCGCCCCGACCGCGTCTGAATCGCTCGAACACCACCCCTCCTCTGGGCGCCAACCTGTCGCGGCGACGTATACCCGGCGCCGCTCCGCCTACCCCTTGACCACCCCGATCGGCCGCAGCCGGGCGACCGGGGCGGCCAGCCCCGCCCGGGCGACCACCTCGACCACCCGGTCCACGTCCTTGTAGGCCACCGGGGCCTCCTCGGCCAGCCCGCGCGCCGATGCGCAGTGCACGACGATGCCGGCCTGCTCGAGATCGCGGCGCAGCTGCCCACCGTCCATGCGCTTGCGGGCGGCGGTGCGGCTGAGCCGGCGACCGGCGCCGTGACACACGGTGGCGAACGAGCGCTCGGTGGCCCCCCGGCGCCCGGCGAGCACGAACGACGCTGTGCCCATGCTGCCGGGGATGAACACCGGTTGGCCGGCGCGAGCGTAATCGGCCGGGATTTCGTCGGAGCCCGGAGGAAACGCCCGCGTGGCGCCCTTGCGATGGACGCAGAGGCGGCGGCCCGCGTGCTCCTCGAGCTTGGCCACGTTGTGGGCGACGTCGTAGACCTGGCGCGTGCGCGCCGCCGCCCCGGGTCCAATCACCCTCCCGATCGCCCCCCGGACATGGTTGGCGATCGCCTGGCGGTTGGCCCAGGCGAAGTTGGCCGCCGCGGCCATCGCGCCGAGGTAGTCGCGACCCTCGGGCGAGGACAGAGGCGCACAGGACAGCTGGCGGTCGGGAAGCCGGAT
>DATAEY010000108.1:0-7330 GCA_036257715.1 Solirubrobacteraceae bacterium | reverse complement strand
GCAGCGCCGCGGGTTCACGCTCACCAAGCCGACGCCGTTCTTCAACAGCGATGCGCTGGCGGTACTGCGCTCCTACGCCAAGGCCAACCACCTCCGGCAGATCCCGGACCTGCGGCGGCTCGGATCCCGGGTCACCTTCGGCGCGCCGCCGGAGTCCAGGACGCGATTCGAGGGCCTCGTCGGGCTGCGCCGCGTATACGGGCTCACGCGGATGAGGTTCAAGCCGCTGGCCATCGGGCTTCAGTACAAGGCGCTCGACGCCGGCCAGATCCAGACCGCCGACGTGTTCACCACCGACGGCCAGCTCAACGGCAGCCGCTACAAGGTGCTCAAGGACCCGCGCAACGTGTTCGGGTTCCAGAACGTCGCCATGGTCGTGTCGCGCAAGGTGCTCAAGGCCCAGGGGCCGGCCTTCGAGAAGACCATCGACGCGGTGAGCGAGAAGCTCACCACCGCCGCGATGCGCAGGATGAACGCGGCGGCGGACCTGGACAAGGTCCCGCCCACACAGGTCGCGCACAAGTTCCTGAAGGCCAACGACCTGCTCTAGGCTCCGTCCGCTCCATTCCCCGGCCCCCTCCGGCGTCGCCCGAGGGACACCCGGCCCGCGGTCAGGCGGCCGCGAGGCCTGCGGCCCGGCGGGCGCTGGCATGAGCCGCCCGCTCGAGCTCGTCGTCCAGCGACGCCAGGCCCTCCAGGCGCAGCGCGGTGGCGACCAGCCAGTCGGCGAACCAGGCGTTCTTGGGCAGCAGCGGACCGTGCAGGTAGGTCCCGATCACGCTGCCTGCGCGCGCCCCCTCGGCGCCGTCGCGGCCGTTGTTGCCGTGGCCCCGCAGGACCCGCCCGAGCGGGCGCTGGCCCTCGCCCAAGTAGGTGCGGCCGCCGTGATTCTCGAAGCCGGCCAGCACCTGACGTCGACCGGCGAGCTCCACCTCGATCGCCGCGTTGCCGATCAACCGCGGGCCGGGCTCGCGGACGGTGCGCGCGCTCACCAGCCCGATGCCGGGCAGGCGCTCGTCGGCCAGGTCGTAGTGGTCGCCGAGCAGCTGGTAGCCGCCGCACACCGCGAAGATCACCGCGCCCCGCGCCGCGGCGGCATGCAGGGCATCGCGCTTGGTCTCGACCAGGTCGCGCGCGCAGAGGCGCTGGTCGCGGTCCTGGCCGCCGCCCAGGTAGTACATATCGTGGGCCGCGGGATCGAGCCGGTCGCCCAGGCTCACCGCGTCGAGGCGGAAGTCGATACCTCTCCAGGCGCAGCGCTGGCGCAGCAGCAGCAGGTTGCCGCGGTCGGCATAGATGTTCATGAGCTCCGGATACAGCGAGCAGACCCGCAGGATCGGCGCCCTAGCCACGCAGCATCACCACCCGGCTGCCCACGTGGTCGCGCGTGGGGGGGATGTCGACGCCCGGCAGCGGCGACAGGCCGGCCAGCTCGGCCTCGCTCTCCAGGGCGACGGCGCTGATGCGATCCAGGCGCACCACGTCCTCGTGCTCCTGGCGGGTTCCGTCTGGGGCCACCGCCTCCCGGCGTCGCTCCAGCACCATCTCGGGGCCCCGGTGGCGAACCGCGACCGGCTGGCTGACGTAGACCCAGCCGGCATGCTCGCGCATGTCGGGGGCGGGAAGGGCCGCCGGGTCGCCCGGCTCGAAGACCGGGAGCCGCTCGGCAACGGCGGCAGCAAGCAGCCCGCCGGCTTCGAGCTGCCGCCCAGCGCACCGCAGGAAGGCGGCGCGTCCATCACGACCTCCCAGCAGCTGGATGGTCTGCATCGGGACGATGCATAGCCGGATCGGCGCGTCAAGCGCGAAGTCGCGCGCATCGGCCGCCAGCGTTCGCACCGGCAGGCCTCGGGAGCGCCCGGCCAGCACCTCGAGCAGCCCCGCGTCGCAGTCCAGCGCTATGACCTCGTGGCCGCGGCGGGCGAGGTCCAGGGCGACCCGCCCGGTGCCTGCCCCGATGTCCAGCACCGGGCCGCCGGCTCGGGCGGCGAGCGCTCGCCACAGCGGCAGGTCGGCGACGTAGGAGCTGCATTCGAGGTCGTGCCAGATCGCCGCCTCGCCGAGCCCCGCGGTCATGCCCAGTAGTGCGGCGCCTGGCCGCGGTGCGCCAGCAGCTCGCGCAGCGACAGCAGCGCGGTGTAGGTGGGCAGGACGTACAGGGTGCCACGGCCGCGCTGCAGCGCGTGCTCGAGGCCGCTCGAGAGGTCGTCCCGGACCGCGATGAGACGCTCGTCGAGCCCCGCGTACTTGAGCCGCAGAGCGAGCTCCGCCGCGCGGGTGCCGCTGCAGGTCACCGCCTGGACCCGATCGGCCAGGAGCTCGAAGTCCACGTCCCAGATCCAGGACACGTCGCGCCCGTCCGCGATGCCGTCGTTGAGCGCGGCGTAGACGTCGAGCCCGTCGTCCTCCAGGAGCAGGGTGCGCAGCACCTCGTTGGCGCCGGCGGGGTTCTTGACCAGGAGGATCGACACCGGACGGCCCGCGACCTCGATGGTCTCGGCCCGTCCGAACGCCGCACCTACGGTCTGCAGGCCGGCGACGATCACCGGCAGCGGAACGCCCAGCGCTCGACACAGGGCGGCGGCGCCCAGCGCGTTGTAGACGTTGTACAGGCCCGGCAGCGGCAGATCCACGCGCGCGCCGCCCTCGGGGGTGCGCAGGTCGAAGGTGGCGCTGCGAACTCCCCGCAGCTCCACCCGCTGCGCGGTCACCTCGGGCGTCGGTCGGCTGGCGCCGCACGACGGGCAGGCGTAGCGGCCCAGATGGGCGAGGTAGACCGCAGCGAACCGGTAGGCGGCGCCGCAGCGACGGCAATGCTTGGAGTCGGCCGCGTGCTCCAGGCCGGGCAGCGCCAGGCGGGCGTCGTCCACGCCGTAGTAGCTGACCCCGGCCCGGCGCCGCCCGCTCTCCCCCGGAAGCCGGCCGAGGTCGGCCACCAGCGGGTCGTCCGCGTTCAGCACCAGCCGTGGCCCGCCGGCGGCGCTCGCCACCACCTGGGCCCAGCGGTCGGCGATCGTCTCCAGCTCGCCGTAGCGATCCAGCTGGTCGCGGAACAGGTTGGCGAGGAGAATTGCCCTGGGCCTCACCTCCTCTACGACCGTCCCCAGCCAGAACTCGTCCACCTCGAACAGCCCCAGGTCCCCGGCCATGCGTCCCCGCGGTGCCCCCGCCGCCAGCAGCGCCGAGGCGACCCCGCCCGCCATGTTCGCGCCGGCCCGGTTGTGCACCGGGCGTGCGCCCGTCCTCTCCAGCACGCTGGCCGCCATGGCCGCCGTGGTCGTCTTGCCGTTGGTGGCCGAGACGACCGCGCTGCCCCGCGCCAGCCGGCGCGAGAGCTTGGCCATCGCGTGAGGGTCGAGCCGAATGAGTACGCGGCCGGGGAGGCTCGTGCCGCCGCCGCGGCCGGTGGCCCGGGCCAGGCCACCGGTCAGCTTGGCGATCGCCATCTTGACGGCGAGCATCATCCGGGCACGATCACCTGCAGCGCTCGCGGGCGGGTCCGGACGGTCAGTGGTAGCTCGCCGATCGGATCGCCGTCCGCGTACATGGTGAACGGGCGATCGCACGAGACGGTGACCTCGCGCGAGCGCAGGATTCGCACCGACGGCGACTCGACGTGCCGTCCAGAGAAGAGCTTGGGCAGGTTGTAGAGGGCCCGTCGCTTGGTGCAGTTTCCGGAGCACACGACGTCGAGCATCCCGTCGTCGAGCTCCGCCTGGGGGGCGATGAACATCCCTCCGCCGTAGGCGCGTGAGTTGGCGGCCGCGACGCTGTAGCCGGCGAAGGTGACCCGCCGGCCACGGTCGAGGTCCAGCGTGAAGCGCGCCGGCGTCCACGTGACCAGCGCCCGCAGTGCCCCGTAGGCGTAGACGAGGTTGCCGCGGATCAGCCTGGTCCGGTTGGCGATGCGGTTGGCCTCCGAGTCGAACCCGACGCTGGCGATCCCGATGAACGAGCGGCCGTCGACGTCGCCGACGTCGACCTGGCGCGGCGCTCCGGACGCCACCACCGCGCAGGCCGCCTCGATGTCGCGCGGTATGCCGAGCACGCGGGCGAAGTCGTTCCCGCGCCCGCCGGGCAGCACGCCGAGGACCCCAGGGGGATCTTCCAGGACGCCGGCGATCGCCCCGATGAGCCCGTCACCGCCGAGTGCGACGGCCGCCTCGCCGGCCGCGATCGCGGCTCGGGCGAGCTCGCGCGCATGGTCGAGGCTGGTGGTGGACTCGACATGGAAGTCGACCTCGAGCCGCCGCAGCGCCGCCTCGGCGCGGGGGAGGAGGCGCGCAGCGCGCCCGTTTCCGGCCGAGGGGTTGACGATCAGCGCGATCCGGCGCGGCATCGGCCGAACAGTAGCCACGGCCCGGCGGGCGGCAGGCGGTCAGCCGGCGACGACCAGCTCGGCGAGGGTGCCGGCGATCGCCACCGGTCGGGGGTCGTTGGCCGCGTCGGCGTCGGCGCGCGAGGTGACACCGGTGAGGACTATCGCGCAGTCGAGCCCCGCCGCGCGAGCGCCGGCGAGGTCGGAGTCCAGGCGGTCGCCGATCACCAGGGCGCGGCCGGGCCCGAGCCGCTCGAGCGCGGTCTCGAAGATGGGGGCCTCGGGCTTGCCCACCACCAGCGCCTCGCGCCCGGTGGCGCGCTCGACCGCGGCCAGCAGCGCGCCGGTGCCCGGCCATGGGCCGTCGGGCATCGGGAAGGTGGGGTCGCGGCCGGCGCCCACCAGGGCGGCGCCACGGAGCACCGCCTGGGTGGCGGTCCGCAGCTCGGAGTAGTTGAAGTCGTCGTGGCCGGCCACCACGACGACCTCGGCCCGGGACGCGAACTCGGTTCCGTTGAGGATCCGTACGCCGGCGTCCTGGACATGGCGGAACACCGCGGGGGCGCCGATCACGAACGCGCTCGAGGCGCCGTCGCGGCGCACCGCCAGCAGGTGCTGGAGGGCGCCTCCCGCGGTGACCACCTCCTCGAGCGAGGCCTGGAAGCCCAGCCGCCACAGCTTGCGCACGAACTCCTCGGAGGCATGGCGGGCGTCGTTGGTGATGAAGGCCAGCCGCTTGCCGCCGGCGCGCAGGGCGCCGACCGCCTCGACCGCCCGGGGCGTGGGCTCGTCACCGACCCACAGGCAGCCGTCGAGGTCGATCAGCGCGTGGTCGTAGCGGCGCAGCAGCGCGGAGAGCGGCAAGGGTGGTCCATTATCCTGCCCGCGCCATGCGCGCCCCCGTCGCCGCCCTCGCCGCCGCCGTCGGGGTCGCAGGCGGCCTGACCGCCTGCGGATCGGGCGGCACGGGGTCGGGCGCCGGCGCTGGGGCGACCACCACGACGCAGCCCAGCCCCCCGGCGGAGTGCCGCCGCGTGCCCGAGCCGCCCCCCAAGCGCGGGATCCGCCTGCCCCCGCCCCGCCTCAAGCTGGACCCGCGCCGGACCTACCGGGCGGTCGTGGACACCAGCTGCGGGAGCTTCACGATCACGCTCGACGTGGGGCGCTCGCCCCGCACGGCCGCGTCGTTCGTCTACCTGGCCAGACACGGGTTCTACGACGGCCTGACCTTCCACCGTGTGGTCAGGGGCTTCGTCATCCAGGGGGGCGACCCCCTCGGAACCGGCAGCGGCGGGCCCGGCTACCACGTCGTCGAGCCGCCGCCGCAAGGGACGCGCTACACGCGCGGGGTGGTGGCGATGGCCAAGACCGAGGCCGAGAGGCCGGGTACCTCGGGCAGCCAGTTCTACGTGGTCACCGGCGAGGACGCCCAGCTGCCGGCGGACTACGCGCTGGTGGGCCGGGTGACCGCCGGCCAGCAGGTGGCCGACGCGATCGAGTTGGTCCCGGCCTATCAGGGATCGGATCCGACCCGCCAGGACCGCCCGTTGGCCCCGGTGGTGATCGAGAAGGTCACGATCCAGGAAGGCTGAGCCGGCCCGGCGGTCAGGGGCCGGCGCGCTGCGCGCGCGCGCGGGCCTGGCGCCGCCGGCCGAGCAGGGTGAGCACCCCGAGGACGGCCGCGACCACCAGCGCGCCGAGCAGCAACGCGCCGGCGAGCGGGACGCCGCCGAACGGCAGCGCGACCAGCTCGACCAGGCCGAACCCGGCGGCGAGCAGGACCGCGACGATCAGGAACAGCAGCAGGAAGCCCCGCACCCGCGTGGCCACGCTCGATCCCGGCGGCGGGGCGATCAGCCCCATGAACCGCAGCGCCAGCAGCTGGCGGCCGCTGGGCGCCTCGTGCCCGAGCTTCTCGACCGCCTCCTTGAGCTCGCCCGGCCGCCGCTCGGCCAGCGCGATCGAGGCCTGGGCCATGCGGCGGAGCTGCATGCGCTCCTGCGGGCGGGCGGCGGCGATCGCCTTCTGGAAATGCGCGCGGGCCGCCTTGGGGTCGTAGCGGTCGGCCGCGCGCGCGCCCAGGATGGCCTGCGCCGCGGCACGGTGGCGCGTCTCGCGCTCGAGCTCCTCGTCGGAGCGGGTCTCGAGCTGCTGCATGGCCGCCAGCCCACCACGCTGTTCGATGCGTATCTGGCGCTGCCGGGGAGGCACGGGGGCGACAGTCTAAGCCGTGCGGCGCGGTGCCCCGAGACGGCGGCGGGCAGGCGGGCACGCCGCTGGGGATATGCTCGCCCGAGCGCCATGGACTCACGCCAGACGCTGGAGCAAGTCAACCGGGCGATGATCGGGTTCGACCTCGTCCTGGGCGCCGCCGCCCTGCTCGCGCCGCGCCCGACGTTGCGAGCGCTCGGGCACGACGACCCGTCGCCCGACGCCGAGCACCTGTTTCGCCGCTGCGCTCCGATCTGGCTGACGTTCGTGGGCGCCCACGCCGTGGCCGCCGCCCGCGGGGCTCCGCGGGACTGGTGGGCGCTCGCCTGGCTGCGGGGCACCGAGGTGGCCACCGACGTGGTGTGGTCGCGGTCCGCGGCCTGGTCGCGGACCGGCGCCCGCCCGGGGCTGTGGGCGGCCGGACTCGCCAACCTGGCGATGGCGATCGGCTTCGGCGCGCTCGCCCGCCGCTAGCCTCGCTCGAGATGGACGGCATAGTCCTGCCCGCCGTCGAGCGCTACGTGGAGGAGCACACGACGCCACCGAATCCCGCCCTGGAGCGGCTGGCGCGCGAGACCCGGGAGAGCCTGGCGCTCCCCCAGATGCTCACCGGGAGGGTGGAGGGGCGCCTCCTGGAGATGCTGGTGTGGGCCAGCGGCGCCGAGCGCGTCCTCGAGCTGGGCACCTACAGCGGCTACTCCGCGCTGTCGATGGCCGCCGCGCTGCCGCCCGGCGGCCGCCTCGTGACCTGTGAGGTCGCACCCGATCACGCCCAGTTCGCGCAGCGCCACATCGCCGCCA
>DATAEY010000107.1:0-21296 GCA_036257715.1 Solirubrobacteraceae bacterium | reverse complement strand
CGGGGATCGTCTTGCGGGCGCTCCTCGAGGAGCGCACGCTCGCCGCCGAGCTTCCCGGCTATGCCGCCTACATGCGCAAGGTGAGATATCGGCTCGTCCCGCGGATCTGGTGAGGTCCGTCACCTAGCTCCCCACTGGGTGCACGTGCATCGCGACAGCCCATCTGACGACCCGCCCCCACCGGTCGACCACGACGCAGGCCTGCACCCTCCCGGGCGCCGTTTGGCCCTTACGGACGCCCGCAGGTCACCGCCATTGCGGTCTCGGCGCGCTATCTCGTCTACCCCCAAACGGTGACGGGGAATAGGGAAGCGCCCGAACCCGGACACGCCGGTTGGTTTTGACTGTGGTTAGACGCGGGGGGCCCCAACTCTCCGGCGTGCGCATTGGAGGGCCTGATCGTGGTGGTGACCGACGACGGGGCGCAGGTCCTCCCCTCGCACTCGAAAGGAGCTCCTCGTCGTCGCGTGAGGCGTATGCTCGCCGGTCGATGACGAGGTTCGAGACCGTGCGGGTCGCCGCAATTCAGGCGACGCCCGTCATCCTGGACGCCCCGGCGACGGTCGAGAAGGCGGCCAGGCTTCTGGCCGAGGCGGCCGACCGGGGCGCGCAGCTGGCGGTGCTGCCCGAGACGTTCGTGCCGCTGTATCCGTCCAACGCGTGGGCGAGGGTCGCCTCGGCGTTCTCGGGCCTCGATGCCCTGTGGGAGCGGCTGTGGCGGAACTCGGTCGAGGTTCCCGGACCGCTGGTGGCCCGGCTGGTCGACGCCTGCCGGGAGCGCGATTTGTACTGCGCCATCGGGATCAATGAGCGGGAGCTCGACCGCCCTGGCACCCTCTACAACACGATGCTGGTGCTGGGGCCGGACGGCATCCTGCACCGGCATCGCAAGCTGATGCCGACCATGCAGGAGCGGCTCTTCCACGGCATCGGCGCCGGCGACGACCTGGCGGCGGTGGAGACTCCGCTTGGGCGCGTCGGTGGGCTCATCTGCTGGGAGAACCGGATGCCGCTCGCGCGCTATGCGGTCTACCGCGGCGGACCTCAAATCTGGATCGCCCCCACCGCCGACGACAGCGACGGCTGGCTGGCGACGATCCGGCACATCGCGATTGAGTCCGGCGCCTTCGTGATCTCAGCGCCCCAGTACATCCCGCGCTCCGCGTTTCCGGACGACTTCCCGGTCGCGCTGCCGGATCGCCACGATTTCGGCCGCGGCGGCGCGGCGATCGTGGAGCCGACCTGGGGCAACGTGATCGCCGGCCCGCTCTATGGCGAGGAGGGGATGGTGACTGCCGAGTGCGATCTGCGCGCCGGACTGCAGGCCAAGCGCTGGTTCGACGCCGTCGGTCACTACAGCCGCGAGGACGTGCTCGGCGTCCAGGCGGCCGCGGGTGGCGAGTCGGTGTCCGGCGCCGACGGCACGCTGGCCGACAGGGGCGCGGGGCACGTGGTACCTGCGGATCGCTGACAGCGGAAGCCCTCCGCGGCGCGTCGCGTTGTAGCCGGCGGCCATCGTTCCGCCATTCGCGGCAGGCGCCCGAACCCGGACACGGCGGACGGGTGCTGCCCTTCGTTTGAGGACGCCCGAACCCGGACACGGCCGGTTGGGGTCGCTTCGCGGTTTCGAGCGTGGTGCACGGGAAGCCGCAGAAGCCGGCTGTGTCCGGCTTCGGGCGTTTCCTATTCCCCCCAAACGGTGACGAGCAGAGATCTCGGGCCGCCGCGATCGCGGTGCTCGCACAGGTAGACGCCCTGCCAGGTCCCAAGGGCCAGGCGCCCGTCGGCGACCGGCACGACCAGCGACGGACCGAGCAGCGACGCCTTGAGGTGGGCGGGCATGTCGTCGGCGCCCTCGAGGGTGTGCGTCCAGTAGCCCGCGCCCTCGGGCACCGCCCGGTCGAACCAGGATTCGAAGTCGCGTCGGACGTCGGGCGAGGCGTTCTCGTTGAGGGTCAGCGAGGCCGAGGTGTGGCGGATGAACAGGTGGGCGATCCCAACGCCGACGCGGCGGAGCTCGGGCACCCGGTCGACGATCTCGTCGGTCACCAGGTGGAAGCCCCGCGGCCGGGCGCGCAGCTCGATCTCTCGCCGCAGCCACACCGCGCCGCTCACTCGGGCAGGCGTGCCAACCCCATGTCCACCCTGCCGGCGCGCAACGGGACGCCCTCCGCGTCCAGGCGCCGGCGCTGCCGCTCCCCCTTGGCCAGCGAGCCGTCGGCGCGCACGACCCGGTGCCAGGGGACGGTGGGGTCGTCGCACGCGGAGAGCAGCGCTCCGGCGAAGCGCGGGGCGCCCGGCGAGACGTCGCCGTAGGCGCGCACGAACCCGGGCGGGATCGCCCTGATGCGCTCGAGCACCGCTCGGGCGCGCTCGCCGGTGGCGGCGCGGCGCGTTACCGCTCCCCGGGCTTCTTCTTGGGATACATCGAGACCGGCAGCGACAGGTTGAGCGCCGTGGCCAGGATGCGGTTCTGCTCGGTCACGTGCGCCGCGGGGTAGCCCTCGCCGGAGCTGGCACGTTCCGGGCGCCCGATGTAGCCGAACCCGAGATGCTCGGGCAGGATCTGCATCAGCCGCGGGCCCATGTGGGCCCGGGCCCCCATGTTGCGCGGCTCCTCCTGGACCCAGACCACCTCCCGCAGGTTGGGATAGCTCTGCGCCAGCTCGAGGATCTGCGCCTGCGGGAACGGGTACAGCAGCTCCACCCTGCCGACCGCGACCTGCTGGTTGTCCCTGCGGCTCGCGTGGCCGACGAGGTCGTAGTAGATCTTGCCGGTGCAGAGGATCAGCCGGGTGACCTTCTGGGCGTCCACCCGGGGCTCGCCCAGCACAGGGTAGAACTGGGTCTCGGCGAGGTGCTCGATCCGGTTGGTGGCCTGCTGCAGGCGCAGCAGGCTCTTGGGGGTCATGATCACCAGCGGGCGCTGCTTGGGGATGCGGGCCTGGCGGCGCAGCAGGTGGAAGTACTGCGCGGGGGTGGTGAGGTTGGCGACCCGCATATTGCCCTCGGCGCACAGCGCGAGGAAGCGCTCCAGGCGCGCGGACGAGTGCTCGGGACCCGAGCCCTCGTAGCCGTGGGGCAGCAGCAGCGTCAGCCGCGTCGTCTGACCCCATTTGGCCAGACCCGAGGCGATGAACTGGTCGACGACGACCTGGGCGGCGTTGACGAAGTCGCCGAACTGCGCCTCCCAGAGGACCAGCGTCTCCGGGGCCTCCTGCGAGTAGCCGTACTCGAACCCCAGGCAGGCCGTCTCCGACAGCGGCGAGTTGTGCAGCTCCATGGGCGCCTGGGCCCCCGCGAGGTTCTGGATCGGGCACACCGAGTGCCCGGTCTTGGCGTCATGCAGGACCATGTGGCGCTGGGAGAACGTGCCGCGCTCGGTGTCCTGGCCGGTGAGCCGGATCGGCGTGCCCTCGATGAGCAGCGACGCGAAGGCCAGCGCCTCGGCGTGCGCCCAGTCGATTCCGCCGTCGGCGCCAAGCGCCTGGCGGCGGTGCTCGAACAGCCTGACCAGCTTGGGATGGATGGTGAACCCCTCGGGCACCTTGAGCAGCTCCTCGTTGAGGACGCGCAGGCGCTCGGCGGGGACCGCCGTCTTGACCTCGGGACTGGGCGAGCGGTCCAGCTCGTACTGCCCGGTGGTGTGCTCGACCTGCTGGGCCTCCTCTATCCGGCGCTTGAGCCGCTGGTGCAGCTCGGTCAGCCGCTGCCAGACCTCCTGCTCCTGGTCGTCGGCCTCCTCCTCGGTGACCACGCCCTGCTCGATGAGCTGGCGGGCGAAGATGGTGCGCACGGTGGGGTGGTTGCGGATCTTGGCGTACATCTCGGGATGGGTGAACGCCGGCTCGTCCGCCTCGTTGTGGCCGAAGCGCCGGTAGCCGATCAGGTCGATCAGGACGTCGTGGCCGAACTCCTGGCGGAACGAGAAGGTCAGGCGGACCGCCGCGATGCAGGCCTCCACGTCGTCGGCGTTGACGTGGATGATCGGCACGTCGAATCCCTTCGCCAGGTCGGAGGCCCACTGGGTCGAGCGGGCGTCGTCGGGATCGGTGGTGAACCCGACCTGGTTGTTCTGCATTAGGTGGATCGTCCCGCCGACCTGGTAGCCGTCGAGCGCCTGCAGGTTAAACGTCTCGGCCACCACTCCCTGGGCCGGGAAGGATGCGTCGCCGTGCAGGCTGACCGGGATCGCGGCATCGGTGTCGCGGCGCGCGTGGGGTCCCTGCCGGGTGGTCTGGGCGGCGCGGGTGGCGCCGCTCACCACGGGACAGACATACTCGAGGTGGCTCGGGGTGGATTCGAGCACGACCTTTATGTGGTCGCCGTCGGGCAGCTCGTAGGAGCCCTCCGTGCCGTGGTGGTACTTGACGTCCCCGGTGCCGCCCTGGGGGATGGTGGTGACCGCCTCGAGGACCGAGGCGCCCTCGAACTCGGCGAAGATCGTGTCGTACGGCCGGCCGAGGTTGTGGGCCAGCACGTTCAGGCGCCCCCGGTGGGCCATGCCGATCACCACCTCGCGGGCGCTCTGCGAGGCCGACAGCTGGATCAGCTCATCGAGCATCGGGACCGTCATGTCGAGCCCCTCGATCGAGAACTGCTTCTGGCCGAGATAGGCCTTGTGCATGAACCGCTCGAGCGCGTCGACCTCGGTCAGGCGCTTGAGGAGCCCCCGCTTCTCCTCGCTGGTCAGCGGCTTGCGGAACTCGCCCGACTCGATCTTCTCGCGCAGCCAGACCCGCTGGCCATGCGAGGTGATGTGCTCGATCTCGTAGGCGATCGGCCCGCAATAGGTCTCGCGCAGGTGGGGCAGCGCGTCGGCCAGCGTGGCGCCCGGCACGTACATCCGCAGGATCGACGCCGGGATGCGCGCCATCAGATCCGCGGTGAGTCCGAGCGGCTGCGGATCGAGCGCCGGGTCGCCCCGCGGCTCGGTGCCGAGGGGGTTCAGGTGGGCGGCGAGGTGGCCGTGCGTGCGGTGGGCCTTGAGCAGGGAGGTGGCGGCCTGCACCGCCTGCAGCATCTCCTCGTCGGCCGGGGCGGCAGCCGGGGGGGCCTCTCGCACCGCGGCCGCGGCGGCGGCCGGGGCAGGGACGGGCGGCGGCGGCCCGAGCTGGACCCCCAAGGGTCGGAAGACGCCTTCGTAGAAGTCGTCGTCGCCGTGAAGCAGGGCCTCGACGCGGGCCAGGAAGCGGCCGGACTCCGCGCCCTGGATCACGCGGTGGTCGTACGTGGAGGTCATGGTCATGACCTTCTCGGCGCCGATCATGTCGCCGACCGACTGGAGCCCCTGCGGATAGCCGATCGATCCGGTCGCCACGATGGTGCCCTGGCCCGGCATGAGTCGCGGGACGGAGGCGACGGTCCCGAGGCCACCCGGGTTGGTCAGCGTGATGTTGGCGCCAACGAGGTCGTCCGCGCTGAGCGAGTTGGCCCGGGCCCGCCCCACCAGGTCGTTGTAGGAATCCACGAAGGCCGCGAAGTCGAGCGCGGCGGCGTCCCCGATCACCGGCACCATCAGGGTCCGGCTTCCGTCCCTGCGCTCGACGTCCACCGCCAGGCCGAGATTGACGGCGCCGTCGTCTACACGATGCGGTTGGCCGTCGAGCTGCGCGAAGTGGTGGGTCATCACCGGCATCTCGGAGGCGGCCCGGACCAGCGCGAACGCGATCAGGTGCGTGAACGAGATGCTGCGGCCCGCCGCCTTGAGCTCGCGCCGGCGGCCGTCCATGGCGGTGACCGTGATCGTCCGGAACGAGGTGGCCGTCGGGATCGAGCGGCTCTCGTCCATGTAGCGGGCGAGCATCGCGGCGCTCCCCCGCAGCGGCTGCGCGCCGGCGGCCGGCGCGGTCTCGCGCGCCGCCGGGGCCGCCCGCCCGTCGTCGGCGGCGGCCAGGACATCGGCCTTGGAGATCCGTCCGCGGGGCCCGGAGCCCTCGATCGCGTCGAGGTCGACTCCAAGGGCCGCGGCCGCGCGACGGGCCACGGGTGACGCCCGCGCGCCGGTCGACGGCTCGCCGTCGGCGGGAGGCGGGGCGGGCTCGGCGGCGGTCGGCGCAGCGTCCACCGGCCCCTCACGAGCGTCGGCGAGCTCGGCCGACGGCGCGACGCGAGCGATCACCTGCCCGACCTGGACGGTGTCGCCGACGTCGACCAGGACCTCCGCGAGCGTCCCGCTCACCGGGGCGGGAACCTCGGCGTCGACCTTGTCGGTGGAGATCTCGACGATCGTCTCGTCCGCGGCGACCTCCTCTCCGACCCCCTTGCGCCACTCGAGGATCGTCCCCTCGGTAACCGACTCGCCCATGTGCGGCATCTCGATGTCGACGGTGCGGCCGGCGGGGGCCGCCGTGGCGGCCCGCGACGTGGCCGGGTCGCCGCCGTTGCCGGGCGCCGAGGGTGGCTGCTCGGTGTGCTCCACCTGCTCGGCCTCCTCCGCCGCCGCCTCCTCGGCCAGCGCCGTGCCCGGCATCGGGTCTCCCTCGTCCGAGACGCCCTCGCGCGCGGTCTGAGGAACCGCGCCGTTGGTCTGGATCTCGGCCAGCACGGCCCCGACGGCGACCGTGTCGCCTTCCTGCGCGTGGATCCTGAGGACGCGACCGGGCGCGGGGGCCGGCACCTCGGCGTCGACCTTGTCGGTCGAGACCTCGACGATCGTCTCGTCGGCGGCGACCTCGTCGCCCTCCCGCTTGCGCCACTCGAGAATCGTCCCCTCGGTCACCGACTCGCCCATCTGGGGCATGACGACCTCGATCGTGGTCCCGACCGCCATCCGTTCCTAGGGTAGCGACGGGTCTCCGCGGCCGTGCAGCCGCCCGCTCAGGCGGCCAGCCGGTGGCGGCGGCGCGACTCGACCACGAACCCGACGCTGCCGGCGAACGGCCCCACCCCGCCCACCACGACCACCACGACGGCGAGCCAGAACGGGATCGCGCCTCGGCGCACCGCCACCAGCGATAGCAGCGACAGGGCGATCCACATGCAGCCGTGGCACCAGCCCAACACGGTGGTCTCGGTCGGCAGGCCCGGCGCGAGCCAGACGAGGAGCAGGGCGCTGAAGACCGCCGAGTTCGTGAACGAGAGCGCCCGCAGGAACGAGAACAGGCTCACGGTGGGCTGGCCAGCAGACGGCCCATGGCCCGCAGGGGGGCGTCGGCCTCCGGCGGCCAGCGATCCACGTCGGACGGCCACCAGGCGAAGGCGTCGTGCTCGTCGTCGGGCACCACCTCGGCGCCGGCCGACAGGCGCGCCAGCCCCACCAGCAGTACCAGCCCGCGCGGATTGCGCACCAGGCCCTCGACCGTCAGGCGCTCGGGCGCGACCGACCACTCCTCCTCGAGCTCCCGGGCCAGCGCCCGGACCGGGTCCTCCCCCACCTCGATGGCGCCCCCCGCGCCCAGCGCCCAGCGGCCCGCCCAGGACGCCAGCCAGGCGGCCCTGCGGCCCGCCAGCCAGCGCCCGTCGGAGCCGCGGGTGACGCACAGCGCGGCGATGCTCCCGGCGGCGTCCTCGCCCAGGCGCAGCGACCAGCGCGCCGGCTGGAGCTCGAGCGCCAGCCGGCGCTCGTCGGCGTCGTAGGCCGCGAGGCGAGCGCTGAGCCCGTCGTGGGTGGGCGAGCCGCGGTCCCGCAGCTGCTCGATGGCCGCGTCGGCGGCGGCGCTCGCCTCCGGCCCCGGGTCGAAGCGCTCCTCGAGCCAGCGGTGGGCGACCTGGCCCGGCTCCCACGGGCCGCGGGCGAGCAGGCCGACATGCGCTGGCACCGGTCAGAGACTAGCCAGCCGCGACCTCGGCACGGCCCAGCGGTCGGCGCCCCCATTGCGCGCGAACCGCGAAGTCGATCAGCCGGTGGTAGTAGCAGTCGATCGGGGTGACACGGATCCCGGCCGGCTCGAGCCGTGCCCGCGCGCGCCGGTTGTCGTAGCGGACCCCCATGGACAGGTACGGGAAGAAGGCCTCGCTGCGCCTCAGGGCGCGGCGCCGACGCTCTCCCGGGTGGCGCAGCAGGAGCGGATGGACGATCCGGCGATAGATCCCGGGCGCGATCAGGAGCGGGCGACGGCGACCGAAGTGACGGGCCGAGAGCTCGACCAGCCGGCCCACGGTGGTGGCCTGTGGCCCGGCGACCAGGTGGAACGTCTCCTCCTCATCGGCTACCGGCTGATTGGAGAGCTCGAAGATCCCGTCCGCAACGTAGTCCACCGGCACCACGTCCACCGGTGATGAGGCCCGGCCGGGAAGCGCCGGGAGCGCCCCGTGCGCGAACGCCCGCAGCGGCGTGTACAGGACGTTGAAGGCGGCGGTCCACCCGGTGGGGCGCTCGCCGACGACGATGCTGGGCCGGAAGATCTGCAGCGGAAGGCGCCCTTGCCGGGCCCGCACGACCTGCTCGGCCTCGTACTTCGAGCGCTCATAGGGATTGCGGAACTCCTGTCCCACGTCGAGGTCGTGCTCGGCGAACTCGCCCGCGTGGGTGCCCGCGACGTACGCGGTCGAGACGTAGGAGAAGCGCTCGAGCCCGCCGCGGCGCCGGCACAGCTCCGCCAGGTCGGCCAACCGACGGGTCCCCTCGACGTTGATCGCGCGCGCCCTCTCCAGCGGCAGCGAGAAGGACACCGAGGCGGCGGCGTGGATGATGTCGCTCACCCGTTCGGCCAGCCATTCGCGGCGTCCAGCATCCATGCCCAGCCTCGGCCGCTCGATGTCGGCGGCCAGGGCGGTCACGCGCCCGCCATGGACGTCGGAGCGGCCGAACCGCGAGCCGATCGCGCGACCCAGGCGGTCGGCGGCCTGTGCGTCGTCACCGGCTCTGACCAGGGCGTACAGATGCCGCCGCGTTCGCTCCAGGTAGCGGGCGAGCACCTCCATGCCGACGAAGCCGGTGGTACCGGTGATCAGCACGCCGCCCGTTCGGGCGCGGCGGATATCTGCACTGGAAGCGGCCATGGTCCCCCTTGCCGTGGTGTTGTGAGCGCGCGAGCGATTCGTCCAGCTGTCAGGGATTTCGCGTCCCCGCCCCTCGCCCAGTCAAACGCGCGATCGCCGACTCTTAAGCCAATCGGCTCGGGATGCCGCGGGCGCGAGGCGACGTAGACTCGCCGTCAGATGGCGCGGCGGCGCAAGCACTGGGGCTGGGGCTACGCGGACGAGGAGCCCACTCCCGACCAGCTGCGCGCCGCCGCGGCGGGCATCGCGCCCGCGTTGGGGTTCGGCTCGCCCGATCCCGAGCTGCCGGTGGCGCTCGAGGCGGTCACGCTGCCGCCGCCGCGGCTGAACCTCCCGGCGGGGCTGGCCGGAATCTGCTCCACCGACGTCCACGACCGGGCGTCGCATGCCTATGGCAAGGCGTACCGCGACCTGGTGCGGGGGTTCCGGGGGCGCTTCGACCACCCGCCGGACGTGGTCGCCTTCCCCGGCCACGAGCGGGAGCTCGAGGCCCTGCTCGAGTGGTGCGAGCGCGCCGGGGCCGCGGTGGTCCCCTACGGCGGCGGAACCAGCGTGGTCGGCGGGCTGGAGGTCGCGCCCCAGGAGGCCCGGTCGGGTGTCGTGAGCGTCGACCTCGGGCGGCTTGACCGGGTGCTCGAGGTCGACGCGACCTCCAGGGCGGCCCGCATCCAGGCCGGCGCCGCCGGCCCGGTGCTGGAGGCCCAGCTGGCCGAGCACGGCCTGACCCTGCGCCACTTCCCGCAGTCGTTTCAGTTCTCGACGCTGGGCGGCTGGATCGCCACCCGGGCCGGTGGTCACTTCGCGACGCTGTACACCCACATCGAGGACCTGGTCGAGTCGGTGCGGGCGCTCACCCCCAGAGGTGCGTGGGAGTCCCGGCGGCTGCCGGGGTCGGGGGCCGGCGTGTCGCCCGACCGGATGCTGGCCGGGTCGGAGGGGACCCTCGGGGTGATCACCGAGGCGTGGGTGCGGGTGCAGCCCCGACCCACCGAGCGCAGCTCGGCCGGGGTCCGCTTCGGGTCGTTCCCTGCGGGTGCCGAGGCGGTGCGCGAGATCAGCCAGGCCGGTCTGCATCCCTCCAACTGCCGGCTGATAGACGCCGCCGAGGCCGCGCTGACGTCGGGTGGCGACGGCCGGCACTCGCTGCTGGTGCTGGGGTTCGAGTCCGCCGACCACCCGGTGGGTCCGTGGATGGCCAGGGCGCTGGAGCTGTGCGCGCGACACGGCGGCGCGTGGGATCAGGTCTCGGGCGGGGCCGGGCGCCAGGGCCCGGTCGGCGCCTGGCGGGAGGCCTTCCTGCGCGCCCCCTACCTGCGCGACACGTTCGTGGCCATGGGCGTGCTCTCGGAGACGTTCGAGACGGCCATCACCTGGGACCGCCTGGAGTCCTTCCACGCCACCGCCTCCGGCGCCGCGCTCGAGGCGGTGCGCGAGCAGTGCGGGGCGGGGAGCGTGACCTGCCGCTTCACCCACGTGTACCCGGACGGGCCGGCGCCCTACTTCACGATCCTCGCACCGACCCGCCCCGGCGAGGAGCTCGACCAGTGGCAGGCGATCAAGCGGGCGGCGTCCGACGCTGTCATCGCCGCCGGCGGGACGATCACCCATCACCACGCGATCGGCCGCGATCACCGCCCCTGGTACGACCGCCAGCGGCCCGACCCGTTCGCCGCCGCCCTGCGGGCCGCGAAGGCGGCGGTCGACCCGGCCGGGATCCTCAATCCCGGCGTCCTGATCGACCCGGCGACGGCGCCGGAGCCGGCCGCCGGAGTGGCGGGCTAGTCGATGGAATCGATCGCGGTGCTGGGCGCCGGGGGAGTCGGCGGCTTCATGGCGGGCGCCCTGGCCCGGGCGGGCGAGCCCATGACGCTCGTGGCGCGCGAGCCGACGGCGGCGGTCATCGCCCGTGACGGCCTGCACGTGCGCAGCGTGCTCCTGGGCGACTTCAACGTACGTCCCCAGGTTGTGTCCGGCGTCGACGATCGCGTCGACGCCCTGCTCGTCGCCACCAAGGCGTCGGCGCTGCAGGCGGCGCTCGAGCGGGTGCGAGCGCAGCCGGACCTGGTGGTCCCACTGCTCAACGGGCTCGACCACATGGGCCCCCTGCGGGAGCGCTTCGGGGACCGCGCGGTGGCGGGCGCGATCCGCATCGAGTCGGACCGTCCGGCGCCCGGCGTCATCGTCCAGACCAGCCCCTTCCTGCGCGTGGAGCTCGCCTCGGACGGTCCGGGCGCGGGGCCGGCCATGGAGGCGCTGGCCGCGGCGCTGGAGCGGGCTGCGATCCCGGCGGCGATCGGCGAGTCGGAGGCCCAGGTCCTGTGGGGAAAGCTGGTGCGGCTCAATGCGCTCGCCTGCACCACCGCGGCGGCCGATCGCCCGCTGGGGTTCATCCGCTCGGACCCCGAGTGGAGCGCGGCGCTGGCCGCGTGCGTGAGCGAGGGCGCGGTGGTCGCCCGCGTCGAGGGCGCCCGCATCGAGACGGCGACCGTGCTGGGCGAGCTCGAGGCCGCGCACGACACCCTCGGCTCCTCGATGCAGCGGGACATCGCCGCCGGCCGCGAGCCCGAGCTCGACCAAATCGCCGGGCCGGTGCTGCGGGCCGGGGCGCGGCACGGTCTCGCCTGCCCCACGATCGCGCGACTGGCCGAGATCATCGCCCGACGGGCGGGGGTCGCCCCACCCGCGGTCGCCGCCGTGGCAGACTGACCGCGATGAGCATCGAGGGCCGCAATTTCGAGGCGATCGCCAAGGCCAAGACGGACCACAACCGCCACTGCCCGTTCCCGCCCCACACCGTGCGCATGAACCCGTTCGAGATCGAGCGGATGGGCTGGGACGAGGGCGACACGATCGCCGGCCTGGTCCTCGAGGCCGACCCACGCCTCGGCACGGGGGCCTTCCGCCTGGTGTGCGACGGCCTGGAGCCGCCCGAGCTCGAGGAGGAGCGCGAGGCGGCCGTCGAGGCGCCGACCGAGCCGCTGGTGGTTCCCGCCACCCCCGGCCAGGGCGGTCCCACCGCCGGAGGCTGATCGGCGGCCGCCCCGGATGTCCGCCGATCGCGAAGTCGACGTCGTGGTGATCGGCGCCGGTCCCGCCGGCGAGGTGTGCGCCGGGCGGCTGGCCGACCATGGGCTCGAGGTCGCGCTGGTCGAGAGCGACCTGATCGGGGGCGAGTGCTCCTACTACGCCTGCATGCCGTCGAAGGGGCTATTGCGCCCGGGCGAGCTGATGGCCGAGGCCCGTCGGGTCCCGGGCGTTCGCGAGGCGATCACCGGCGAGCTGGACGTCCAGTCCGCGCTGGACCGGCGCGACGAGACCATCCACGACCTCGACGACTCCGGGCAGGTGGAATGGCTGGACCGCCATCGCGTAGCGCTGATCCGCGGTCGGGGCCGGCTGGACGGCGAGCGCCGGGTCGTGGTGGGCGGACAGCGCCTGACCGTGCGCCGCGCGGTGGTCGTGGCCACGGGCAGCGGCACGCTGATCCCGCCGCTGGAGGGGCTGGCCGAGGCGCGGCCGTGGACCAACCGGGAGGCGACCACCGCGAAGTCGGTCCCCGAGCGGCTCCTGATCCTGGGCGGCGGCATGGTGGGGGTGGAGATGGCCCAGGCCTGGTCCAGCCTGGGCTGCGCCGTGACCCTGGTGGAGGCGCTTCCCCGCCTGATCTCCCGCGAGGAGGAATTCGCCTCCGAGCAGGTCGCCGACGCGCTGCGCGAGCGGGGCGTGGACGTCCGCACCGGGGCCGAGGCCACCGCGGCATCGCGCGCGGACGGCGAGGTGACCCTGAGGCTCGAGGGCGGGGACGAGCTGACCGCCGACGAGCTGCTGGTGGCGATCGGGCGCCGCCCCCACACCGACGACCTGGGCCTCGAGACGGTCGGGATGCAGCCGGGAGAGCCGATCGAGGTGGACGACCGGATGCGCTCCAGCCGCCACGAGTGGCTGTACGCGATCGGCGACGTCAACGGCCGCTCGCTGCTGACGCACATGGGCAAGTACCAGGCTCGCCTGCTGGCCGACCACCTCGGCACCGGCGCGGACATCCCGGTCACCCAGGACGGGCCGGTGGCCCCGAGGGTGATCTTCACCGATCCCCAGGTGGCGGCGGTCGGCCACACGCTGGCGAGCGCCCGCGAGGCCGGGATGAACGTCCGGGCGGTCGACGGGTCAACCTCGGGGTCGGCCGGCGCCAGCTACGTGGGACGCAACACCGCGGGCACCAGCCGGCTGGTGGTGGACGAGGAGCGCAAGGTGATCGTCGGCGCCACCTTCGTGGGGGTCGAGGTGGCCGACTGGCTGCACGCGGCCACGATCGCCGTGGTCGGCGAGGTGCCGATCGAGCGCCTGCGCCACGCCGTGCCGGCCTTCCCCACCCGCAGCGAGGTCTGGCTCTACCTGCTGCAGGACTACTGGGGCTGAGCCGCCCGCCGCCCCAGCCGTACGACCCGGTGGGTTCCGCCGCCGCCGCTGCGAACATGTGTTCGCATGCCCTATGTCGAGCTCCACGCCCACTCCGCCTACTCGTTCCTGGACGGCGCCTCGTTGCCCGAGGAGCTCGCGACGGCGGCGGTCGAGCGCGGGCATGGCAGCCTCGCGCTGACCGACCACAATTCGCTGGCCGGCTCGATGGAGTTCGCCCAGGCGGCCCGCGGACTGGGCCTCAGGGCGATCCACGGCGCGGAGCTGGATCTCGACGACCGCCGCCATCTGACGCTCCTGGTGGCAGACGCCCGGGGATGGAGCAACCTCTGCCGGCTGGTCACCGCCGCGCATGCCCGCACCCGCGACCTGCGGCCGGGCCCCCCGGCACCGCCCCGCTTGCGGCTGAGGACGGTGCTGGAGCATGCCGAGGGGCTCGTCTGCCTCACCGGCTGCGCCTCCTCCGGCGTGGAGGACGAGCCGACCGCCCGCCGCCTGCTCGAGGCGTTCGGCCCGGACCGCCTGCGGGTCGAGCTCCAGCGACCGTACTGGCGCGACGACCAGGCGCGCAACCGCCGTCGCGCCGCGCTGGCCCGCCGGTTGGGCGTCCCCTGCGTGGCCACCGGCAACGTCCACGCCCACACGCGCCAGCGGGCTCGGCTCCAGGACGCCCTGGTGGCGGTCCGGCTGCACAGCACCCTGGACGCCTCGGAGCCCGCCCGCCGCGGAAACCACTCCCACGTGCTCGCCTCCCCCGCTGCGATGACCGCACGCTTCCCCGACCACCCGGGCGCGGTGGCCGAGACGGCTCGGCTGGCCGAACGGCTGCGCTTCGACCTCACGCACGATCTCGGCTATCGCTACCCCGGCGCCGACGACGGGCGGGCCGACCGCACGTTGGCCGAGCTGTGCCGGGCGCGGCTGTCCGAGCGCTATCGCGGCGACCCCAACCGGCCCGAGGCCGAGCTGCGCCTGGATGACGAGTTGCGGGTGATCGAGTCGCTCGGTCTGGCCGGCTTCTTCCTGCTGCACCACGGGATGCTCGAGCTGGCCCGCGAGGTCGCCGCGGAGGTACGCGGCCCGGACAGCGCGCGGGTGCTGCTGCCGCCCGGGCGTGGGCGGGGCTCCTCCGTCTCCTCGATCGTGTGCTTCCTGACCGGGCTGTCCCACATCGACCCGGTTCGCAACCGTCTGCTGCTGGGGCGCTTCCTCAACACCCAGCTCACCGAGCTGCCCGACATCGACCTCGACTTCCCGCGCGACATCCGGGAGGCCCTGATGCCGCGGGTTCACCAGCGCTACGGCCACGACCGCTCGGCGCTGGTGGCGGCCTTTCCCACCTATCGCGCGCGGGGGGCCATCCGCGACCTGGGCAAGGCCCTGGGCCTCGCCCCGGGCGAGATCGAGCGCGTCGCCCGGGGCTCGGAGGGGGACCTCGCCCGCAACGTCGGTCGCGACGTGGTGGCGGCCCTGGGCGAGCGGCGGGCCGCCACCGGACGCTGGCCCTGGCTGGCGCGCCTGGCCTCCGAGGCCGCCGGACTGCCGCGCCATCTCTCCCAGCACTCGGGCGGGATGATCGTGTCCACCCGACCGCTGATCGACTGCTGTCCGGTGGTCCCCGCGGCCATGGAGGGCCGCCAGATCGCCCAGTGGGACAAGGACTCCTGCGCCGACGCCGGCTTCCTGAAGATCGACCTCCTGGGGCTGGGGATGCTGTCGGCGGTGGAGCGCTGCGTGGAGGAGATCGCACGCTCGCGTGGTGAGCGGATCGACCTCTCTCGCATCCCCTACGACGACCCGGAGACTTACGCCGCGATCCAGCGCGCGGACACGGTCGGGGTATTTCAGATCGAGAGCCGGGCCCAGATGCAGTCGCTGCGGCGCACGCGGCCTGAGTCGCTGGACGACCTCACCATCCAGGTGGCGATCGTCCGTCCCGGCCCGATCCAGGGCGGCGCCGTCAACCCCTACGTCGAGCGCCGTCAGCGCCTGCGGGACGAGCCGGGTTTCGAGGTGCCCTACGAGCACCCCTCTCTGGAGCCCATACTGCGCGACACCCTGGGGACGATCATCTTCCAGGACCAGGTGCTCGAGGTCGCGATTGCCTTCGCCGGCTTCGCGATCGGGCAGGCGGAGAGCCTGCGGCGAGCCATGAGCCGCAAGCGCTCGGAGGCCGCGATCGAGGTCCATCACCGCGACTTCGTGGAGGGCGCGATCGACCGCCACGGCGTGGACGAGGCCACCGCCGAGCGCGTGTGGAGGATGGTCATGGGCTTCGCCGGGTTCGGGTTCCCCAAGGCCCACGGCGCGGCCTTCGGCCTGCTGGCCTACCAGTCGACGTGGCTTCGGGTCCACTACGGCCCCGAGTTCCTGTGCTCGCTGCTCAACGAGCAGCCGATGGGCTTCTATCCACCGGACGCGCTGGTCCATGAGGCACAGCGGCGCGGGATCGAGGTGCTCGGCCCCGACATCGACCGCAGCCAGGCGGAGTGCACCATCGAGGGGAGCGCGGTTCGCATCGGGCTGGGCTACGTTCGCGGCGTTCGTGCTGGCGACGTGGCCGCGCTGGTGGCCGCGCGCAGCGAGCGTCCCGACGGGCGGTTCGGCTCATTGTCCGGCGTGGCGGCGGCCACCGGCTTCGCCGGCGGCGACGCGAGCGCGGGGCGGGCGGCGCTGGAGCGCCTGGCCTGGGCGGGTGCGTGTGATCGACTGGCCGGCGGGAGCCGCCGGGTGGCGCTCTGGCGCCTGGGGGTCGCGGCTCCGGGCCGGCGCGCGGCGGCCGGGACCCAGCTGGCCATGCCGCTCGACCTCCCACCGGCGCCGGCGCTGAGGGAGTTGGGAGAGTGGGAGGCGATGCTGGCCGACTACGCCAGCACCGGGATGACGCTTGGCGGGCATCCCCTGGCGCTGCTGCAGGAGTCGCTGCCCGCCGGGACAGTGTCGTCGCGGGAGTTGGCCGGCACCCCCCACGGCGCGCGGGTGCGCGTGGGCGGCCTGGTGGTGGCCCGTCAGCGCCCGGCTACCGCCAACGGCGTGGTGTTCCTGCTGCTCGAGGACCAGCACGGCACGATCAACCTGATCGTCTCCCCCCCGGTCTACGAGCGGCATCGCATGACCGTCCGCGCGGAGCCCCTGGTCCTCGCCGAGGGCCGCTTCGAGCGCCAGCCGGGCGGCGCCACCAGTGTGGTGGTGGAGGCGCTGCGCCCGCTCGACCCTCCCGGCGGGCGGCTGGCCGACGTGAGACAGCTGGAGGTCCCCGACCGCGACCCCGAACGGGAAGCCTCAGACGAGCGGGCTGCGGGCGCGGACTTCCGGGCCGTGGCCCCGGCGGTCATGAGCTTCGCGTCCGGGCGCCGGCGCTGAGGCGCGTGCGCCGGCCCCCGGCCCTCCCTCAGCCCGAGCCCAGCAGCGCGGCCACCTTGTCGTCGTCGACCTGCGCGAAGTCCCGGTAGAACTGGCCGACCGCGAAGAACTCCGGCGGCTCGACCACCATCGGCGCCCACGCCTCCCAGCGCTCCTGCAGCTCCCGCAGGCCCGGACCCGACGCGACCGGGACCGCCATGGTCACGCGCTCGGGGCGGTGGCGGCTGACCGTCTCCAGCGCCGCCGCCATCGAGCGTCCGGTGGCCAGGCCGTCGTCCACCACCACGACGACGCGATCCCCGAGCACCAGCCGGGAGCGTCCTCGCCGCAGGGACTCGGCCTGGCGGCGCGCCCGCTCCAGCTGGGGGGCGACGAGCTCGGGTGGCAGGTCCTGCGGCAGCGCCACACCGTCCTCGCTGACCGCCCCCAGCGCGTACTCCGGCTGCGCCGGGTGGCCGACCTTGCGCACCACCAGCACGTCCAGGGGGGCGCCCAGCGACCGCGCCACCTCGGCCGCCACCGGCACCCCCCCGCGCGCCAGCCCGAGCACCACGACGTCGCCCTCGATCGGCGGCAGCGACTCGGCCAGCCTCCGCCCGGCGTCCACTCGGTCCGCGAAGTGGCGGAGCATGGTGAGACGGTACCCGGACCGGACGGCCGACCGCAGCCGACGGGACCGCGGCCCCGATTGGGGCGGCCTCGCCCCCGCAGCACGCCAGGTAAGGTCCCCGCCCGCATGGGTGCACTGCCGCTCGCGTTCCTCGCCGTCTGGGTCCTGGTCGGATTGGCCCTGTTCCTGGTGGCGCTCTTCGGCGGCCCCTCCCGGGCGCGCGAGAGGCTGCTGCAGTCGCAGACGCGGCGCGGGCGGCGGGTGACCGGGGCGGTGCTCGTGGCGGTGCTCGTCGGGATGGGGATCGTTGTGCCGGCGCTCGTGGTCGCCAACAGCGGGCACAAGGACCGGGCGGGCGCCGCCCAGGTGCGCCTGACGGACGCCCAGGAGCGGGGGCGCGCGCTGTTCGGGCGCACCTGCAACCAGTGCCACACCCTCGCCGCGGCCAACACGGTGGGCCAGGTGGGTCCCAACCTGGACAAGATCAAGCCCAACCAGGCCCTGGTGCTCGACGCGATCGTCCACGGCAGGGACCGCGGGAAGGGCCGCATGCCCGCGCAGCTCCTCCAGGGCCGCGACGCGCAGGACGTGGCCAGCTTCGTCGCCGCCGTCGCGGGCAGGCAGTAGCCGTGGAGGAGGCTCGGGCACGCGAACTGCTGGCCGCCGAGCGCACTCGGATTGAGCAGGCGCTGGCAGATCTCGGCCGGGCGGCGGACGACGAGCTGTCCCATCTCGACCAGCACCCGGCGGACGAGGGGTCCGAGCTGTTCGAGGAGGAGCGCGACAGCGGCATCGCGCAGCGCCTGCGCGAGGAGCTGGCGGCGGTCGAACGAGCCGAGCGGCGTCTCGCCGACGGCACCTACGGCGTCTCGATCGAGAGCGGCCGGCCGATTCCCGACGAGCGCCTGGAGGCGATGCCGACCGCCGAGCGCACGGTCGAGGAGCAGATCCGTCACGACCGCGGGGGCGGGGGCGGGGGCGGGTCATGACGCCTCATCCGGCTCGGTTGTTAGGATGCCGCCCGCCAGACCGCTGAATTCCCGCCGGCTGCGCCCTGGCTGGCGGAAGCGGGGGACCCAAAACCCTGGGGCGAATCGCCGTAAGGCATAGCGCGACCTTTCCGCGCGAGCCCGTCAGCTAACCCCGTAAGCGACCGAAAGAGGATGAGCCAGATGCATGAGGCAGCCCGTGCCCTGCGCGAGGACGAGCTCGAGCCCACCAGCAGCGAGGCGACGCGCGCGCGGCCATCGCGGCGCACAGTCACCATCACCGGCCGCCCCGACCCCGCCCCACCGGTGGGGCGCCTGCGAGCGGTGCCGCCGCGGGCGATGCCCGGGACGGCTCCGCGGGCCGCTCGGGTGGTGCAGATCCGGCGCCGGCGTCCGGGGCGTCACCCGATCGAGCGCGTCACCTCCCAGCCCGACCGCCTGGCCATGTGGGCGCTGATGATGGCGCTCGTCCTGATCGCCGTCGCCGCGCTCTCCTCGCATCCCTGAGCCCCCGCCCGCACGCCGCGGACGCCCCCTGCGCCCAGGTCCGGCGGACCCAGTCGCTGGTCCGCCGTGCGGAGCCCGCGCTGATCCGGCCCGGAGCCCGCGCTGATCCGGCCTTTAGGCGCGCGCGTATAAGAGTGCGACGCGCGTCCCGCGCGGGTTACACAGCGCTTGACGTGCCGTATACACTTATCAATCGTAAGAAGCAGGCCAAAGGTAAAGCGGCTTCGCGCCGACCCCGCGCGTGGTTGCGCTCTCCTCACCGGGTGAGAACGCCATGAAGACTCCGATGAGCAGGTTCCACATCCACGACGACCTCACCGCTCCCGACGGCTCGGTCCCCGTGCTCAAGGGGGCGCTGGCCACCGGGGGCCAGCTGCCCAACTTCCTGGGCGTGCTGGCCGGCTCGCCGGCCGCTCTGCGCGCCTACGCGCGTTTCCGCTCGGAGCTCCGCCACGGGAAGCTGGACCTGGCCACCTCGGAGCGGATCGCGCTGGCGGTCGCCGAGCACTACAAGTCCCAGCCCGGGATCGCCATGCACAGCCGCATGGCCCGCGCCGCCGGGCTCACCCTGGACGAGGTCGCGCTCGCCCGCGAGTTCGACTCCCGCGACGCGCGCCAGGCGCTTCTCCTCCGCTACCTCAAGGCCCTGGTGGTCGACGGCGAGCGGCCCCCGATGCACCTGCACGAGGAGGCGCGGGAGGCCGGATGGTCGGACGAGCAGCTGCTGGAGGCCATCGCGTACGTCGCGCTGGAGACGTTCACCGCGACGATCAACGTCGCGGGGGACGTGCCGGTCGACGGCTCGAGCGAGGAGTCGCGGGTCCTGCGGGCCGCCTGAGCGGATGGCGGAGCACGCGGCAGACGGCACCGGCGACCACTCGGGCTGCTGCCCACTCTACCACCAGGCGGTCGAGCTGATCGGCAAGCGCTGGACCGGCGCCATCGTCAGCGTGCTGCTCGAGCGGCCGCTGCGCTTCTCGGAGATCTCCCAGGCGATCCCCCAGCTCTCCGACCGCCTGCTGTCCGAGCGCATGAAGGAGCTCGAGGCTCGCGGGATCGTCGAGCGCCGAGTCCTGCCCGGGCCTCCCGTGCGGGTCGAGTACGGGCTGACCGAGATGGGGCGGGACCTCGCGCCCGCGCTCGCGGAGCTCAAGCGCTGGGCCCACCGCTGGCTGGGCGCCGATCCGGCCCGGATGCCGGCGTCCGCGCCGGTCGCGGCCGGACGCGTGTGATCGTCTAGGGTTCGCGTCCGCTCGGGCCGGCCCCCGGGCTCCGTCAACCGCCCGGAACCAGGAGGGCTCCGCATTGCCCGACCAGCCGACCACCGCCGATGACGTCAAAGCGCTCGTCGAGGAGCGCTCGATCCGGTTCATCCGCTTCTGGTTCACCGACATCCTCGGCCAGCTGAAGTCCTTCTCGATCAACGCGGCCGAGCTCGACGACGCCTTCGAGGGCGGCATGGGGTTCGACGGCTCCTCGATCACGGGGTTCAACGCGATCGAGGAATCCGACATGATCGCCCAGCCGGACGCCTCCACCTTCGCGATCCTGCCCTGGCGCCCGGAGGAGCAGGGCGTCGGGAGGATGTTCTGCGACATCCTCACCCCTGAGCGCACACCCTACGAGGGGGACCCCCGCCACGTGCTGCGGCGCGCCGTGGACAGGGCTCAATCCATGGGGTTCGACCGCTTCTACGTGGGGCCGGAGCTCGAGTACTTCTACTTCCGCAGCGCGTCCGACACCGAGGTGCTCGACCAGGGCGGCTACTTCGACCTGACCACGCTTGACGCCGGCTCGGACCTGCGCCGGGAGACCGTGCTGGCGCTCGAGCGCCTCGGGATCCACGTCGAGTACACCCATCACGAGGTCGGTCCTTCCCAGCACGAGATCGACATGCGCTACGCGGACGCGCTCAAGATGGCCGACGACTGCATGACGTACCGCATCACCGTCAAGGAATACGCGATGAAGTACGGGCTGCACGCGACCTTCATGCCCAAGCCGCTGTTCGGGCAGAACGGCTCCGGCATGCACACCCACCAGTCGTTGTTCCGCGATGCAGGCAACGCGTTCTTCGATGCCGACGACCAGTACTTCCTCTCCGCCACCGGCAAGCAGTTCATCGCCGGCCAGCTCAAGCACGCCCGCGAGATCTGCTCGATCTTCGCCCAGTGGGTGAACTCCTACAAGCGCCTGGTGCCCGGCTACGAGGCGCCCGTCTACTGCGCCTGGTCGCGCCGCAACCGCTCGGCGCTCGTGCGGGTCCCGCTCTACCACCCCGGCAAGGAGCAGGCCACCAGGATGGAGCTGCGCTGCCCCGACCCGTCGTGCAACCCCTACCTGACCTTCGCGGCCCTCCTGCACGCCGGTCTGGAGGGGATCGAGAACGGCTACGAGCTTCCCGAGCCGATGGAGAAGAACCTCTACCACCTGTCGCCCGACGATCGCCGGCGGCTGGGGATCGA
>DATAEY010000106.1:0-4825 GCA_036257715.1 Solirubrobacteraceae bacterium | reverse complement strand
CGAGGCGTCCGCCTCGGGGGTGGTGAGCCGCACCCGAGCGCACCTCTCGGAGCCGCTCTTCCGCAACGCCTACAGCCTCATGGTGAACTCCATCATGAGCTCGGGGCTCGGGCTGGTGTTCTGGATCGTCGCCGCCCGCATGTACCCAAGCGAGACGGTGGGCCGCGACAGCGCGATGGTGGCGGCGATGGTGACCCTGTCGACCATCTGCCAGCTCAACCTGGGCAACGCGATCCCGCGCTTCATGCCGCTGGTCGCCGACCCGGCCAAGGCCCTGCGCAAGCTCTACGCGCTCAGCACCGGGCTGGCCCTCATCCTGTCGACGGGCTTCGCGTTCGTCGTGCCCCATCTCGACGAGGAGCTCGGGATCCTCGGCGATCCCGCGGTGGCGATCAGCTTCATCGTCGGCACGTCGCTCTGGGGCGTCTTCGCGCTCCAGGACGGGGCCCTCACGGGGCTGCGGCACGCGCCCTGGGTCCCGCTCGAGAACACGGCCTTCGGCATCCTCAAGCTGGTCAGCCTGCCGCTCTTCCTGGCGATCGGCGTGGTGAACGGCGTCTTCCTGAGCTGGCTCGGGCCGATGCTGCTGCTGCTGATCCCGGTGAACGCGCTGATCTTCGGGAAGGTCATCCCGGCCCACCGGCGGGCCCACCCCGAGCGCTCGGCGCGGCTGGAGGACATCAACCGCCGGGACCTGACCCGGTTCCTGGCCCAGGACTTCTTCGCCAGCGCCCTCTTCATGGGCGCCGTGGCGATCCTGCCCCTGATCGTGCTCTCGATCGTCGGCGGGACCGGCAACGCCTACTACTACATCGCCCTCACCATCACCCTGGCCCTCGAGGCCCTGGTGGCCAACGCCGGCATGTCCCTGACGGTGGAGAGCGCCTTCAACCAGGAGCGGCTGCGCGGGCTCGCGAAGGTCGTGCTCCAGCGCGCGCTCATGCTGATGGTGCCGTGCTCGCTGATCCTCATCGTCGGGGCGCCGGTGATCCTGTCGCTCTTCGGCGAGGACTACGTGCAGGAGGGGACGCCGCTGCTGCGCCTCTTCGGGCTGACGGTCATCTTCCGCACCTTCATCCTCATCTTCCAGTACGTCTCGCGCTCGCGCGGGAGGGGCCGGTCGCTGCTGCTGGCGGACCTGTGCAACTTCATCCTCCTCATCGGGCTGACCCTCGTCCTGACCCCCGAGTACGGGCTGGTGGGCGCCGGCGTCGCGTGGCTGATCTCCAACGCCATCGTCGCCATGGCCATCGCGCCGGGCCTGCTGCGCTTCGTCTTCGGCCACGAGGACGGCGAGGTAGCGTTCGGGCTGCGGGGGGGTGGCGCCCCCGAGCCCGCGGCCGCCGGCGCCGGGGCCGGCCCCGCGACGATGCCCCTCGTGACCGAGTCGCCGGTCGCCGCGGCCGTCGAGCGGGAGGTCGAGCCCGTCGAGGCCGAGGCCCCCGAGCCGCCGCCCGAGCGCGGCGGGCGGCCGAGGCTGACGGCCGGCGGCCAGCTGATCCTCCTGATCGCCCTCGCCGCCTCGCTGACGAGCGTCGGCATGATGGCGCTGGGCGTCAGCAGCGGGTGGTCCACGCTCTCGCTGGTGCTCATGTTCAGCCTGGCGCCGGGCGCCGCCCTGCTGCCCTACGTCGGGGCGCGCGGCGACGGCCTGTCGCTCGGCCTCGTGCTCGCGACGAGCCTCGGCATCAGCACGGTCCTCTCCCAGGTGATGCTTTGGGCGACCTGGGAGCCGGTCGCGGCCGCCTACGCGGTGGCGGGCCTCTGCATCCCGGCGATCCTGATCGCGCTCCGCACACGGGGCTTCGTCCCGCGCTCGCTGGGCGAGGCGTTCGGCGACCCCGGCCCCGACACGCGGCGCTCGCGCAGCATGCTCGCCCGTGCGCTGCGCCGGCCCTCGACCCAGTTCCTCATCCTCCTCGGGGCGGCGATCTTCTGGGCCGCCGGCCTGGACCAGACCGACCTGGCCCACATGGACGGCTTCGGGCTCCTGTCCGCCCTCGGCAGCGGCTGGTACGTCGCCCTGATGCTGCTGGTGGTGGGCTTCGCGTTCGCCATCTGGAGCACCCCCAAGATCCCGGGGCTCTACGGCGCCTACGTCGCCGGCATGGTCGTCCTGCTGCACGGCACCACCGCGCTGCTCTACGACGTCCCGCGGTACACGTGGACCTTCAAGCACCTGGGGGTCACCGAGGCGATCATCAACACCGGCACGGTCGACCGCTCGCTCGACGTCTACAACAACTGGCCCGGCTTCTTCGCCTTCGCCGCGTGGCTGAGCGAGGCGGCCGGCGTGCAGCCGATCACCTTCGCCGCCTGGGCGCAGGTCTTCTTCACCCTCGCGACGGCGGCCGTGCTCCTGTTCGCCCTGCGCGGGCTCAACATCAGCGAGCGGGTCCGCTGGTCGGCGGTCTGGCTCTACGTGGTGGTCGACTGGATCGGCCAGAACTACTTCGCCCCTCAGGCGCTGGCCTTCGTGCTGTCGCTCGCGGTCATCGCCCTCGCTCTGAGGTGCGCGCCCGAGCGCGACGGCCGGCGGCGCTTCGACCGCTGGCTCGACCGGCGCCGCGGCCCGGTGCTCAGCGCCCTCGCCTCCATCCGGCGCAGCGCCCTCCTCTCCTCACGCGAGGCGCCCCTGTCGCCCCGGGTGGCCCTGGTCGTCGGCGCGATCATCTACCTCGCGGTCGTGGTCAGCCACCAGCTCTCACCGCTGCTCGTCACGTCGCAGGTGGCGGCCATCGCGCTGGTGGGGGCGCGCCTGCCCTTCTGGATCCCGGCGGCCATGCTCGCCGTCGAGGTCTGGTGGATCGCCCTGGCGTGGAACTTCGTCGACGCCCACTTCAGCCTCTTCGACATCAACCCGGGGGCATCGGCGGGCAACCAGTCGGTCGACCTCTCATCCGGCCTGCCCGGGGTGCAGCTCGTCTTCTGGGCCCCCCGGATCCTGCTCTTCGGCGTGTTCGTCCTGGCGGCCTTCGGCGTCCTCCGGCTGATCCAGCAGACGCGCGCCGCCCGGTTCGAGCACCGGCGCTACCTCGACCCGGTGCCCATCGCGCTCGCGGTCACCCCGATGATCGTCGTCTGGCTGCAGTCGTATGGCGGCGAGGGGATCCTGCGGGCCTCGCTCTTCGCCCTTCCCTGGCTCGCCGTGCTGACCGCGGAGATCTGCGCCCCGCGGGGGGGCCCCTCGCGGCGGCGCGCCACCGAGACCTGGCGCCTGATCGGCGTCTCCAGCCTGGTCGGGTGCCTGATGCTGCTCGCCTACTTCGGCACCGAGATGCGGAGCTACGTGCAGCGCAGCGACGTCGCCGCCTCCGCCTGGTTCGAGGAGCGCGCGCCGGCCGGCTCGTTCCGCGCCTACATGGCGTCGAACTTCCCGCTGTCGATGACGTCGAACTACGCGACCAAGCGCATCTTCCCGGACCCGAAGCCCGCCCTCACATCGATGCCGGAGTTCCAGCACAGGATGTTCGGCCCCGTCGACGCGGTGCGCATCCGCCAGCTGCTGCTCGAGCACGACGCGCCGGAGCGCTACTTCGTCATCAGCCCGAGCCAGGAGAACTACGCCGCCCTCTACAAGCTCGTGCCGCCGGGCTCGGCGCAGCGGCTGGTCGAGGTCATGCTGGCGTCGCCCGACTTCGAGCTCGCCTTCCGCGACGGCGACGCCTACGTGTTCAGGCTGGTGCCCCGACGCCAGGAGCCCGCCGGGCCCGCCTAGGGGCGCTCAGGCCCGCTCCCAGGCCGCGACCCAGTCGATGTCGATGGTCGCCTCCGCGCCGTCCTCGGGCAGCTCGCCCGAGAGCGACGTCTCGGACTGGAGGATCCAGTCCATGGGGGTGTCGGGCACGCTCTCGGTCGAGGTGCCGATGAGGCGCCCGTCGAGGAAGAACTTGACCTCGCCCGGGGTCCACTCGATCACGCTCGTGTGCCACCCGCTGCCGGCCAGCGGCACGCCGGAGGCGAAGTCGTCCTGCCCGCCGTCCTCCTTGTGCATGAAGGCGTGGATCTCGCGGTCCAAATCGGCCTCGGGGAAGTCGATCTCAGCCCACTCGTCGACCGTCCGCCACAGCAGCCAGGCGATCTTGAAGCCGGGGACCGCCTCGTCGACCTTGAAGCGCACCGCGTAGCGGCCGTAGAGGAGGGAATCCATCCTCGGGTAGGGGGCCGCCGACCGGGTCGTGCCGTCCTCGCGGCTCAGCTTGATCCGGAGCATCCCGTCGGACATCGACAGGTCGGACGGCTGGTAGTAGCCGCCGTCGCCCTCCAGCTTCTCCCGGGTGTCCTGGTGCGAGCTGGGGTACGCCCACCACTTCGAGCGGTAGGGCTCGGGCAGGTCCGGGCAGGTGTGCTCCTCGTAGGAGCCGCACTCGCCCCAGCTGTCGACGTCCTCGGTGAAGTCGTCGATGAAGACCTGGCGCCAGCCGGGCAGGTCGCCGAGGGGCGCCTTGACGCTCGACGGCGTGCGGGCGGCGACGGTCTCGGCCGGATCGGGCGCCGGAGCGGTCGGCGAGGAGGCGGCCGAGGTGGCCGGCGGGGCGTCGCCCGACGGCGAGTCGTCCCGGGTCGCGAGGAGCACGATCGACACGGCCGCGACCACGGCCACGGCGCCCAGCGCGAGCAGTGACCTCTTCAGCGACGGGATCGATGCCTCCCAGGGGACGATGGGCGGCACCGGCGCCGCGCGGAGTCACCACAAGGTGCGCCGACGGCGGCCGCTTGTCAACGACCCCCGGCACCCCGCCGGGGGCCCGGACGTCCCGTCAGGCGGGCGCCCAGGCCGCGACCCAGTCCACGTAGATGTTGGCGCTGGTCCCGTTCGGGGGAG
>DATAEY010000105.1:0-2265 GCA_036257715.1 Solirubrobacteraceae bacterium | reverse complement strand
CATGAACGCACGCCGCCGCGCCGCCGTCGCCGGCGCCGTCTCCCTGGCGGCGCTCCTCGGAGTCGGGGCGCCCCTCATCGCCCAGACCGGCCCGTACGACCCGCCCGGCAACGGGAAGGGCCCGGTCCAGACCAAGCCGGTGAAGCCGACGCCGCCCAAGGCCAAGCCGAAGGCCAAGCCCGCGCGCACCACCTTCTTCGCCACGCTGCTGGGCCGGAACGAGATCGGCACCGACGGCAAGAGCCGGGCGGGCGACCTGGACGGACAGGGTGGCGCCACGGTCGTCACCACCGACACCAAGCTGTGCTTCGCGGTCGCCGTCCGAGGGATCTCGACCCCGAACGCCATGCACGTGCACCGCGGCCGCCCCGGCACGAACGGCGACATCGTGGTGCCCCTGACCCCGCCGACCGGCGGCGACCCCGGCGCCTCGGCGGGCTGCGTCGACGTCGCGAGCGCCCTGCTGCAGGAGATCACCAAGCACCCGATCCGCTTCTACGTCAACATCCACACCAGCGACTTCCCGAACGGCGCGCTGCGCGGCCAGCTGCACCGCGCGCCCCGGCGGCGCTGACCTGAGCGGCGGGCGGGCGGCGCGCGACGCCGCCCGCCCGCTGGACGGCCGCGGGTCCTGCGCATACCGTCCCTGGGCGTCCGGGAGGTGGGGATGGCCGATCAGGCGGCCCGGCTCGAGGTGGTCCAGCGGTACTTCGAGTACGCCGGCGCGGACGTGGACCGCGCCGCCGAGATCTACCACGACGACGCCGTCCTCGAGTTCCCGCAGTCGGGCGAGCGGTTCGAGGGCGTCGCCAACTTCACGGAGTGGCGCCGGAAGTATCCGGCCGACGTCCGCTACAGGCTCCGGCGGGTGAGCGCGCGAGACGACCTCGTCGTCTCCGAGCTCTCGGTGAGCTACAACGGCGGCCCCTGGATGTTCGGCGTCCAGCTGCTCGAGTTCCGGGGCGACAAGGTGGCGCGCGAGCGCATCTACGTCATGGCGGGCTGGGAGGCCCCCGAGTGGCGGGCGCCGTGGCGCTCGGACACCCTCGCGGACCCGGAAGAGTGACCGGCCGCGGGGGGGCCTACTCGTCGCGCGGAGCGCGCGGCGGGCCGAGGGCGCGGCCGAAGCCCCCGGCCCGGTGGTCGTCCTCGAGGTGGATGCTCTGGTTCTCGACCGCCCACTCCCGCGCGGCCGTCGCGGCGGCCCGCTCGTCGTCGAATCGCCCGAGGTCGACGTACCTCCCCGCGGCGAGCCCGTAGGCCACCCAGCTCTCGCCCTCCGGATCCCAGAGCACCCCCCGGTAGGCCGACCTGCGGCGCCCGCCGGTCTCCGCCGGAGGGGCATCGGCCCGGACGGCCCGGAGGTTCGAGGCCCGGTTGTCGAGCGGGTCGCCGTTGCGGTGATGGGCGACGACGCCCGCCTGGCCCACGATGTCGAGGAGGACCTCGGCCATGGTCACCGGCCGCCCGCGGGCGGCGGGGTGGTTGAAGGTCACCGGAGCCGCGTCCGGCGTGAGCCGGAACCACCGGAACCTCCTCAGCCACTGGGACCGGGCATCGATCGTGGCGTACCCCACCACCCTCCGATCGCCCGCATCCCGCACCGGCACTAGGGCCTCGGCCGCGCCGCCGCTCAATCGCGGGGCACGAGGGCATCGACGACGCCGAGGATGTCGGCAGGGACTCCCTCGCCGCTGATCAGGCCGGCACCTCGACGACCGACTCCGGCGGCCGGACCGCCGAGATGGGATCTGCGTGGCGGTGCACGACCCTCCAGGCCCCATCCTCGGGGCGGAAGACGGTGGTAACCCGCAGCGTCACCGGTCCGGCCTGCCCCACCCCAGCAAGCTTCGCCTCGAACCTCTCCATCTCCAGCGTGTACGCGAGCTCGGAGGTCACGCACTTTGCGAGGGTCTCGAACTCGCGGAGCTGCCCCCCCTCGTAGTGCGCGGCGGCGCGCTCCAACGTCTCGGCCACCTCGTGCCACCCGCGCGCTGGAGGACCGAACGGATTCGCGAGGGTGACGTCATCGCCACGGGAGTAGATCGCCTTGAGCGGCTCCGGATCTCCGTCGATGAACCGCCCGAGCGCCTCGTGGTGCCGCTCGATGAGGTCGTCGAGATCGCCTTGGGCGGTCATGCCGTCCTCCGCCACGGCCGGGGGCGTGTCAGCGCCGCCGGCCCACCTCTCTGTGGGGCGACCCTACCCGAGCTCGCGCGGTGACCGCGACCTGGCTCGAGTGGCGGAGGTCGTGCAGGCCTCGTC
>DATAEY010000104.1:0-8403 GCA_036257715.1 Solirubrobacteraceae bacterium | reverse complement strand
CCGCCTCCTGACCGTCCCGGGCAGGGGCGGTGGCTCGCAGTAGTCGCGTCCTACCGGCTGCTGCGCCGCCTGGCCGAACGTGCGGGGGACGCGGAGACCGTCTCGGTGACGGAGCGCATCCTCGAGCAGGAGGAGGCGATGGCGGAGCTGGTCGCCGGCACGTTCGACCGCGAGCTCGAGACCGCGCTCGGGGAGCCGGGCCGGAGCCCCCTGACCCCGGTCACGCCGCTCGGAAAGCCGTCCGGCCGCCCGTCCCAGGCCCGGGGGGCACGGCGCCGTAGCCGGCGGGCGCCACCGGGACGGCGTGGAAGCCGGGTGGCGCGCTGGGGCGGCCGCGCGCGAGAGCCACGGCGGTCGCGGCGCTGGCCACCGTGGCGCTCCTGGCCCCTGCGTCCGGCGCGGTCGCGCACACCCTGTACTACGGGCCGGCGCGCGCGGCCGCGCTGAGTGTCGCGGCGAACACCCAGGCCGCGGTGACCGCGGACCCCGACATCCCTGCGGTGGGCACCGGAACGGGGCCAGCGCCTGCCGCAGGACCAGCCTCCATTCCGGGCGCTGCCGGATCTGGGTCTCGGCCCGGGGCCTGGGGCGGGCAGTCGCTGCGCTGCGACCAGGACGTCGTGATCCGCTACGTCAGCACGCTCGGGCGAGCGATACGCGTGTTCACGATCGGGCGTCCCGCCTGCCGTGAGCCCGGTCGCCGGACCGGGGCAGGAGGCGAGCCTGCAACGCCTGCACCGCAAGGCCGGCCAGCCCCTGAGCCGGAACCTGCTCGTCGCCGCGAACAGGTGTGGCCGTGTACTCCGGAACTCAGCGCTCCTGGGCGGCCAGGCGCGGGTCCCGATCCTGGGGATCCTGGGCGGCCATCTGCGCCGGCGTGGGCTGGGGCAGCGCGCTCGCGGCGGAGGCACGGGCCTGCCGCGTGCCGCCCGGCGGCGAGACGTAGCCGCTGATGGCGGCGGGCCCCATCGTGCTGCCGCGATCGGGGGTGGTCGGGCCCCGGCGAGCCACGTTCTGGGTGCCCGTGTTGCCCGCGATGATGGTGATCACCCCCGAGGGGCGGACCGTCTCCACGATTCCCACGTGGAGGCCCGAGAAGATGACGAGATCCCCCGGCTTGGGGTCGTTGTCGTAGCCGGCCTTCCAGGTGCCGCGCTGCTTGCCCCACTGGACCAGGGAGGGGACCCAGGCGATGCGCCCGATGCTCGCCACGCCGGCCTGCCGCCAGACCCACGTTGCGAAGTCCGCGCACCAGGCCTCGCAGGGACCGAACTTGGTGCAGTTGGACCCGGGCGGATCCTCACGCTGACCGAGCTGGCTCTGGGCCACCGCGACGATCCGGCTGCGCACGTCCCCCGAGACCGGCACCGGCGGCGGCTGGTCGATGGGCGGCCTGGCCGGCTGCGTCTTGGTGGGCTGGGAGCTGGTCGGCTGTTGCCTGGGGGGCGACTGCTTCGGGAGCTGTGGCTTGGGCGCCGGGATGCTGGGCGGTGCCGTGCCGCCGGTGTCGGCGACCGCCGGAGCGGCGAGGGCCAGGCACGCCGCCAACCAGCCGGCGGTCGCGAGGACGGCGCTTCTCGACGCTTGGCCGAGGCGAACTACCCGCAGGGAACTTGCGCCCATGGACACCGCTGCCTTTTTCGGCGCCTGCGGGGTTAGCTGACGGGCTAGCGTCGGCGGGCCGACGCTTCCCGCGGATCACCGCGAGATTCGCCCCAACGTCATCGGGTCCCCCGCCCCCCGGCACCCTGCCGAGGGCTCGGCGATGAAGGCGGCACCGTAGCAGGCCGCGCGGTGTTATGCCACCCGGGGTAGGGCGAGGGGCCGGCAGCGGGGCCGCAGCCTGACGCGGCCCCTCCACGCCGTGGCCGGATCAGCCCAGTGCGTCCATCAGGCGCTCGACGTCGGACGCGTCGTTCCAGGCGCCGACCGACGCGCGGAGCAGCGAGCGGCCCGGAAGGTCCCTGACCACAACCCCGGCGGCGGCCAGTCGGTTGCGGGAAGCCGGCGCGTCGTCGCAGCGCCAGGCGACCAGCGTGGTCGCGCCCCGCGTTCGCACGTCGCGACCCTGCTTGCGCAGGCGCGCGGCCACCTCGTCGGCCAGCCGCCGGGCGCGCGCCTGGACGGCCGGCCACCCGGCGGCGGCCAGGACCGAAACGGCGGCCAGCGCGAACGCCGACGCCTCGGCGGCCAGCGCGGGGGTGTCGAGGCGGCGCATGTCCTCGACCAGCGACGCGCGAAGCCCGGCGGCCGGATTCTCGAACGAGTCGTAGCCGCGCGGCACGGTGGCCAGGCGGTGGCGGAAAGCCGGGGAGACGTAGAGCATGCCGGTGCCCTCGGGGCCGCACAGCCACTTCTGGCCCGAGGCGGCGTAGAGGTCGCAGCCCAGCGAGCCGACCTCGACCGGCACCGCTCCCACCGCCTGCGCCCCGTCCAGCAGGACCGGCACCTCCACCTCGGCCAGCGCGTCGGGGGCGCAGGCGCCGGTGACCCAGCTCACGTGCGAGCACGCGATGAGGCGGGTGGCGGGCGTGACGGCGTCCGCCACGGCCGCGAGAGGCACCTCGCGCACGACGACCCCAACCAGGTCGCGGGCCGCCTGGAGCGGCCCCAGCAGCCCGGGATGCTCCTCGTCGGAGGTGACCACCTCGTCCCCCGCGCGCAGGCCCAGGCCCGCGAGCGCCCGTTGAGTCGCGTCGGTGGTCGACGTGGTGAGGGCCACGTCTTGCGGCTGGCAGCCCAGCAGCCCCGCGTACGCGGCGCGCTGGGCGTCCTGAAGCTCACGCCGTCGATCGCCGTACGCGCGCGTCCGGCCGTCGAACGCCTGGCGCTCGAGCTCGGCCCGCGCGGCGGCCAAGGATGCGGCCGCCACCGGGCCATGGCTGCCGGCGTTGAGGAACGCCAGCCGCTGCAGGACCGGGAACTCGGCGCGCAGCCTCCGGACGTCCACGGGCCGGCAACGCTATCGAGCGCCGACGGCGACGCCTGCGGCGGCCTCCCCTGGTCAGGCGAGCCCGCCGCTCAGCGGCTGCACACCGGCCACTGCGAGGGCCCTGAGCGCTTGAGCAGGATCGCGGCGCGGCGGTCCTGCTCGGCCTCGGGCGCTTCGGCGGGATCTCCGTGCCCGCCCACGCCGGCCCAGGCGGAGCGCGTGAACTGGTACTTGCCGCGGTACATCCCGCCGCCCCCGATCAACGTGGGATCGCCGTGGGACTCGCACTCGGCTATGCGCTGCAGGATCGGCGGCAGCGCCGCGGCCCGGCGCGCCCGCGCCCGCCGTTGGCGGGCAGCCTCCGCGCGCATCTGCGCGCCGACGCTGCGATGGCCGGCCAGCACGCTGTCAAGTCCCACGGATACGCCGGGGGAGGGGGGACCGGCGGCCAGGGCGATCCCGGCCGGGGCGGCGAGCCCCGCCGCGAGGGCGGCGAGGACCCAGCTCCTCGACTTCGACACGTCGTCTCACGTCCTCTCGCGCGACCCGCGCGCGTGCGCGTTGGCGCACGGCGAGAGCCGGTCGCTCTCCACGACGGCGGCACGGCCGCGAGCCCGGGTCGCCGGCGCGGGGCCGGAGGGCTGGCGGCCGTCGGGCGCGTGCGCCCGGCAGCCGATCCGTCGATCCCCACGGTACCGTCGATCGAACGCCAGTTCGCCCGATTCGTGTGATCGTGGTCACACTCCACGCCCGGCTGGGGGCAGCAGGGCGCTGAGTAGCATCCGGCCGATGCACGTCCTGCTGCCCGACGGATCCCGACTCGAGCTCCCCGAGGGGGCGACCGGCGCGGACGCCGCGGCGGCGATCGGGCCCCGCCTGTCGCGCGACGCGCTGGCCGTCCGCGTCGACGGGGCGGTTCGCGACCTCGACCGCCCGCTGGAGGAGGGCGCCCCCGTGGAGATCCTCACCCCCGGCAGCCCCGAGGCGCTGGAGCTCATCCGCCACGACGCGGCGCATGTCATGGCGACCGCGGTGATGGAGCTCTATCCCGGGGTCAAGATCTCGATCGGTCCCCCGATCGAGCAGGGCTTCTACTACGACTTCGAGTTCCCGGAGGGGACCACCGTCTCGGAGGCGGACTTCGAACGCATCGAGGCGCGCATGCGCGAGCACGTGGCCGCGGACGAGCCGTTCGTGCGCCAGGAGGTGGCGGTCGGCGATGCGCTGGAGCGCTTCGTGCGGGAGGGCCAGGACTACAAGGTCGAGCTCATCGAGGACCTGGTGCGCGACCAGGGCATCCGCACCGTTTCGCTGTACACCAACGGTCCGTTCACCGACCTCTGCCGCGGGCCCCATTCGCCGTCGACCAAGCGCATCCGCGCCTTCAAGCTCCAGTCGGTCGCCGGCGCCTACTGGCGAGGGGACGCGAACCGGATCCAGCTCACCCGGATCTACGGCACCGCGTTCTTCTCGCAGCGCGAGCTCGACGAGCACCTCGAGCGCCTGGAGCAGGCGCGGGCGCGCGATCATCGGCGCCTGGGCCGCGAGCTGGACCTGTTCCTGTTCTCCGAGCTGTCGCCGGGGTCCCCCTTCTGGCAGCCGGAGGGCGTGGCGGTCTGGAACGCCCTGGCCGAGCTGTGGCGCGAGCAGAACCTGGCGCGGGGCTATCGCGAGGTGCGCACGCCGATCCTCTACGACGTCGAGCTGTGGAAGCGGTCAGGCCACTGGGACAAGTTCCGCGACCACATGTACTTCACCGAGGTGGAGGAGCGTCCGATGGGGCTCAAGCCGATGAACTGCCCCGCGCACGTCCTGCTGTACCGCTCGGACCTGCGCTCGTACCGCGACCTCCCGATCCGCTATGCCGAGGCCGGCCTGGTCCACCGCCACGAGCCGAGCGGCACGCTCCACGGCCTGCTGCGAGTCCGGCACATCACCCAGGACGACGCCCACATCTTCTGCACCCCCGATCAGATCGAGGCTGAGGTTCTGGGGTGCCTGGACTTCGGCTTCTTCCTCTACGACCTGTTCGGCTTCGAGCCGCGGCTGGAGCTCTCGACGCGCCCCGACGAGCGCCTGGGGACCGACGAGATGTGGGACCTCGCCGAGGACGCGCTCGCCGGGGCGCTCCGAGGCCGCGGCCTCGCTTACGACCTGGCCGAGGGCGAGGGGACCTTCTACGGGCCCAAGATCGACCTCCACATGACCGACTCGATCGGGCGCTCCTGGCAGCTGGGGACCGTCCAGCTCGACTACGCGATGCCCGAGCGCTTCGACCTGCACTACACGGCCGCCGACAACGCCGAGCACCGGCCGGTGATGATCCATCGCGCCCTGTTCGGCTCGTTCGAGCGCTTCATCGGAATCCTCATCGAGCACTACGCCGGCGAGCTGCCGGTGTGGCTGGCGCCGGTGCAGGCGATCGTCCTGCCGATCGCCGCGCGCCATCGCGACTACGGCACGCGGGTGCTGCGCGAGCTGCAGTCGGCCGGCGTGCGCGCCCGCATCGACCACCGCGACGAGTCGATCGCCCGCAAGGTCCGCGACGCGGAGGTGCGCAAGATCCCCTACATGCTGGTGGTCGGAGACCGCGAGGCCGAATCCGGCAGCGTCGCGGTGCGCGAGCATCGCGGCGGCGACGCCGGAAGCGTCGCGGTGGGCGACTTCGCGGCCCGCGTCGCCGCACAGACCGCGGACCGGTCGGCCTGAGCGCGCGCGGCGATGACCCGGCGGCGAGCGCCGGTTCACCCGTCAAAGCGCCCGCGACGGGCCCTCCGGGAGGCCTGCAAACGAGCGGGTATACTCGCCGCCCGTTGACCCTGCCGCTCCGCAACCGGCCGCGCACCGCTTGACGCGTCGTCGCCAGCCGTAGTGCCGATCCCGCGCAGGTTCGACCGGCGGCCGCCGGAGCGGGATCCCACTCGCATAAACGAGCGCATCCGCGTCCCCGAGGTCCGGCTGATCGGCGAGGACGGCGGGCAGGTGGGCGTCATCCCGACCGAGCAGGCGCTTTCGTACGCCCAGGAGCGTGACCTCGACCTGGTCGAGGTGGCGGCCGAGGCCCGGCCGCCGGTCTGCCGCGTGCTCGACTACTCCAAGTACAAGTACGAGCAGGAGCAGAAGCAGAAGGCCGCCCGCAAGCACCAGCAGCAGATCACCATCCGCGAGATCAAGTTCCGCCCCAAGATCGCGCAGCACGACTACGACACCAAGAAGGGGCACGTCGAGCGGTTCCTGCGAAACCAGGACAAGGTCAAGGTCACGATCATGTTCCGCGGCCGCGAGGTGACGCACCCCGAGCGGGGCGAGCGCCTGCTCGCTCAGCTGGCCGACGAGCTGGCCGAGCTGGCGGTGGTGGAGCAGCGTCCCCAGCAGGACGGCCGCAACATGACCATGCTGCTGGCCCCGGCCAAGTCCTAGCCGCGCCCCCCGCCGCCCGGCGGGCCGGTGGACGTCTGCTTTACTTGGCCGCCCATGCCCAAGACGAAGACCCACTCGGGCGCCAAGAAGCGCTTCCGCAAGACGGGCAGCGGCAAGCTGCGCGGACGCCACGCCTTCTCGACCCACATCCTCGAGAAGAAGCCGCCCAGGCGCAAGCGGCGCTTCGCCCGCCCGGTGGAGATCTCGCGGCCGGATCGCCGGCGGGTTCGCGCCCTGCTGGGTCGGCGGGGAGGCGGACGATGACCCGGGTCAAGCGCTCGGTTCACGCGCGCAAGAAGCGCCGCGCGACGCTGGCCCGTGCCAAGGGCTACCGCGGCGACGCCCATTCCTCCTACAAGCGGGCCAAGGAGGCGCTGCTGCGCGCCGACTCCTACGCGTACCGCGATCGGCGCAACCGCAAGCGTGACTTCCGGCGGCTGTGGATCACCCGGATCAACGCCGCCGCCCGGCGGGAGGGCATGACCTACTCGCAGCTCATGCACGGCCTCCAGGCCGCCGGCGTGCAGCTCGATCGAAAGCTGCTGGCCGACCTGGCGGTTCGCGACGCCGACGCCTTCCGACGCTTTGCCGAGCGCGCCCGCGAGGCGTCGGCCGGCTGACCCCGCAACCGACGCAGCAAGCCTCGACGGGCGCCGCTCCTCCGGACGGCGCCCTTTCTTTTCTCCGCTCCAGACATGAAGACCATCACCTCCCACCACAACCCCAGGCTCAAGGAGCTGCGCGCCCTCCAGCGCCGCCGGGCGCGCGAGCGCAGCGGCCGGTTCGCGGCCGAGGGCGAGGACCTGGTCGCCGCGGGCGATGCCGCCGGCTGGCCCGCGCTGGCGCGCTACTGCGCGGCGGGCAGCGGGCTGGCCGGCATCGAGGTGGAGCCCGAGGCGCTGGCCGGGGCCTCCACTCTAGGCTCGGGCACGCGCTCGATCGGGGTCTACGAGCAGCGCTGGGCGGCGCCTGCGGGCCCGCTGTGCGTCTACCTGCACGGGGTCCGCGACCCGGGCAACGTGGGGACGATCCTGCGCTGCGCACAGGCATTCGGCGCCTCCTCGGTGGCGCTGGGGCCCGACTGCGCGGACCCCTATGGGCCCAAGGCCGTGCGGGCCAGCATGGGCGCGGTGTTCGCCGTGCCCCTGGCGCACGCGACGGTCGCGCGGCTGCCCCGCGAGCGCATCGCGCTGGTCCCGGGAGCGGGCGAGCCGCTGCGAGGACCGGTGACCGGCGAGGCGACCCTGCTGGTCGGTGCCGAGCGCCGGGGGCTCCCGGATGACGCGCTCGCCCGGTGCGAACGGGTGACCCACATCCCGATCGCGGGCGACTCGCTCAACGCCGCGATCGCCGTCGCGGTGGCGCTCTACGAGCTGACTAGGATGGCCGCGCCATGATGGACCGGATCGCGCAGCTGCGGCGGGAGGCCGAGGCCGCGGTCGAGGCGGCGGGATCCACCGGCGACCTCGAGCAGCTGCGAGTGCGCTTCCTCGGCCGCCGGGCCGAGCTTCCCCAGCTGCTGCGGCGGGTGCGCGAGCTGCCGCCCCAGGAGCGGGGGGCGGTGGGACAGGCCGCCAACCAGGCCCGCCAGGCGCTGGAGGAACAGATCGAGCGGCGCGCGGAGCAGCTCGACGCCGCCGAGCTGGACGCGCGCCTCGCCCACGACCGGGTGGACGTGACGCTTCCCGGCGACCCCGTGGAGCCGGTCGGGCGCCGCCACCTGATCACCGAGACCCGGCGCGAGATCGAGGATGTCTTCGTCGGGCTCGGATTCGAGATCGCCGAGGGGCCCGAGGTCGAGTCCGTCTACTACAACTTCGACGCACTCAACCATCTGCCCACGCATCCGGCCCGCGCGCGCACCGACACCTTCTACGTTAGCGACGACGTCGTGCTGCGCACCCACACCTCGCCGGTGCAGATCCGGGCGATGGAGGTGCGGCCGCCGCCCCTGTACATCGTCGTCCCGGGGCGCGTTTACCGGCCGGACTCGGACGCCACCCACACGCCGCAGTTCCATCAGGTGGAGGGGCTGGCGGTGGACGAGGACG
>DATAEY010000103.1:0-20521 GCA_036257715.1 Solirubrobacteraceae bacterium | reverse complement strand
CCGCCGCCGAACTGCCGCAGGTTGAGTTAGGGGACGCGCTGCGAATCGTCTGGCTCTATCGCGAGGACGATCAGCTCTTTGAACGGGCGGCAGTCCGATGGGTAGGGCGGTTCGCCCTGGACGCCAAGGCCGCGACCCTCGAGGACGTGCAGAAGGCGCTCTCGGCCCTGAGCGGCGTCGCGATGGGCTTCCCGGCAGCCTTGGATGAGCTGGCAGGGCTCTGCGCCGCCTGCGGGATCAGCCGCGTCTAGACATGGCGCGTTGCCACTTTGTTGCCACCTCGAGACCGTCGAGCGTCCGGGCGGCGCTCCAGGCGCAGGAAAACCCAGCGATTTGCGGGGCTTCCTTCGATGCCGGAGGAGGGACTCGAACCCCCGACACGCGGATTATGATTCCGCTGCTCTAACCACTGAGCTACTCCGGCGCGGCCCTGCAAGTCTAGATAACGCGCCGGGTGGCTACGGCGGCGGTGACGCCGGGCCGGCGGTCAACGCAGCCACGCGGGTCAGACTGTTGCCATGACGCTGCTCGCCGTCCCGAACGTCTCGGAGGGGCGCGACGCCTCGACCGTCGCCGCGCTGCGCGCGGCGTTCGCCGCCACCGGCGCGCGCGTCCTGGACACCCACGTCGACCCCGACCACGACCGGTCGGTGTTCAGCCTGGCGGCGGAGCCCGGGGCGCTGGCGGCGGCGCTGGTCTCGGGGGGACGGGTGGCGGTCGAGCGCATCGACATGCGCCGGTACCGCGGGGCCCATCCCAGCGTCGGCGCGCTCGACGTGGCGCCGGTCGTCCACCTCGACGGTTCACGACGCGGCGCCGCCTGCGCCGAGGCTCTGGTGGCAGCCGACGAGCTCGCCCGCCAGCTCGGGCTTCCGGTGCTGCTCTATGGCGTGCTGGCCGGCGACCGCGCCCGCGCCGAGCTGCGCCGGGGCGGCCTGCCCGAGCTGGCCCGCCGCCTGCAGCGGGGAGAGCTCAGTGCCGACTTCGGCCCCTCTCGCGCGCATCCCAGCGCCGGGGTGACCCTGGTCGCCGCGCGCTCGCCGCTGGTGGCATTCAACCTCGAGCTAGCGCCGCCGGCCGGGGCGGCGGAGGCTCGCGCGATCGCCGCCGCGATCAGGGATGGCGGCCCGGAGGGGGTCGCCGGAGTGCGCGCGATCGGACTTTGGCTGACCGAGCGCGGCGTGGCCCAGGTGTCGCTCAACGTCGAGGACCCGTCGGCCACGCCGCTGTCGCTCTTGGTCGAGGCGGTTCGCCGCCACGCCCCGGTCTCCGCGGCCGAGTTGGTCGGTCTCGCCCCGCGGGCGGCGCTGCGCGGGCTTCCCGGCGACGTCGCGATCCGGGGCTTCGACCCCGCCAAGCAGGTCATCGAGAACGCTCTAGGCTTGTGAAGGGATGGCTCAGACCAATCGTAGGCGCCGTTCGAAGCACCGCGGGACCGCCGCCGGCACGATCCAGGCGCGCGGGCGCACCGGTCGTAAGCCGGCCGCCGCGGAGAAGCCCCGCGGCTCCCAGTCGGGCCGCGGCCGCCGGCCGTCGCGGTTCGACCAGCCCCCGACCTGGCGCAGCGCTTTCATCCGCGCCCTCCTCGCCTCGGGCATCTTCCTCGCCTTCGTGGTCGTCGCCCTCCACCGGCCGCTGCCCGCCGCCCTCGGGCTGGCGGCGTTCACCCTGCTGATCTACGTGCCGCTCGGCTACTACACCGATCTCTTCCTCTACCGCCGGCGGCAGCGCAAGGCGGCGCCGGCGGGACGGGCACGGGCGAGGGACCGGGGGGGACGCTGATGGACGTTCGCATGTTCACCGTCGGGCCGGTGGCGGAGAACTGCTTCATCTTCCGGGCCGAGGGGGCGCGCCAGGCGCTGATCGTGGACCCCGGCGAGGAGCCTGACCGGCTGCTGCGCGCCGTAGATGAGCTCGGCCTCGACGTCGAGGCGATCCTGCTCACGCACACCCACTTCGACCACATCGGCGCCGTGGCGCCCGTGGCGCGGGCGACCGGCGCGCCGGTCTACTGCCCCGAGCTCGAGACGCAGGTGCTCGCGGACATCATGTCCTACGTCCCATGGCCGGGCTTCGGTCCCTACGAGAGCTACGAGGCCGACGAGACGGTCAGGGGCGGCGAGCGGCTGGAGCTGGCCGGCTTCGAGATCGACGTCTTCTTCGTCCCCGGCCACAGCCCCGGCCACGTCGCCTACTCGATCCAGGCCCAGGAGGCGCTGTTCTCGGGTGACGTCCTCTTCCAGGGCTCGGTGGGGCGCACCGACCTCCCGGGCGGTGACTGGGAGACGCTCGCCCGGTCGATCGCCACCCTGGTGGACTCCCTGGCGCCCGAAACCCGCGTCTACCCCGGCCACATGGGCATCACCACCCTCGGCCGGGAGCGCGCCACCAACCCCTTCCTGCGCGAGCTGCCGGCCCGCCGGTGAGCGGCGAGCGCATCCAGGCGCCGCGCGGCACCTTCGACGTGCTGCCCGACGAGGGCGCCGCGCGCGCGGCGGTCGCCGAGGCCGCCCGCCACGTGCTGGAGGCGGCCGGCTACCGGCGCATCGAGACGCCCGCCTTCGAGGCGACCGAGCTGTTCGAGCGCGGGGTGGGCGAGGCCACCGACATCGTGCGCAAGGAGATGTACACGTTCGACGACGGAGGGGGCCGGTCGGTGACGCTGCGACCCGAGGGCACCGCGCCGGTGTGCCGAGCGTACGTCGAGCACGGGATGCACAAGCTGCCCCAGCCGGTTCGCCTCTGGTACCTCTCGCCGTTCTTCCGCCGCGAGCGCGCCCAGGCCGGGCGCTTCCGCCAGTTCTGGCAGATCGGCGCCGAGGCGCTGGGATCCGACGAACCCGCCGTCGACGCAGAGATGATCATCCTGCTGGCCGATCTGCTGGAGGCGCTGGCGGTGCGCGACCTGCGGTTGCGGCTGTCCTCCCTGGGATCGCCGCAGACCCGGGCCGCCTACCGCGAGGAGCTGCGCGACTACCTGCGCGCCCACGAGCGTCGGCTGTCGCGCGAGGTTCGCCAGCGGATCGAGCTCAACCCGATTCGCGCCTTCGACGCCGCCGATCCGGCCACTCGCGAGGTCGTGGAGGGCGCACCACGGCTGCTCGACCGGCTATCGGCCGACGACGCCGAGCACTTCGCCGCGGTGCGCGAGCTGCTGGATCGAGCCGGCCTCCCCTACGACGTCGATCCCACCCTGGTGCGGGGTCTGGACTACTACACGCGTACGGTGTTCGAGTTCGAGTCGGAGCGGCTAGGCGCCCAGAGCGGCGTGGCCGGCGGCGGCCGCTACGACGGCCTGGTGGAGCAGCTCGGGGGCCCGCCGACCCCGGGTTGCGGCTGGGCGGCCGGCGTCGAGCGGATCCTGCTGGCGGCCGAGGGGCCGCCCGCGCCGGTCCCGGCTCTCGACCTCTATGTCGCCTACGACGGTGACTCCGCCCGCGCGGCGGCGTTCGAGGTGGCGGTCGCGGCCCGCCGGGCCGGCCTGCACGCCGAGCTCGAGCTGGGGGGACGCTCGCTCAAGGGCCAGCTCAGGCAGGCCGATCGCGCGCGGGCGCGGTTCGTGGCGATCGTGGGACCCGCCGAGGCGGCACTGCGGGACATGGAGTCCGGGGACCAGCGCGTCGTGGCGGCCGGCGCCATCCCGGCCGAGGTCCTGCGCGGGCGCGTCCTGCGATGAGGCCTCCGCCTCCCAACGCCTATCGCGACACCTGGTGCGGCTCGCCGGACGCACAGACGGCCGGCCGCCCGGCGCGGGTGGCCGGCTGGGTCCACCGCCGGCGCGACCACGGCGGCCTGGTGTTCGTCGACCTGCGCGACCGGACCGGACTGCTCCAGCTCGTATTCCATCCCGATCGCGCCCCCGAGGCCCACGCCCGCGCCCACGACCTGCGCGGCGAGGACGTCATCACCGCAATCGGGACGATCGCCCGGCGCGCTCCCGAGAACATCAACCCGAGCATCCCCACCGGCGAGGTGGAGCTCGAGGTCGAGGACTTCCAGCAGCTCGCCGACGCCGACACGCCGCCCTTCCCGATCGACGAGGAGGGCGACGTGGACGAGCTGGTCCGCATGCGCCACCGGCCGCTGGACCTGCGCCGCCCGCGCCAGCGCGACACGCTGCTGCTCCGCCATCGCGCTGCCCAGACCATCCGCGGGGCGCTCGACGAGCTGGACTTCGTCGAAATCGAAACCCCGATCCTCACCCGCTCGACGCCCGAGGGGGCCCGCGACTTCCTGGTGCCGGCGCGAACCCAGCGCGGCTCGTTCTACGCGCTGCCGCAGTCGCCGCAGCTGTTCAAGCAGCTGCTGATGGTGGCGGGCTTCGAGCGCTACTTCCAGATCGTGCGCTGTTTTCGGGACGAGGACCCGCGAGCGGATCGCCAGCCGGAGTTCACTCAGCTGGACCTGGAGATGTCGTTCGTGGACGAGGGCGACGTCATCGGCGTTGTCGAGACGGTGATGACGCGCGTCTTCGAGGTGGCCGGGTTCGAGGCCCCGACGCCGCCCTGGCCGCGCGAGCGCTTCGACGACCTCGTGGCCCGTTACGGCACCGACCGGCCCGATCGCCGCTTCGGCATGGAGATCCACGACGTCGGCGACGCGGTCAGCGGCTCCGAGCTGCAGGTCTTCGCGCGGGCGCTGGCCGACGGCGGGGCGGTGCGGGCGATCAACGCGGGTGCCCGCGAGCTGCCGCGCTCGGAGCTCGACTCGCTGGTCGAGACCGCGCAGCGTCTCGGCGCCAAGGGGTTGGTGTGGGCGTTCGTGGAGGACGGCGGCGGCTGGCGCTCGCCGGTGGCGAGGTTCATGGCGCCGCACGAGATGGCGGCGGTGGGGGAGCGCCTGGGCGCGCGGCCCGGGGACCTGCTGCTCGTCGTGGCCGACGCGCCGGCGGCGGCCAGCGGGGTCCTGGGCGGCCTTCGCCTCGAGCTGGCTGACCGCTTCGCCCTGATCTCCACGGCCCGGCACGACCCGCTGTGGGTCCTCGACTTCCCGATGTTCGCCTGGAACGGCGACGATCAGCGCTGGGACGCCCTGCACCATCCGTTCACCCAGCCGCTGGGCTCGCTCGACGACCCGGCCTCGCTGCGCTCGCGCGCCTACGACCTCGTCCTCGACGGGTTCGAGATCGGCGGCGGCTCGATCCGAACCCACCGCCTGGACGTCCAGCGCCGGGTATTCGAGCTGATCGGCATCGGCCCCGAAGAGGCCCAGCAGCGCTTCGGCTTCCTGCTCGACGCCCTACGCTACGGCGCGCCCCCTCACGGCGGCATCGCGCTGGGATTTGACCGCATAGTCGCCCTGCTGGCCGGGTGGCGGACCGCGCGCGAGGTCAACATCCGCGAGAGCATCACCTTTCCCAAGACCGCCACCGGCCAGGACCCCCTCACCGGCGCTCCGGCGCCGGTCGACCCGGCTCAGCTGCGAGAGCTCGGCCTCCGGCTCGAGCCGCCGCCCGCGCCGGCGGACTGACCTCGGGCCGGCCTCTCACGGGCGTTCGCCCGCCGTACAAACCGCGCGGCGAAATCTTGTACGCCGGGCGAACGACAGCGCCCGTCGGCCGGGCCATCCTTGTCCTCGCGCGGTCGCGTCCCGCGGGAACCGCCCCTGGTCCCGCGCGTGCCGGCGCCGCCGACCGTCCCAGCCCGAGAGGAAAGGACAGCCTTGAAGCCGACCCTGACCGACTCGCTCGTCGCGGTGAACACCGTCTGGGTGATCGTGGCCGCTGTCCTGGTCATGTTCATGCAGGCCGGGTTCCTGCTCCTGGAAATCGGGTTCTCCCGCCAGAAGAACGTCGGCACCGTCGTCGCCAAGGTGCTGGCCAACTTCTCGATCGCCGCGCTGTGCTACTGGGCGGTCGGGTTCGCGCTGGCCTTCGGCGGTGCCGGCGCCCTGTGGGGCACGCATGGCACCTTCCTGGGCACCAGCAACGGGGACCTGTTCCCGGCGATGTCCGCCTCCGACGCGGTGGTCCCGGCCAAGTTCTTCTTCCAGTTCGTGTTCTGCGCGGTGTCGCTGGCGATCGTCTGGGGGACGACGCTCGAGCGGATCAAGTTCGGCGCCTACCTCATCTACGCGGTCGTCTTCTCGACGCTGATCTATCCGGTCGTCTCGCACTGGATCTTCGGTGGCGGCTGGCTGGCCCAGATCGGGATGCAGGACTTCGCCGGGTCCACCGTGGTCCACCTCATCGGCGCCACCGGAGCCTTCGCCGCCCTGCTGCTTCTGGGCCCGCGCCAGGGCAAGTACGGCCCGGACGGAAAGCCCAACGTGATCCCCGGTCACAGCATGCCGCTGGTGGGGCTGGCGGTCTTCATCCTGTGGTTCGGGTGGTTCGGCTTCAACCCCGGCTCGACGCTGGGCGCGGTTGGTGGGCGCTTCGCGGAGGTGGTTGTGGTCACCAACCTGGCGGCTGCCGCCGGCGTGCTGGGCGCGATGGCGACGATCTACTTGATCACCCGCAGCTTCGACATCGGCATGACCGGCAACGGCGCCATCGCCGCCCTCGTGGCGATCACCGCCCCGTCCGGCTACGTGGAGTTCTGGGCCGCGCCGATCATCGGCGTGATCGCCGGCGTGATCGTGGTCCTGTGCGTGATCGCGATCGACCGGGTGCTCGACGACCCGGTGGGGGCGCTGTCGGCGCACGGGGTGGCCGGCATCTGGGGGACGCTCTCGTGTGGCCTGTTCACCTCGCCCCGGCTGGCCGAGCTCAACGGCATCGGCAAGCCCGGCCTGGTCTACACCGGGTCGTTCCAGCAGCTGGGGGCCCAGGCGCTGGGGGTCGTCGCCGCCTTCGTCGCGGTGTTCACCGTCTCGTTCCTGGTCTTCTTCGTCATCAAGGCCACCTACGGGCTGCGGGTGAGGCCCGAGGAGGAGCGCTACGGCCTCGACATCGTCGAGCACGGGATGTGGGGCTATCCGGAGCAGTTCATGCCGGTGCCCGGCTCCGAGTACCACCCTCCGGCGCCGCCGGCGCGTCGTCCGCCGAGACCGGTGCCGATCGGGATCGCCGCCGGCGGGGACGGCCGCTAGCCACCTAGATGACGCAAGGAGTCAAGCCATGAAGAAGATCGAGGCCATCATCCGTCCCGAGCGCCTGCAGGCCGTCCAGGATGCGCTGGACGAGCTCGGGGTCAGCGGGCTCACCGTCTCCGACGTGATGGGCTGCGGCCGCCAGAAGGGCTACACCGAGCAGTACCGCGGCTCCCGGGCGAACATCTCGCTGCTGCCCAAGATCAAGATCGAGTCGGTGGTGCCCACCGACGTGATGGAGCAGACGGTGGACGCCATCACCGCGGCCGCGTACACCGGCGAGACCGGCGACGGCCGGCTGTTCGTCATCGACGTCGATCAGGCGGTGCGGATTCGCACCGGGGAGCGGGGCGAGGAGACCGTCCGTCACGAGGTCCCAGTGGGCTGGGGGTACTGAGCCGCGGCCATGGGTGTCTGGCGCTGGATCCGTGACGTGATCGCCGAGCAGGGCGAGCGGGAGGAGGTCCCGATCCACCTCGAGCGCGGCGAGGACGGCGAGTACGGCTTCCGGCTCGGCGTGCGGGCGGGGTTCGGGGGCCAGGAGACGGCGCGCATCCCGATTGCCTGCCGGCCCAACCCGGCCGATCATCCCATCCTCAAGGAGGTCCACTCCTGCGAGGTCGCCGGGCAGCAGCTGGAGGCGGCCAACCTGTTCGCCCTGCGGCGCAAGGTCGCCTCGCTGCTGGAGGCGATCGCGCCCGCCCACTCCCTGCCGCTGTGCTATTTCCGGGTGCCGGAGATGGACTACGAGCTGCCGGTCTACGAGGACGGGGACCGGGTGGTCGCTCCCGTGCTGGCCGGGCCCAAGCTCAAGGCCCACGACATGGCGGGCATCCGAGAGGTGGTGTGCCGCTATCTGATGTCGGCCGGATACGTGAGCGATCCCGAGCAGGTCAGGGTCGGCGTGCTGCGCCCCCGCGACCTGAGCCGGGTGGCGCCGGCCGCGGTGTTTCGCTCCTACGCCGATCCGGAGCTGTGGATCCCCTCGGTCGAGGGGACCTCGCCCGAGGGCCCGGTCGTCGGGTTGCTCGGGCAGGCGGCCCGCCTGCGCGGGCCTGAGCGCCGGAGGGCCGGCGCCGGCCCCGCGCGGGGGACGACCGCGCCCGCGGCGCCCGACGTGATCGAGATGCTGCGGTTCCTGCGCACCGAGCTGTCGCGGCGGGGGGGCGTCGACGACCCGACGGCGCTCTACGCCAGCGAGGTGCGCCCGGAGATCTGGGCGAGCGCCGAGCGCCACACGACCGACACCGGCCGCCGGCTGGTGGCGTACCTCTCCGACGAGCAGGGGACCGCGCTCGAGCTCCCGGTGCGCCAGACCGGCTTCGGAGAGGTCATCACCGCGCTGGAGGAGCACGGGATAAACCTGCTGCTGGCGCCGGACGCCGAGGCCCTCGCCGCCTCCCTCGGCCGGTACCTCGCCGCCCACGACTTCCTGCGCTTCGCAACCGAGATCGAGGTCCACGACGTCGCCGCTCCGCGCGCCGAACGCCTGGACGCCGATTCCATCTGGACGTCGGGCGACGGCTTCGCCCTCGCCCCCGCCGAACCCGAGGAGGTTCACAGCTAAATGACCACCGCCCTGATCATCGTCGGCTCCGTGCTGGTCGCCCTGCTGGTGATCGCGTTCGCGGTCTGGGCCCACCAGTACACGAAGGTCGGGCCCAACGAGGTCCTGATCATCTCCGGCCGTCGCGGCCCCAGGAAGGACGGGAGGCGCGGCTACCGGGTCGTGCGCGGAGGCGGCACCTACGTGTGGCCCTTCCGGGAGCGGGTGCAGCGGCTGTCGCTCGAGCTGCTCCAGTTCGACGTGCGAACCCAGGAGACGTACACCGCCCACGGCGTGCCGGTCCAGATCGATGGCGTCTGCATGGTGAAGATCGACTCCTCGGACGTGGGCATCGAGCGCGCCGCCGAGCAGTTCCTGTCGCGCGGGCGCGAGGACATCGTCCGCACCGCCATGCAGGCGGTCGAGGGCCACATGCGCGCCGCGGTGGGAGGCCTGTCGATCGAGGACATCTACCGCGAGCGCCAGAAGCTGGTGGCGGCCGTGCGCGAGCTGGCCGGACCCGACCTCGAGCGCATGGGCCTGCAGATCGTCTCGCTGACCGTTCGCAATATCGCCGATAAGCAGGGCTACCTCGAGGCGCTGGGCCGCCCGCTATGAAGCCGACCTCTCGATCGAGGCGTCGCGTCGCGACTACGAGACCCAGCGCGCCGCGTTCAAGGCCGAGGGCCAGCGGGCAGCGGCCGAGGCGGATCTCTCCTACGACCTCCAGCAGGCGATCACGCGCCAGCGGGTGCGCGCCGAGGAGCTCGGCATCGAGATCGTGGAGCGCCAGAAGCGAATCGAGCTCATGCAGGCCGAGGTCGAGCGCCGCAAGCGCGAGCTCGAGGCCGAGATCGTCGAGCCCGCGGTGGCCAAGGCCCGCGAGATCGAGGCCCACGCCGAGGCTCACCGCGAGGAGACCGCCGCGCTGGGGGCCGGCGAGGCCGACGCGCTGCGCCTCAAGGGGCTGGCCGAGGCGGAGGCGATGGCTGCGAAGGCCCGCAGCTGGGGCGACTACAACCAGGCCGCCATCACCGACCGGGTGCTGGAGGTCCTGCCCGAGCTGGCGTCGGCGGTGTCAGCACCGCTGGCCCAGACAGACCGGATCGTGATGATCGGCGGCAACGGCTCCACCCCGGGCGCGTCGAAGATCACCCGCGACGTCACCCAGGTGGTGGCCGAGCTGCCGTCGCTGCTGGAGGCCCTGACCGGGCTCAAGCTGGAGGACATGGCCAAGCGGGTCCCCGGTGTCCGGGACTCGGACGCTGATTCGACCGCCGAGGAGGTCCGATGACACCCCTGACCGTCGAGCGCTTCATCGGCGATCGCCAGGCCACGGCCAAGGACGTCCTGGCGCTCGCCCAGGAGCACGGCGTCCGGATGGTGGACTTCAAGTTCACCGACCTGCCGGGTACCTGGCAGCACATCGGGCTGTCGATCCACGCCCTCGACGTGGACGCGTTCGACGAGGGGCTGGGGTTCGACGGGTCGTCGATCCGCGGCTTCCAGGAGATCTCGGAGTCGGACATGGTCCTGGTGCCCGATCCCGCGACCGCGCTGATCGACCCCTTCCACGAGCAGAAGACGATGTCGATCGTGTGCAACGTCATCGACCCGATCACGCGGGACCTGTACTCGCGCGATCCGCGCCACATCGCCCAGAAGGCGGAGCGCTACCTGATCGAGACCGGCATCGCCGACACCTGCTACATGGGGCCGGAGGCCGAGTTCTACATCTTCGACCACGTCGCCTTCGACCAGCGGGCCAACACCGCCTTCTACGAGGTGGACTCGAACGAGGCCTACTGGAACATGGGGCAGGGCTTCGCCGGCGCCCGCAACGGGCAGCCCAACCTGGGCTACAAGCTGCGCTCCCAGCAGGGGTACTTCCCGGCTTCGCCGGGCGACACCCACGGCGACGTCCGCGCCCGGATGGTGGTGATGATGGAGCAGATGGGGATGCGCTGCGAGTTCCACCATCACGAGGTGGGGGGACCCGGCCAGGCCGAGATCGACATCAGGTTCAACTCGCTGCTGCGGATGGGAGATCAGCTCCAGCTGCAGAAGTACGTGGTCCGCAACGTCGCTCACCGGTCCGGGCACACCGCGACCTTCATGCCCAAGCCGATCTACGAGGAGAACGGCTCCGGCATGCACGTGCACCAGTCGCTGTGGAAGGGCGGCGAGAACGTGATGTACGACTTCAACGGCTACGGGCTCCTGTCCCGGGAGGCGCTCAACTACATCGGGGGGCTGCTGGAGCACGGGCGAGCTCTGATGGCGTTCTGCGCCCCGACCACCAACTCGTACCGCCGGCTGGTGCCCGGCTACGAGGCCCCGGTCAACCTCGTCTACTCGCAGCGCAACCGTTCGGCGGCGGTGCGAATTCCGGTCTACTCGTCCGCGGCGAAGACCAAGCGCCTCGAGTTCCGCCCGCCCGATCCGACCGCCAACCCGTACCTGGCCTTCTCTGCGATGCTCATGGCCGGCCTGGACGGGATCCAGAACCGGAGCGATCCGGGCCGGCCGGTCGACGAGGACCTGTTCGAGCTGCCCGAGGAGCGCCTGGCCCAGATCGACCACGTCCCGGGCTCGCTGGACGAGGCCCTGGACGCGCTGGAGGCCGATCACGAGTTCCTGCTCAAGGGCGGGGTGTTCACCGAGGACGTCATCCAGACCTGGATCGAGTACAAGCGCAAGGAGGAGGCCGACCAGGTGCGGCTGCGGCCCCATCCCTGGGAGTTCGCGCTGTACTACGACGCCTGAGAGAGCGCCTCTACACTCGGGCGCGGTGCACGCTGCGCGCGCCCAGGAACATCTCAGCCGTCCCTGCGGAGAGGGCCACGTCCCGCGCGGCGCCTCGACCGGCGCCGCGGGCGGCGCCCCGTGCGGGGACCTGGTTCGCATCTCGCTGAGCGTGGACCGCGGCCGCGTGGCCGACGCCGGCTTCGCGGCCAGGGGATGCGCGATGCTCACCGCGGCGGCCAGCGCCGTCGTGGCGCTGACCCGCGGGCGCAGTGTCCTGGACGCCGCGCGGGTGGGACCCGATCGGATCGCCGCTGAGCTGGGCGGCCTGCTCCCCTCCAAGCGCCACGCCGCCGAGCTGGTGGCCGACGCGCTGCACCGCGCTCTGGGGGAAGCGGTGCGGCGGGGGCGCCCGACCACCGCCGAGCCGGCGCGGGTGCTGGTGGCCATGAGCGGCGGCGTGGACTCGGCGGTTGCCGCCCTGCTGTGCGCCCGCGGCGGAGCGCAGGTGGCCGCCGTCACCCTGGAGCTGTGGGCCGACCGCGACAACGACGCCGCGCGTTCGTGCTGCTCGGCCCAGGCCGTGCGGGTCGCCCGCGCCGTCGCCCACGACATGGGGGTGCCCCACTTCACGCTCGACCTGCGCGCCGAGTTCCGCGCCGGCGTCGTCGAGCCGTTCGTCCAGGGCCACCGGGCCGGGCTCACCCCCAACCCGTGCGTCGGCTGCAACGGCCACGTGCGCCTGGACGCGATGCTCGACTTCGCCGACCGGCTCGGAGCCGCGGCCCTGGCCACCGGGCACTACGCCCGCGTGGCGTTCGACCGCGACGGCCCGCTGCTGCGGGCGGGCGCCGATCCGGCCAAGGACCAGAGCTACATGCTGGCCGCGGTCGAGCCCGGCACTCTGGCTCGGCTGCGCTTCCCCCTGGGCGAGCTGCGCAAGCCGGCGGTCCGCGAGCTCGCCGGCGCAGCCGGGCTCGCGGTGGCCACCAAGGCCGAGTCTCAGGACCTGTGCTTCCTGGCCGGCACCGACCGCCGCTCCTTCCTGGCCCGCCACGGCGGGCTGCGCGAGCGTGACGGCGAGATAATCGACCGCCGAGGACGGGTGATCGGGGGCCATCGTGGCCAGCACGACTTCACGGTGGGCCAGCGTCGGGGGATCGGCGTGGCGGCGGCCGAGCCGCTGTACGTGCTGGCCAAGGACCCGGTCGCCAACCGGGTGATCGTGGGACCGCGGGCGCAGCTGCGACGGTCCCGGGTGGCGGTCGCCGGCGCGACGCTGCGCCGGGATGGGGTGCGCGTCGACCGGGTGAAGCTGCGCTACCGCTCCCGGGCGGTGCCGTGCCGCGTCGCGGGCGAACCCGCGGCGGGCCGCCATCGCCGGCTCGAGCTGGAGGTCGCCGAGCCGGTCGAGGGCGCGGCCCCAGGCCAGCTCGCCTGTCTGATGTCGGGCGACCTGGTGGTCGGCCACGCCACCATCGCGCCCGGCGCCTGATGCCCGGCCGGGTGGCGCTGGTCACCGGCGGGGCGCGCGGGATCGGACGCGGGATCGCAGTGGCCCTGGCCGCGGACGGCCGGCGCGTGGTGATCGGCGACCTGCGCCTCGAGAAAGCGCGGGAGACCGTCCGGGAGGTCGAGGCGGCCGGCGGGCACGGGCTGGCGGTGGAGCTCGACGTGACCAACCAGGCGTCGGTGGAGGACGCCCTCAGCCGGGCCGGCGAGGGACTCGGTCCGGTCGAGGTCCTGGTCAACAACGCCGGATGGGACGAGCTGCGGCCGTTCCTGGAGACCGACGAGGCGTTCTGGGACCGGGTCATCGAGGTCAACTTCAAGGGTTGCCTGCGGCTGACCAGGGCCGTGGTCCCGACCATGGTGGAACGGGGCTTCGGCCGAGTCGTGAACATCGGCTCGGATGCCGGTCGGGTGGGATCGTCGCTCGAGGGTGTCTACTCCGGGGCCAAGGGCGCCGTCATCGCGTTCACCAAGACCCTGGCCCGCGAGGTCGCCCGCTCGGGGGTCACCGCCAACACGGTCTGCCCAGGGCCGACGGACACACCCATGCTGGCCGAGATCGTCGAGGGCGCGCCCGACGGCGCCCGCGTGATCGAGGCCACGACCCGGGCCGTCCCGATGCGCAGGCTGGGGCGTCCCGACGAGGTGGCGGCTGCGGTGGCCTTCCTGGCCTCCGAGCAGGCGGGCTTCATCACCGGCCAGACGCTGTCGGTCAGCGGCGGGCTGACCATGGCCTGACCAAGTCCGGCGGCGGCCGCCGGACGTACGCTTGCCGGGCCGCGCACCCGAGACCGGAGGACAAACCGTGGAGGAGCTCACCGACGTCCGTTACCACGTCGAGGACGGGCTGGCCTGGGTCACCATCGACCGTCCGGACCGCCTCAACGCCTTCCGTGCCCGCACGGTCGACGAGCTGATCGTCTGCTTCAAGCGTGCCTGGGCGAGCCGGGACGTCGGCGTGGTGTGCCTCACCGGCGAAGGCGGTCGGGCGTTCTGCACCGGGGGCGACCAGAAGCAGCGGGCGCAGAGCGGCGACTACGGGCCGTCGCGGTCCGGCCTGTTCGAGATCGAGCACCTGCACCGCGTGATCCGGGAGATCCCCAAGCCGGTGATCGCGGCGGTGAATGGCTACGCCATCGGCGGCGGACACGTGCTCCACGTCCTGTGCGACCTGACGATCGCCGCCGAGCACGCCGAGTTCGGGCAGGTGGGGCCGCGAGTCGGCTCGTTCGACGCCGGCTTCGGAACCGGCTACCTGGCGCGAGTGGTCGGGGAGAAGCGCGCGCGGGAGCTGTGGTTCTTGTGCCGCCGCTACGACGCCCGGACCGCCGAGCGCTGGGGCCTGGTCAACCAGGTCGTACCGGCGGCGGACCTGCACGCCGAGGTGCGGCGGTGGGCCGACGAGATCCTGCGCCTCTCGCCCACCGCGCTGCGGTTCCTCAAGCAGTCGTTCAACTCCGACACCGAGCACTTGGCCGGGGTGGGGCAGATCGCGTTCTCGGGCCTGGGGCTGTTCGTCGAGACCGACGAGGCGCGCGAGGGCGTGGAGGCGTTCAGCGCCGGGCGCGAGCCGGACTTCTCTGGCTTCCGCGGCCGGGCGTCGTCGGCCTGATCCGCGGTCGCCCGGTCCTAGACTCCATGGGTAGCGTGACGTCAGACCAGATCCGCGAGCGCTTCCTGGACTTTTTCGTCCAGCGCGATCACCTGCGCCTGCCGTCGGCGCCCCTGGTGCCGACCACTTACGACCCGTCGGTCCTGCTCACCACCGCGGGGATGCACCCGCTCAAGCCGTACTTCCTGGGGCAGGAGCCGCTCCCGCACAACCGGCTGACCTCCTGCCAGAAGTGCTTTCGCACCACCGACATCGAGAACGTGGGCAACACCGCGCGCCACCTGACGTTCTTCGAGATGTTGGGCAACTTCTCCCTCGGCGACTACTTCAAGCAGGGAGCCGTCGAGCTGGCGTGGGAGCTCTCGCTCGAGGGCTTCGGGGTCTCCGGCCGGGACATCTGGATCACGGTGTTCGAGGGCGACGAGGAGCTGGGGCTCGGCGCCGACCAGGAGGCGATCGCAGCGTGGGAGTCGGTCGGGGTGCCCCGCGAGCGCATCGTCCTGTGTCCGCGCTCGGAGAACTTCTGGCAGGCGGGGCCGACCGGCCCGTGCGGGCCCTGCTCGGAGCTCTACGTCGACCGCGGCCTCGAGTTCGGGTCGGCCGACGACCTTCCGGGGGGCGACAACGAGCGCTTCGTCGAGTACTGGAATCTGGTCTTCATGCAGTTCAACCAGGACCCGCCCGGCACCCTGACCCCGCTGCCCGCCCGAAACATCGACACCGGCCTGGGGCTCAACCGCCTGGCCGCCATCCTCCAGGACGTCCCCTCGGTGTTCGAGACCGACCAGTTCCGGCCGCTTGTGGAGCTGGGGGAGGAGCTCTCGGGGCGCCGTTACGGCGACGACTTCCAGACCACCCGCGCGCTGCGCATCCTGGCCGACCACTCGCGGGCGATGACGTTCCTGGTCGCCGACGGCGTGGTGCCGTCCAACGAGGATCGCGGCTACATCCTGCGCCGGGTCATGCGCCGCGCCATCCAGCAGGGCCGGGTGCTCGGACTGCGGCCGGGGTTCCTGCCCGGCTTCGCCGAGCGCGTGATCGAGCTGATGGGCGGCGAGTACGGCGAGCTGCGCGCCGAGCGCGACGCCATCTTCCGCTGGCTGGAAGGGGAGGAGGAGAGCTTCGGGCGGACGCTGGAGCACGGGACGCGGCTGTTGGACGAGCTCGTCGCCCGCACGCGCGAGAGCGGCGAGACGCGGATCGGTGCGCACGACGCGTTCGTCCTGCACGACACCTATGGCTTCCCGTTCGACCTCACGCGCGAGCTGGTGGCCGAGCAGGGGCTCGAGGTAGACGAGCCGGGATTCGCCAACCTCATGGACGAGCAGCGCCGGCGCGCCCGCGCCGGGGCGACGCGAGGCGGGGGAGAGGGGGCCGGCGAGGAGGTCCGGTCGTTCGCGGCAGCGGCCGACTTCGAGACCGAGTTCACCGGCTACGAGACCGTGGAGCAGCACACCACGGTCGGCGCCGTGGCCCACCACGACGGCCGGGCGCTGGTCAAGCTGGTGGAGTCGCCGTTCTACGCCGCGGGCGGCGGACAGGTGTCGGATGCCGGCGCGATCGAATGCGAGGCGGGCGGATGCCACGCCCGCGTGACGGAGGTCTACCGGCTGGGCGACGACCAGGCGGTGGAGCTCGAGCTCGATCGCGGGGGCCTGGAGCCCGGCGAGCGGGTCGTGGCTCGCGTGGATCCGCGGGCGCGGCGCGCCACCGAGGCCAACCACACCGCGACGCACCTGCTGCACGCGGCGCTGCGATCCCGGCTGGGGACCCACGTGCGCCAGGCGGGCTCCTACGTGGGGCCCGACAAGCTGCGCTTCGACTTCACCCACGGCCAGGCGCTCACGGCCGAGGAGCGCCGGGACATCGAGGACCAGGTCAACGCCTGGGTCGAGGCCGACACCCCGGTCCGGGCGCTGACCACGACGCTCGAGGAGGCCAGGCGCCTGGGGGCGATGGCGCTGTTCGGCGAGAAGTACGGCGACGTCGTCCGGATGGTCGAGGTGGGCGACGGCTCCTTCTCGCGTGAGCTGTGCGGCGGCACCCACGTCCGTCTAACCGGCGAGGTCGGCCTGTTCAAGATCCTCAGCGAGGGCTCGAGCGCCGCCAACGTCCGCCGCATCGAGGCCATCACCGGTCCCGCCGCGGTCGATTACATGCGCCGGCGCGACGCCGAGCTGGCCGAGGTCGAGGCCGCGCTTCGGGCCGCACCGGGCCGCGCCCTCGAGCGCGTCCAGCAGCTCAAGCGCGAGGGGCGGACGGGCGGCCGGGACGGGGCAGCGACGGCCGATGTGGACGTCGACGAGCTGGCCGCCCGCGCCAGTCGCGCGGACGGCGCGGTGATCCTCGCCGAGGCGGTCGCCGCCGACGACGAGAAGGCGCTGCTCACGGTGATGGACCGGGTGAGGTCCAAGCTCGGCGACGCCGCGATCGTGCTCGCCGCGGTCGGCGACGGCCGGGTCCTGTTCGTGGCCAGCGTGGCACCCGCTCTCGTCGAGCGGGGAGTCAGGGCCGGCGACATCGTGCGGGTGGCCGCCGGGGTCACAGGTGGAGGCGGCGGCGGCCGCGACACCATGGCGCGTGCGGGCGGGCGCGATCCGTCCAAGCTCGGCGACGCGCTGAGAGCCGCTCGGGAGGCGATCGAGGCCTCGCTGCGCTGATGCGCGTCCTGGCGCTGGACTTCGGCAGCGCCCGCTGCGGCTGCGCGCTCAGCGACCCCACCGGCACGCTGGCCACGCCGATCGCCGCGGTCACCCAACCGACGACCGAGTCCGGGGTGGAGCGCATCCGGTCGCTGGTCCGCGCCCGCGGGGTGGGGCGGGTGGTGGTGGGGCTTCCGGTGACCCTGAGCGGAGGCGACTCCGAGCAGACCGTCGCCGCGCGGGCCTTCGCCGAGCGGCTGCGCGAGCAGCTCTTCCCTGTGCCGGTCGAGCTCTACGACGAGCGACTGACCACCCGCCTGGCGCAGCGCACGCCGGGCTCGGCGGACGAGGACTCCCGGGCCGCGGCTCACCTGCTGGAGGGCTGGCTGGCGCGACGGTCGGGGACGTCGTCCTGATCGGGCTCCGAGGGCGGACGGCCGTCGGCCGCCGTGACGAGTAGGCTGTGGCCGCCGAGGGGGCCCGGCGCGGCGGTGCCGGCACGGGCCGCCAGCGGAGACCGGCGAGCCCGCCGCAGACGTCGTCCGGCGGCCGCCTGGGCTTCCATGGGCCTTTTCGACCGCGACACGACCCCGCCGGAGGAGCGCACCAGCGAGGAGCGCGAGCGAGCCCGCGCCGAGCGGGAGGCGCGGCGCGCGCAACGCGAGGGCGTCGCGTTCGGCGCGACGCAACCGCCGCCCGCCGCCCCGCCCGACGCTCGCGTCGAGACGCCGGCGCCACCGCCGCAGCCACCGGACGCGACACCGACGCCCAGCGCCCCGACGCAGGGAGCACCGCCGCCGGCTCCGCGCCGGACGTCGCCCGTGCAACCTTCCGAGCCGTCCGAGCCGATCGCCGCCCCTGGTCCGACCGTCCACCGGGGCCCGGCGAGCCAGGCGCCGTCCATGGTCCTCGATCGCGAGCCGGTGGAGGACTGGAGCGCGCTGGACGAGCCGCCGTCGGCGGCACGCCGCCCCAGGGTGATGGGCGGGCAGTCCGGGGGGATCGCCAGGTGGGTGCCGGTCGTCGTCGCCGGGGTCGTCGGCCTGGCCGTGCTCTGGTTCTTCCTGGCCCTGTTCCAGCCCTTGCACGGCAGCGGCGAGGGCACGGTCTCGGTCACGATCCCGAGGGGCGCCTCGGTGGCGGAGGCCGGCCGCCGGTTGGCGCAGCGCGATGTGATCTCGTCGGCCTTCCTGTTTCGGCTCAGAGCGCAGCTCGACGGCGTGGACATCAAGCCCGGCGCCTACCGCCTGCGGCGCGGGATGAGCTACGGCGCCGCGCTGGATGCGCTGAGCAAGGGGCCGCCCCCCGCGCCCACCACCGACCTCACGATCACCGAGGGCCGGACGCGCCACGAGCTAACCAAGCTGCTGGCCGACACCTCGCTGCGCGGAAGCTACGCCGCCGCCAGCCGCCGATCGGCCTTCCTGGACCCACGCGCATACGGCGCTCCGGCCTCGACGCCCAACCTGGAGGGGTTCCTGTTCCCGGCGACCTATCAGGTCCGCGTCGGCGCGCCGGTCTCCGAGCTGGTTCGCAAGCAGCTGACCACGTTCAAGCAGCGCTTCGCGCGGGTCGATCTCGGCTACGCGCGCAGCAAGCACCTGACGCCCTACGACGTGCTGATCATCGCATCGATGGTCGAGCGCGAGGCGGCGGTTCCGCGAGACCGTCGCCTGGTGGCCGCGGTCATCTACAACCGGCTGAAGATCGGCTACCCGCTGGGCATCGACGCCACTCTGCGTTACGCGCTCAACAACCAGACCCGGGCGCTGCGCGAATCCGAGCTGCGCCTCGACTCGCCCTACAACACCCGCATACACCGCGGGCTTCCGCCCACCCCCATAGGCAATCCCGGGCTGGCAGCGATCGAGGCCGCCGCCCACCCGGCGCAGTCGAGGGTCCTGTACTTCGTGGTCAAGCCCGGGACATGCGGCGAGCACGCGTTCTCTACCAGCTTCCAGCAGTTCCAGCGCGACGCCGAGCGCTACAGCCAGGCGCGGGCGGCGGAGGGCGGCCGCTCGCCGGTCAAGTGCGGCTGAGGCGCGCCGGCGTCCTCGGCTGGCCCGTCGCCCATAGCCGCTCGCCCGCGATCCACGAGGCCGCGTACCGGGCGCTCGGGCTGGCGGGCTGGCGCTACCAGCTTCTGCCGGTCCCGCCCGACCTGGTGACCGAGGTGGTCCCCGCGCTTCCGGCGGCCGGTTTCGTGGGGGCCAACGTGACCATTCCCCACAAGGAGCGGGCGCTCGAGCTTGCGGACACGGCCACGGAGGCGGCCCGGGCGATCGGCGCGGCGAACCTGCTGAGCTTCGACCGGGGGCGCATCGATGCCGACAACACCGACTCCCCGGGCCTGCTCGCCGCCCTCCCACAGCCGCCCGCCGGCGCTCGGGTCATGGTGCTGGGAGCCGGGGGCAGCGCCCGCGCGGCGGTGTGGGGGCTGATCAGCGCGGGGGCGGCGGAGGTGATGGTCTGGAACCGGACCCCCGAGCGGGCGCGGGAGCTGTGCGCGCGGCTGGGGGGGCGGGTCGCCGAGCGCGCCGAGCCGGCCGATCTGCTGGTCAACTGCACCGCGGTGGGCATCCTCCCGGGAGCCAGCCCATGGCACGACCTGCCGCTCGCGCCGGAGTCGCTCGCGGCGTACCGCTGCGTGGTCGACCTTCCCTACGCCGAGCCGGAGACCGAGCTGGTGTCCGCCGCCCGCCGCGCCGGGGCCGTGGTGGTGGACGGCCTGGAGGTGCTGGTTCGCCAGGGCGCGCTCTCATTCGAGCGCTGGTCGGGCCGCCCGGCGCCGCTGAACGAGATGCGCGCGGCCGCCTGCGCCCGAGCCTGAGGCGTCCGGCCGGCGCGACCGCCGCCGCGGGGCGTGCGGGGTGCGTCGGCGCTCAGGCGGTAGGCTCGCCCGCCGGTGCCCGCCCAACCCACGGACCGCAGCGGCTCGGCGGAGCCTGAGCGCGACGAGCGGTGCAGGCCCTGCCGCGGAACCGGCAGCGTCATCTCCAGGCTCGGCGGTGAGCCCAAGGCGGTGGTCTGTCCCTGGTGCGGCGGGACCGGGCTCATGCAGTCGGGCGCCGACGCCCAGGCGCGCCGGCGGGAGGCGGGGGACCGCTAGCGGCGGCGAGAGACCACCAGCCGGGCCACCGTCCTACCGTCGTCGAGCCGGCGGATGCGGTACACGCCAGTCCGGTCGGCGATGAAATCGAAGCGGGCGGGCGTGTCCTCGTCTCCGCTCTCGACGCGATCCTCGCCCAGCGCGGGACTGGGGTGAAGTGCGTCTACGCCTCCATCGGCGAACGGAAAGCCGCGCTTGCGGAGGTGGTGGACGAGTTGGCGGCCCGCGGGGCGCTGCAGTACACGGCGGTCGTGGCCGCGACTGCCGACTCCCCAACGGGCCTGCAGTACCTCGCCCCGTTCGCGGCCTGCACGATCGGCGAA
>DATAEY010000102.1:0-3026 GCA_036257715.1 Solirubrobacteraceae bacterium | reverse complement strand
AGCGCGGCGTCTGGCCGGGGAAGTAGGGACGCCGACGAGGATGCGCTCGCTCTGGCGCTCGCCGCGGAACTGGGTGTGGTGTCGGAGCTGCCTGCGTGGAGCTCAGGCGCACCGTGGGGGTCGAGCACGAGCGCGAGATCGCCGTGGCCGAGGCGCGGGCCGCGGAGACCTAGCGCGCGGACCCAGGAGGCGGCTCAGCGCCGGCAGAGCACGGCCAGGCCGCTCGCCAGCGCCGACGCCGCGATCAGCAGCTTGCGCCGATGGGCGGTCGCCCGCAGCTGCAGGCTCTCGGGCTTCGACCGCTCGTCGAAGCGCCCGTGGGCGCCACGGTCGCCGGGGACCGGCTCGAACAGGTTGTCGGGCCGATCGGGGTCGGCGGGCTCGTCGGTCTGCTGGGAGTCGAACCCGCTGCGGGCCAGGTAGCGGTCGGCCAGCGCGGGCGCCACCTTGTTGCCCGCGATCGTGAGCACCGTCGACCCGCCCACCCACACCTCGCGGCGGCGCGCCCGGGCCGCCAGCACTATTCCCTCCGCGGCGACCTCGGGCTGGAAGATCGGCGGGACCGGCTGGGGCTTGCGCGGCAGTCGCGAGCGCACCGTGTCGAACTGGGGGGTGTTGAGCGCCGGCAGGTGCACCATCGTAAGGTGCACGCCCGAGCGCTCGTGCATCAGCTCGCAGCGGACGGAGTCGGTGAACCCGCGCAGCGCATGCTTGGAGCCGCAGTAGGCGGACTGGAGCGGGATGGCGCGGTAGGCCAGGGCCGAGCCGACCTGGACGATCGTCCCGCGATCGCGCGCCCGCATCCGGCGCAGGGCGGCCATCGTGCCGTGTACGGCACCCAGGTAGGTGACCTCCGTGGCGCGGCGGAACTCGTCGGGCTCCACCTCCCACACCGGGGCGAGCACCGACGCCATCGCATCGTTGACCCAGACGTCGACCGGCCCCAGCTCGCGCTCCGCGGTCTCGGCCGCGGCGTCGACCGCGTCGAAGTCGGCCAGGTCGACCGGCAGCGCCACCGCGCGGGCGCCGCGCTGCTCCACCTCGCGGCGCGCCGCCTCCAGGCCCTCGCCGCCTCTGGCCAGCAGCGCGACGGCCGCGCCGCGGTCGGCGAAGGCGCGGGCGGTGGCGCGGCCGACTCCGGCCGAGGCGCCGGTCACCGTCACCACCGAGCCGGCGAGGGACTGCTGCGGCATGCCACCCCATTACCCCTGTCGTGGCGGCGGCAAGCCGCGCGGTGGACGACGGCGACGGCGAGACGTGGCCGTGCCACCCGGCCACGCCCGCGGGTGGCTTTTCCGGCTGCCGCCGCGGTAGTCTGACTCGCCCCATGTCGTCGCCATCAGACAGGGCGTTCCTGGCGTACCGCGCGCCGGACGGCGCGACGGCGATGACCCCGCCGGCTTCGGGCGAGGCCCCCTCCCGGGCCGATGTCCTGCGGGCGTCGCCGCGCATGTTCGAGTCCGGTGCCCTCGACCGTCTCTCGCGCGTCCACCATCTGGTCCCGGTGGCGATCTTCGTTCCCGCGATCGCCGTGCTGGCCGCCCTGGCCCTCGACCGCGAGGCGGCGGCGGTGGCCGTGGCCTGGGCGGCGGCCGGATGGTTGTTCTGGACGTTCAGCGAGTACTGGATCCACCGGCTGGTCTTCCATTTCGAGCCCGACCAGGGCCCGGGCGCGCGGCTGCACTGGATCGTTCACGGCGTCCACCACGACCACCCCAACGACCCGCTGCGCCTGGTCATGCCGCCCTCGGTCAGCGTTCCCCTGGCCAGCGCCTACGTGGCCGCCTTCATCGTCGTCCTCGGCCCCGCGGCCGGATTCGCGTTGGGCGCCGGCTTCCTGGCCGGCTATCTGGCCTACGACATGCTCCACTACCACCTCCACCACGGGCAGCCGCGCACGTCGCTGGGCCGCCGGCTGCGCGAGCTGCACATGCGCCACCACTTCCAGGACGACAGCCGCGGCTTCGGGATCAGCGCCCCGTTCTGGGACAACGTCTTCCGGACCGCCCCGGCGCGCGCCCGGCGCGGCTAGCCGGGCGCCCGGACGTGCAGCTCGACGACCTCGATCCCGGCACGCTGCGCCGCCTCGCCGCGCTGCACCCGCCGGGCGCGAGGGTGCTCAGCCTGTTCCTGCGTCTGGACCCCAGCGAGCTGCCCACCCCGTCGGCCCGGGCTTCCGCGATCACGTCCCTGTGCGACCAGGCAGAGCGCCGCGCCCGCGACGCCTCCGGGCTATCGCACGACGCGCGCGCCGCCCTGCTGGAGGACGTCCAGCGGGCTCGCTCGTTCCTGGAGCGGGGGGACTTCGCCCGCGGGGCCCACGCCCTGGCGCTGTACTGCTGCGGCCCCGCGGGGCTGTTCGAGCCGATCCGCCTGCCGCGCCCGATCGACTCCGGGGTGGTGATCGACGACAGCCCGTGGGTGGAGCCGTTGGCCGACCTGGTGGCAGTCCCGGATGTCTGCGTCGTCCTGGTGAACCGGCGCACCACCCGCCTGCTGTGCGGCTCCAGCGAGCGGCTCGTCGAGGTGGCCTCGTTCCAGGACGAGGTGCACGGCCAGCACGACCAGGGGGGCTGGTCGCAGGCGCGCTACCAGCGATCGATCCAGGAGGACGTCGAGGACCACCTGCGCCGCGCGGCGGATGCGCTGTACCGCCACCTGCGTCGGCGCCCGGTCGAGCACCTGCTGATCGGGATGCCGGGCGAGCTGTGGGGGACGCTGGAGAGCAAGCTCCACCCCGACGTGCGCGCACGTCTGGCCGGACGGATCGATGTCGACGTCGAGCACTCGTCCGCCGAGGAGGTCCGTGGAGCGGCGTCTGACGTCCTGGAGTCCCAGCGGCGCCGACGCGAGCGCCAGGCGCTCGACCGGCTCGCCGCGGGGGTCGGCGCCAACGGCCGGGCCGCCGCCGGGCTGGACGACGTCCTCGCCGCGCTCTACGAGCGCCGCGTCGAGGCGCTCCTCTACGAGGAGGGGCTGCGACGCCCCGGCCGGGTGTGCCCGGCCTGCGGCTGGATGACGGCCTC
>DATAEY010000101.1:0-13130 GCA_036257715.1 Solirubrobacteraceae bacterium | reverse complement strand
GGGGATACACCTCGTCGACGCCCCCGGCGCCCCGCTGTTCGAGGAGCTCCGCGACGGCGACCCGCTCGTGATCCGCGGCGACGAGATCCTGCGCCGCGGCCAGCTCATCGCCCGGGGCACCGTCCAGGACCCCATGCTGGTCCAGGCGCTGACCGACGAGCGCCGCCGGGAGATCGGCGAGGCGCTCGAGGCCTTCGCCCACAACACCGTCGAGCACATGGTCCAAGAGCGCGAGCTGCTGGCGGGCAAGCTCGAGCTTCCGCAGTTCTCGACCGAGTTCCGCGACCGGACCGCCCTGATCGTGGTCCGTGGGGTGGACCACAAGCGCGACCTGCGGGCGCTGCGCCCCTACATCCGGGATGTCCGTCCGGTGCTGGTCGGCGTGGACGGCGGCGCCGACACGATCCTCGAGGAGGGATTCGAGGCCGACATGGTGGTGGGCGACATGGACTCCGCCACCGAGCCGGCGCTGCGCAGTGGCGCCGAGCTGGTGGTCCACGCCTATCCGGACGGCCGCGCCCCGGGACGTGAGCGCCTCGAGCACCTCGGGCTGCCCTACAAGGTGGTGCCGGCCCCGGCCACCAGCCAGGACGTGGCGATGCTGATCGCGGCGGAGAAGGGGGCGCGCCTGATCGTCTCGGTCGGCTCGCACTTCAACCTCGTCGAGTTCCTGGACAAGAACCGGCGCGGGATGTCGTCTACCTTCCTCACCCGCCTGCGGATCGGGGAGATCCTGGTGGACGCCAAGGGCGTGAGCCGGCTGTACCGCCCGCGCCCCGGCTCCTCGCCGCTGATGCTGGTTTTGGCGGCGGGAGCCATCACGCTGCTCGCCATCGTGCTGACCACCCCGGGCCTGCGGGACGTCGCTGACCTCATGTGGCTCAAGCTGCGGGTCCTGCTCGGCGTCGATCTCTAGGACCAGGGGCGCCAGCTAGGCTTCCACGCGCACGCGCGGCAACGCACTGAGATGTTCGACTTCCGCTACCACGCGCTGACGCTGGTCGCCGTCTTCCTCGCCCTGATGGTGGGCCTCCTGTTGGGAGTTGCGATCGGCGACCGCGGCCTCGTCTCGAGCGCCGAGCGCAACCTGCGCGACTCGCTGCGCGCCGACGTGCGTCGATCGCGCGTCCAGTCGGCGGGCCTGCGCAGTCAGCTCCTCGAGCAGCGCCGCATCCAGCAGGCGGTCTACCCGCTGCTGGTAGAGGGCCGGCTGGCGGGCCAGCGCGTCGGGCTCATCGGCCTGGGCAGCCTGCCCGACAGCACCATTCGCCGGACCCGCGCGGCGCTCACCGACACGGGCGGACGCCTCACCGCCGTGACCGTCATCCGCGAGCCGGTGCCGCCGGCCGCCATCCCCGGCCAGGGGGCGAGCGCCACGCCGCCCAGCCCGGCCACCCTCAGGCGCTTCGGCACCCAGGTGGGGACGGCGTTCGTGCGCGGCGGCGGCCTGATCCGGCAGGTCCAGCGGTCCCTGCTGGTGTCGTCCAGCGGGCAGCTCAGCGGCATGACCGCGGTCGTCCTCTACCGGGCCGCGCGCGACGAGAACGCCCCCTGGGCGGCGGGGACGAACGCATTCGAGGGGGGGTTGGTCAATGGGCTGACCGCGGGCGGCACCCAGGTCGTCGGGGTGGAGTCGAGCACCACCGCGCCGTCCCAGATCCGCTGGTTCAACGCCCGGCGCCTGGCCAGCGTCGACAATCTCGACCAGGGGGTGGGGCAGGCGGCGCTGGTGTTCACCCTGGCGGGCGCCAACGGAGCCTACGGGGTCAAGGACACCGCCCAGGCCCTGCTGCCCAACGCCGCCGGCGGCCCTCGGCGATAGATGACCGATCCCCCGACCCCGCGCACGCGGATGACCCGGAACAGCTTCGCTGGATCGGGGTCATCGGGCTCGCCCATACCGCACCGGTCGTCCTGCTGGCCCTCCGGCACCCGTCACCACCTTCCGCGCCCCCGCGCACGTGCGGGCGCGGAACCGGTCATCTAGCGTCAGGTGCAGGCGCTTCCGCCGGTCGTCGCCCTCGCCGTCGCCTTCCTGATCGCCGGTCCCACGCTGCGAGCCCTCTCGACCGCGGGCCTGGAGCGCGAGAACTACCGGGGACGGCGCCTGCCGCTGCCCGCCGGCGTGATCATCATCGCCGCCGCGGCGCTGGCGCTCGTCCCGCTGGCGGCGGTGGACGAGCTAACCGGTGCCGCGCTGCTGCGCGACGAGCTTCGCCCGGTGGCGCTGTACGTGTTCGGCGTGGCGTTCCTCGGCCTGTTCGACGACGTCCTGGCGGGCGAGCCGCGGGGGTGGCGCGGACACGGAGCCGCGGTGCTGGGGGGCGGACTCAGCAGCGGGGCGCTCAAGGCGGCCGGCTCGCTCGGGCTGGCGCTGTTCGCGCTCGCCGGACAGGGGCTGAGCGCCGCCCACTACCTGTTGGCGGTCGCCGTCCTGGTGCTGGCCACCAACCTGTTCAACCTCCTCGACCTGCGCCCGGGCCGGTCTTTCAAGCTGTTCGCCGTGCTGGGCGCCGCGCTCACCGTCGGCGCCTGGGACGCGCGACCGCTCGCTTCCCTCGGCCTGTTCGTCGGTCCCGCCCTGGTCGTGGGGCTCTACGACCTGCGCGAGCGGGCGATGCTCGGGGACACCGGCTCGAACGTGCTCGGCGCCCTGGCCGGGCTGTGGATCGTCCTCTCGCTGGCTCCGGCCGGACAGCTGGTCGCGGTCGTGGTGATGGGCGCGGTCACGGTCTACGGCGAGTTTCGCTCGATCTCGGGGCTGGTGGACCGGACTCCGCTCCTGCGCCGGCTAGACTCGCTCGGCAGACCCGGCTGACCGCATGTCCGACGCCCGTCCGAAGACCCGCTTCATCTTCATCACCGGCGGCGTCGTCTCCTCGCTGGGCAAGGGCATCGCGGCCGCGTCGATCGGGCGGCTGCTGGTGGCCCGAGGGCTGAGCGTCCAGCTGCAGAAGCTCGACCCCTACATCAATGTCGACCCGGGGACGATGTCCCCCTACCAGCACGGCGAGGTGTTCGTCACCGAGGACGGCGCCGAGACCGACCTCGACCTCGGCCACTACGAGCGCTTCACCGACGCCAACACCAGCCGCAGCTCCAACGTCACTGCGGGCGCCGTGTACCACAGCGTGATCCGCCGGGAGCGCCGGGGCGGCTATCTGGGCGCGACCGTCCAGGTGGTTCCCCACATCACCGACGAGATCAAGCAGCGCATCCGGGTGGTGGCCGAGTCGGCCGACGTGGACGTGGTCATCACCGAGATCGGGGGGACGGTCGGCGACATCGAGTCGCTGCCCTTCCTGGAGGCGATCCGGCAGTTCCCGGTGGAGGCCGGCCGCGTGAGGTGCATGTTCATCCACCTCACGCTGGTCCCTTACGTGGGCCACGCCGGAGAGCTCAAGACCAAGCCGACCCAGCATTCGGTCAACGAGCTTCGCCGCATCGGCATCGCCCCTGACATGCTCGTCTGCCGCTCCGATAGTGCGCTGTCGGTGGAGATCAGGCGCAAAATTGCGCTCTTCGCGTCCCTGCCTGAGGAGGCGATCGTCTCGGCACGCGACGTCGACAACATCTACAAGGTCCCGCTGGTCTTCAGGGACGAGGGCGTGGACGACTTCATCCTCGAGCACTTCGGGATCGAGGCTCGCGACCCGCAGCTGGGCGGCTGGGAGGAGCTGACCCGCCGCGCCGACGCCTCCGGCGAGGCGGTGCGCATCGCCCTGGTCGGCAAGTACGTGCGACTCGAGGACGCCTACCTGTCGGTGGTCGAGGCCCTGCGCCATGCCGGCTTCGACCACGGCTGCCAGGTGGAGATCGACTGGGTGGACTCCGAGAACCTGGACCCCGCCCGGGCCAGCGAGGCCCTGCTGGACGCCGACGGGATCCTCATCCCGGGCGGCTTCGGAGGCCGCGGGGTCGAGGGCAAGATCGCCGCCGCGCGGGTCGCCCGCGAGCGGCGAATCCCCTACCTCGGTATCTGCCTGGGCATGCAGCTAGCGGTGGCCGAGTTCGCCCGCAACGTGGCCGACATGGACGGCGCCAACTCCACCGAGTTCGACCCCGAGACCCCGCACGCGGTCATCGACCTCCTGCCCGAGCAGAAGGAGGTCGCCGACCTAGGCGGCACCATGCGGCTGGGGGCCGATCCCATCAAGCTCCACGAGGGAACCCGCGCGCGGGACATCTACGGCGAGGCGGTGGTCTACGAGCGCCACCGCCACCGCTACGAGGTCAACAACCTCCTGCGCAAGCGGCTGTCGAACGCCGGCCTGGTGTTCTCGGGTACCTCGCCGGACGAGCGGCTGGTCGAGGTGATCGAGCTACGGCCCTCCGAGCACCCGTTCTTCGTGGCCTCGCAGTTCCACCCGGAGTTCAAGTCGCGACCCGAGCGGCCGGCGCCGCTGTTCCGGGAGTTCGTGGGGGCGGCCCTGAAGCGCGCCCTGGCCGGCGCGCCCGCCGAGCCTGCCGTCGAGACCCAGCCTGAGACGGGCGAGCGGGCCGCGCGGCGGTGAACCGCGCCACCGAGGCGGAGCGCCGCCGCCTCAACGAGCTGTTCCAGGAGCTGTGCCGGATTCCCAGCCCGTTCGGGCGCGAGCGCCCGTGCGCCGACCGCGTGGCGGCGGAGCTGCGCGGCCTGGGCCTCGAGGTCGAGGAGGACGACGCAGGCCAGACGACCGATGCGGAATGCGGCAACCTGCTGGCCCGGATCCCGGGCGGGGCCGATCGGACGGTGCTGCTCTGCGCCCATGTCGACACGGTCGTCCCCCAGGCCCCCATCGAGCCGCAGGTGGTGGACGGTGGATGGGTGAACGCCCACCCGGGCATCCTCGGAGCCGACAACAAGGCGGCGGTGGCGGTGATGCTCGAGGTGGCCCGCCGCTGCGCGACGTCCGACGCGCCGGTCGGGCTCGAGCTGCTGTACACGGTTTCCGAGGAGAACGCCCTGGTGGGCGCCAAGGCGTTCGACGTCGGTCGGCTGCGCTGCGACTTCGGCTACGTCTTCGACCACGCCTCCCCGATCGGCGAGATCGTCCTGGCCTCGCCGACGTACTACCGCATCGACGCCGACTTCCATGGCACGGCCGCCCACGCCGGGATCCGGCCCGAGGAGGGACGCAGCGCGATCGCCGCGGCCGCCCGCGGCGTAGTCGCGATGCGGCTCGGCCGAATCGACGAGGACACCACCGTCAACGTCGGGCGCGTCGAGGGCGGCAGCGCATCCACCAACGTCGTGCCCGAGCGCTGCCGGGTCGAGGCGGAGACGCGATCGCTGGTGGACGCGAAGGTCGAGGCGATGGTGAGCGAGATCGTCGACCACCTGCAGGACGCCGCCAACGCCGCCGAGTGCGACCTCGACGTCAGGGTGGAGAAGAAGTTCCAGGGCTACCGCACCCGTCCCAGCGCTCCCGCGGTTCGGGCCGCCGAGGCGGCGTTGCGGGCCTGCGGCTACGAGCCGCGGCGCATCGCGACCGGCAGCGCCTCGGACGCCAATGCCTTCGAGGCGGCGGGGCTGAGCTGCGTCAACCTGGCGAACGGCACCGAGCGCAACCACGAGCCGGGCGAGCGGGTCAGCGTGGCGGCGCTCGAGGGAATGCTCGACGTCGCGCTCGCGCTGCTGGACGCCGCGGCCGAATGCTGAAGCTCCGCCAGGGAGTGGTGGTCGAGGCCGGCGATCCGGACTCGCGGATGCAGCGGCTGGAGGTCGACGTGGGGGGCGAGCGCCGGCCGGCGCTGGCCGACGTCGGCCTGGTCGGCGGCGCTCAAACGGGCGACGAGGTGGTGGTCAATGTAGAGGCTCGCGACCTGGGGCTGGGCTCCGGGGGGTTCGACCTGGTGCACGCCAACCTGACCCGCGGGCTGGGCGCACCCGGGGCGGCGGGGGCTCATGTCATGAAGCTCAACTACACGAGCCTGCAGCACCCGGTGGGCCCGGTGGAGCAGGAGGAGCTGGCCGTGCCGCTCGAGCGGCCGGTGGCGGTGTGCGGGCTGCACGGGCAGCTGCCGCCCCTGGCGTGGGCTTTCGCCCACGCGGCCCCCGGCGCGCGGCTCGGTTACGTTCAGACCCCGGGGGGCGCCCTGCCCGGCGCGCTGTCGACCGTGGTCCCCGATCTGCGACAGCGCGGCATGCTGGCCGCGCACGTGACGGGCGGGCCCGCCTACGGCGGCGACGCGGAGGCGATCACCACCATCGGCGCTCTCGACCACGGCCTGGGCGCGGGCGACTGGGACGCGGCGGTCTGTGCGCCGGGACCGGGCATCCTGGGGTCGGCGTCGGCTCTCGGACACGGCGGGATGGCGGCGCTGGACTCGGCGCATGCCGCCCTGTCGCTGGGGTGCCAGACGCTGATGGTGGCGCGCATGTCGCAGGGCGATCCGCGTCCGCGCCACCGAGGCGTCTCGCATCACACGCGCACCGTGCTGGAGTTGCTGCTGCGCCCGGTGGTGGTGGCGCTGCCGGAGGGGTTCGCCGGAGAGGTCGGCGACCGGCACGAGGTCCGGCGGGCCGCGGCCGACCTGGACGGATACGAGCGAAGCGGCCTTCCCGTCCGAACCATGGGCCGCGAGCTGCGCGACGACCCACCCTTCTTCGCCGCCGCCCTGTCCGCCGGGCGGGTGCTGGCCGACATGCTCTAGCGTCCCGCGCCATGAGCGAGGGCTTCGAGCGGCTGGGCTCCGAGACCAAGTGGGAGGGGCGCATCGTGTCGGCACGCGTCGAGCGCTGGCGCCACGCCGACGGCGAGGAGGTCGAGCGGGAGGTGGTCAGCCATCAGGGGGCGGTCGCGGTGGTGGCCCACGACGACGAGAAGGTCTGGCTCGTGCGCCAGCCACGTGAGCCGGTGAACGATCCCGCGCTCCTGGAGCTGCCGGCCGGCAAGCTCGACGTCGAGGACGAGCGGCCGCTCCAGACCGCCCAGCGAGAGCTGGCGGAGGAGGTCGGCAAGTCGGCCGCGAGCTGGCGCGAGCTGGACGCCTTCTACACCAGTCCCGGCTTCAGCGACGAGCGGGTGGTCGTCTATCTGGCAACCGAGCTCGCGGATGCCGACGCGCAGGCCGGCGAGAACGAGCGCATCGAGGTCGTGCCCTGGCCGCTGGCGCGCTTGGACGAGGCGATCGACGCCTGCGAGGACGCCAAGTCACTGGTGGGGCTGCTGTGGCTGCGGGCCCTGCGGTCGAGCCGGGGCTGAATGCCGGCTTGCAGCGTCAAGGAGGGCAGGCCGGCGGGCCGAATCCTCGGTCGTGGCCACCACGCCGACCCGGCCCGCCGCTCGCACGTTCCAGGACCTCGTGCTGGACTTCCTCGCCTACCTCGAGCTCGAGCGCGGGCTCTCCCGCAACACCCTCGAGGCCTACCGCTCTGACCTGCTGCAGTTCGGCCGGTTCCTGGACGCCTCCGACACCGACGCGCTGGAGGCGACCGATCGCCAGCTGCGCAACTTCATCACCGGCCTGGCCAGCGGCGGCCCAGAGCGGCCGCCGGTCGCGCCGGCGACGGTCCAGCGCAAGGTGGCGTGCCTGCGCTCCTTCTATCGCCACCTGCGACGGGAGGGCCTGCTCGACCACGACCCGGCGGCCCGCCTGGAGGGCCCCAAGCGCCGCCCTCGGCTTCCCCAAGTCCTGGCCCGGGCCGAGGTCCAGCGTCTGCTCAGCCAGCCGGCGGGGAGCGACCCCTCGTCGCTGCGCGACCGGGCGCTGCTCGAGGTCATGTACGCCTGCGGCCTGCGGGCGTCGGAGGCGATCTCCCTCGAGATGGGCGACCTCGACCTCGACGGGGGCATCCTGAGCGCCCGTGGCAAGGGCTCCAAGGAGCGACTGGTCCCGGTGGGGCGCCAGGCGGTCAGGGCGGTCGGCGCCTACCTGGCCGCCGGACGCCCGGCCCTCGTCGGCGAGCGCGAGGAGGCTCGCCTGTTCGTCAACCGGCGGGGCGGCGGGCTGAGCCGCCAGGGGCTCTACAAGATCATCCAGCGCCATGCCCGCGCCGCCGGCCTGGCCGACCGGATGAGCCCTCACACCCTGCGCCACACGTTCGCCACCCACCTGCTGGCCGGGGGCTGCGACCTGCGCTCGCTGCAGGAGATGCTGGGCCACGCCGACATCGCGACGACCCAGATCTACACCCATCTCTCGGCCGAGCGGCTGCGTGACGTCTACCACGACGCGCATCCGCGCGCGCACGCCGCAGGCGGTTGACTTCGACCGTCGACCGGCGTAGAAACGCGCTCACCGGACGAAAGGAGACGGGTATGGCCCGGAAGGTGGCGGACTGCCGGCGCGCGCCGAGCGAGAGCAACTGCACGCTGACGATCATTGGCGAGGAGGACGAGGTCATCGAGGCGGCGGCCCAGCATGCGGTCTCGATCCACAAGCACGAGGACAACGCCGAACTGCGGGAGATGATTCGGGGCATCATCGAGGACGAGCAGTCCTGGCGGGCCAACGAGCCCAGCGGAGCGCCCGCCGCATAGCCGCCGCGGCCCGGTGGCCGTCTCCGGCGGCCGCCGGGAACCCGGTTGCGATACTCGACCCGTGCCCGAGCTGCCCGAGGTCGAGACCATCGTCCGTCAGTTGGCTCCCCGCGTGGAGGGCCGGCGCCTGGAGCGCGTCGAGGTGTTCGATGCCCGCTGGTGCCGGCCCCTGGCGCCTGCCGAGCTCAGCGGCGCGCTGGCCGGTCGCACGGTCGAGCGCCTCTGGCGTCGCGGGAAGTACCTGGTCTGGGGCCTGGGAGAGCTGTTCCTGCTGATGCATCTTCGAATGACCGGGACCCTGCTCTACGACCCCATCGCGACAGCGGGCCACGTCCGCGCCCGCCTCGAGCTCGACGATGGACACCGGCTGCTGGTCTGCGACCCTCGCCGGTTCGGCACCGCCGAGCTGGCCCGGGGCAGGCGGGCCGCGGACGACTTCTTCGCCGCGCGTCTGGGAGTCGAGCCGCTCGGCCCCGGATTCACCGAGCCCCACCTGCGGGCGCTGGCCCGCGGGCGCCGGGCACCGGTGAAGGCATTCCTGCTCGACCAGCGCCGGATCGCGGGGGTGGGCAACATCTACGCCGACGAGGCCCTGTTCCGGGCCCGCGTCCATCCGCTGCGGCCGGCCGGCCGGCTGACCGTCGCCCAGCTCGGGGAGCTGCACCGCGCGGTGGTGTCGTCGCTGCGCGCGGGGATCGGGGCGGGGGGCGCCACGATCGACGACTACCGCGACGCCGACGGCCTGCGCGGCAGCTTCCAGGACCAGTTTCTGGTCCACCGCCGCGCCGGTGAGCCCTGCCCCCGGTGCGGCGCCACCATCGTCAAGCTGGTGGCCGCCGGCCGAGGGAGCTATGTCTGTGAAAGCTGTCAGCCACGGCCCCGCCGGCGCCGACCGGCGGTGGCTCAGCGATCCGCCAGCAGCTCGCTGAGCCGGCCGTCCTGATCGGCGTCGCACAGATCGTCGAAACCGCCCAGGGTCCGGTCGCCGACCGTGATCTGCGGAAACGTCATAAGCCCGGTGCGGCGGGACAACTCGGCTCGTCCGACCGGGTCCTTTGACAGATTGACCTCGTCGAACTCGATGCCCCGCTGAGAGAGCAGCGCCTTGGCATTGCCGCACCGTGCGCACGGATCGGTGGTGTAGATGGTCACCCTCGCCATTACTTCAAAAAGTATAGCTTTTGCCGGCCACGAAAGGCTCGGGTGAGCATGCCGGGCGCGGTCAGGACAGAGGCCATCGTCCTGCGCTCGATCCGCTATGGCGAGGCAGACCGGGTCCTGCACCTCTACACGCTCTCGCGCGGACGCGTGGGCGCGATCGCCAAGGGGGTGCGCCGCGCCCGCAGCCGGTTCGGAGGCCGCCTCGAGCCCTTCTTCCGAGTGGCCCTGATCCTCCACGAGGGCAGGGGGGAGCTGCTCACGGTGACCTCGGCCGAGACGGTGTCCGCGCATCCCCGGCTGCGCGAGCATCACGGCTCGCTCGACGCGGCCGCGCGAGCCTGCGACGCGGTCGCGCGGCTGTTCGAGTCCGGAGACTCCAATCCCGCGGCCTATCACCTGCTGGCCAACCAGCTCGGCCTGCTCGACTCCGCCCCCGGGCGGGCGGGCCGCGCTAACCAGCTGGCGTTCCGGCTCAAGCTGCTGGTGGCCGCCGGGCTCGGGCCGCAGCTGGAGGCCTGCGTGTCGTGTGGAGATCGCAAGCATCTGAGCGGCTTCTCGGGAGCGGCGGGCGGAGTGGTTTGCAGCGCCTGCGAGGCGTCGGCGTTCGGGCTCGACGCGGATGCGCACAGCTTCCTGGTCGCCGCGCTGGGGGCGCCTCTGGTCCGGTCACTGAGCGCTCCCGAGCGGGCGCTGTCCCAGGCCGAGCGCGCGATCCGCGAAACGGTCGAGCACCATGCCCAGGTGCGCCTGCGCCCGGCGGCCGCGGCGTGAGCGCCGACTAGACTCAAAAGCGTGGAGGCAGGTCGCACCACCGCCCCGCCCCGGGCCCCGGCGGTGGCCAGCAAGTACGTGTACGACTTCGTCGAGGGCTCCCGCGACATGCGCGACCTGCTGGGCGGCAAGGGCGCCAACGTCGCGGAGATGACGCGGTTGCTAGGGGCGGAGCGCGTTCCCGGCGGGTTCACCATCACCACCGAGGCGTGTGTCGCATACATGGCCGCGGGCGAGGAGCCGGAGGGGCTCGCCGAGCAGGTGGCCGAGGCGCTGGACCGCTTGGAGCGCTCGGCCGGCAAGCGGCTCGGGGGGGCCGGCGACCCGCTGCTGGTCTCGGTGCGCTCCGGTGCGCGGGAGTCCATGCCCGGGATGCTCGACACCGTGCTCAACCTCGGCCTCCACGACGGGTGCTTGCACGGGCTCGCCGCGGTCAGCGCCAACGAGTGGTTCGCCTGGGACTCCTACCGCCGCTTCGTGCAGATGTTCGGCGGCGTCGTGCACGGAATCCCGGGCGAGCTCTACGAACAGGGGCTGGCGCTGGCGCGCTCCGAGGCGGGGGTCGAGCACGACGCCGACCTACCGGTGCAGTCGCTGCGCGAGCTGGTCGGTCGGTTCAAGGCGGCGTTCCGCGAGCGAACCGGCGAGGAGTTTCCCCAAGACCCCCACGAGCAGCTGCGCCAGGCGATCCGCGCGGTGTTCGACTCCTGGACGGGCGAGCGGGCGGTTCAGTATCGGCGCATAAACCGGATCCCCGACGACTGGGGCACCGCCGTCAACGTCCAGCGGATGGTCTTCGGCAACCGCGGCGAGAGGTCGGGCTCGGGAGTCGCATTCTCCCGCGACGAGGTGACCGGCGCCCCGCGGCCATCTGGCGACTTTCTGATCAACGCCCAGGGTGAGGACGTGGTCTCCGGGGTGCGAAACACGCGCGACATCGAGGAGCTGCGCGACCTGATGCCGCATGCGCACGCCGAGCTGATGGAGATCCTGCGCATCCTCGAGCGCCACTACAAGGACATGCAGGACGTTGAGTTCACGATCGAGGACGGCCGGCTGTACATGCTCCAGACCCGCAGCGCCAAGCGCCCCGCCCAGGCGGCGGTGCGCTTCGCGGTGGACTCGGTGGGGGAGGGGCTGCTCCGCCGCGAGGAGGCGCTGCTGACCATCGACGCCGAGACCCTCGACGCCCTGCTGCACCCGACCTTCGACCCGGCGGCGGAGTACCGCGTGCTGGCCCGCGGGGTGGCCGCCTCGCCCGGCGCCGCCAAGGGGGCGATCGTGTTCAGCGCACCGGATGCGGTCGCCGCGGCGGGCGAGGGGCGCCCCGTCATCCTGGTCCGCCCGTTCACCGAGGCCGATGACGTCGCAGGCTTCCATTCCGCTCGGGGGATCCTCACCAGCGAGGGCGGGAAGGCATCTCACGCCGCCCTGGTCGCGCGCGGCATGGGTCGCCCGTGCGTGTGTGGCGCCTCTGACCTGGTCATCGACCCGTCCTCCCGCTCGGTCCAAGCCGGCGAGACGGTCTTGAAGGAGGGCGATCTGATCGCCATCGACGGGACCACCGGCGACGTCACCGTGGACGACGTCGCGCTGGTCGAGCCCCAGGTTGGTGAGCAGTTCGCCACCGTGCTGGCCTGGGCCGACGAGCTGCGACGGCTGGGGGTGCGCACCAACACCGACACGCCGGAGGACGCGCGCCGTGCCCGCCAGTTCGGTGCCGAGGGCATCGGCCTGTGCCGAACCGAGCACATGTTCTTCAAGCCCGAGCGCGAGGCGCTGGTGAAGCGCATGTTCCTCACGGCCGAGAGCTGGCGGCGCCTGCGGACCGACCCCCGGCAGGCCGCCGACGACCGGCGGCCCGAGGCCCAGCGCCGCTTCGAAGAGGCCCACGCGGCCTTCTGGAGCGAGCTGAGCGATCTTCAGGCGCTGCAGCGCGCCGACTTCGAGCGGATCCTCGACGCCATGAGCGGCCGGCCGGTCACCATCCGGCTGCTCGACCCGCCGCTGCACGAGTTCCTGCCCGTCGAGCACTTCCGCGCTGAGGTCGAACGACTGGAGCAGGAGGCCGGCGCCGACGGCGTGGTCGAGACGGCGCGGCGCGAGCTCGCCCTCGTCGAGTCGTTGAGCGAGGTCAATCCCATGCTCGGCACCCGCGGTGCCCGCCTGGGCATCCTCTACCCGCCCATCTACGAAATGCAGGTGCGCGCGATCGTGCAGGCCGCGATCGCGATATCGCAGCGAGGCGACGCGCCGCGGGTGGAGATCATGTTGCCGCTGATCGCCTACGAGACCGAGCTTCGGCTGCTGCGTGAGCTGGTGGTCCGCGTCGCCGAGGAGGCAATGGAGGCGGCCGGAGAGAGGGTGCAGTACTCGGTGGGCACCATGATCGAGCTGCCGCGCGCCTGTTTCGTGGCGGATCGGATCGCCCGCTACGCCGACTTCTTCTCCTTCGGGACCAACGACCTGACACAGACCGCCCTGGGCTTCTCGCGCGACGACATCGAGGCCCGCATCCTCGCCCGCTACATCGATCGCAAGATCCTCGACCGCTCGCCGTTCGAGACGATCGACGAGCCCGGCGTGGGCTCGCTGGTTCGCCTGGCTGCCGGCACCGGCCGCGAGGCCAAGCGCGACCTCAAGCTGGGTATATGCGGCGAGCACGGGGGCGATCCGGACTCGATCGACTTCTTCCATCACTCGGGCATCGACTACGTGTCCTGCAGCCCGTAT
>DATAEY010000100.1:0-2247 GCA_036257715.1 Solirubrobacteraceae bacterium | reverse complement strand
CCAGGGCCTGTACCGGCGGCGCTTCCCGCGCGCGGTGGGGCCGCTGATCCCGTCGACGCGCTGCCTGGTCTCGGCCAGCGAGGTCGCGCACCTGCTCGCGCTGGCCTCGGCACGGATGAAGGGTGTGCCCGTACGCCGCCTTGCGCTGCCCCGGATCCCGATGCCGCCCGAGATCCGCCGCGCCACCGAGAGCAACCCCTGGTGGCCACCCGAACCGCCCGCGGGAGCCCACGCTACCGGGGTAACAGGAGCCCGCTCGACGACATCAACGCAGGAGGAGCGCGACGCGGGCGCCGCAGGAGCGCCACGATGACCACGCTGGCCTACGACGAGCTGACGTACCCGCTGTTGGCGCTGCTGCGGGCCGAGAACGGGGAGGCCACGATCGACCCCGGCGACCTGAAATACGGGGCGTATCTCGCCGGCGGCCAGGGGTGCGGCAAGACCAGCGTCCTCAGCCGGTTGGTCATCAACAGCATGCGCGACGCCGGTGCGGCACCGATCATCCTCGATCCCAAGCCCGAGCTCGCCCCGCTGGTGCTGCGGCTCACACCCCCGGGCCTTGGCAAGCGCCTGTGGTACCTGGACCTCGGACACCCCGCGTTCGGGATGAACCCGCTGCGCCTGGCCGGCGACCGGCCGCTCCCCGTGGAGGCCGCCCAGCTCGCCGAGAACATCGTCGCCGCGCTCTTGGACATCAACGAGAACCAGATCTTTCAGTCAAGCCGCCGCTACCTCTACCACGCCGTCATCGGAGCGATCGCCCATGCCGAAAAGCACGAGCGCCGCGCCAAGCTCGAGGACCTCTACAACCTGCTGCTGCCAGCCAAGGAAGACTTCCGCACCACCGTCGCGCAGGCCTGCTCCGACCAGCCCGACCTCGACCAGACCGCGGAGTTCTTCGCCAACGAGCTCCCCGCCGAGCTGCGCCTCGCGGGCAGCGCGACGGCACAGCGCCTCGACGCGCCGCGCAACAAGATCGCCGGCCTCGTCCAGGTCCCGGCGCTGCGGCGCTTCTTCAACCACCCGACCGACATCCCGCTCGGTCAGATCATCACCGCCCGCGACGCGCTGATCGTCAACGCCAACATGGGCGCCATCGGCCCCGAGAACAGCAAGGCGTGCATGCACTTCATCCTGCGCATGCTCCACAGCCACATGCAACGCCAGGTCCAGTGGCCCGACGAACAGCGCCCCCGCGTCCCGCTGATCATCGACGAGGCGCACTACGTGCTCGGCGGCGAGAACATCGTCGACCAGTTCGCCACCCACCGCCGCGCCGGCCTCGAGCCCGTTTGCGCCGTGCAGTACCTGGCCCAGATCGGCTCCGGATCAGAGCACCAGGACAAGATCCTCAAGGGCGTGCTCAACCTGCTGCAGTCGCGGTTCATGTTCCGCCTCGGCGACCCCCGCGAAGCCGAGGAGATCACGCGCGCGGCGATGAGCGTCTACACCACCACGATCCGCGACGACCCCGACTCCCGCGCCCGCCTGCGGGTCGCGCCCGACCAGGCGCTGAACTTCCCCAACTACTTCTGCCTGGCCTCGTTCATCGCCCACGGCACGCGCGCGGCGAGCTTCACCGGCCAGACCTACCCGATCCCCGAGGGGTTCGCCGAATGGGCCGAACACCATCTCGCCCTGCAAGCCGAGCGCGTGGCCCCCTACCCCGACCAGCTGCCCTCCACCCTCGAGCACCGGCATGAGACCGGTCTCGTCGACGCGGAGACCGAGTCGCCGCCCCAGCACGACCACCCCGACGGCAATGCACATCGGCCGCGCGTCACGATCGTCGACGACCCCGACCCCCACACCGCCGCCACGAGCCTCCCGAGGACGCCACAAGGCCCGCAGCGCCCGAGGCCTCGACAACCGACGTCGCAGCTGCCACCCCGTCGCACGCCGGTCAGCGGGTCAACGCCGCCAAGCCCAACTACGAGGCGCCGCCGCCGCCCAAGCTCGACGCAAGCCCCGTGCGACGGATCGTCGGCCAGCCCCTGCCCGACAAGCCGAGGCGCCGGCGGGACGCGCAGGCACCGCAGAGCCTGCGCGAGCTCGCCTTCCTGGACCGCATCAACGAGATCGGGCGCGCCGACCAGCTCGCCGGCGCGGCCAACCTGCCCCGCCTCTACGACGAGGACTACGCCATCCTCGCGCTCCTGGACCGCGCCGGCCTGGCGGCACGGGCGCTGATCGGCCGCGCCGTCCTGCCCGGGCGCGGCGCCAACACCGTCTCGCATCGAGCGG
>DATAEY010000099.1:0-2236 GCA_036257715.1 Solirubrobacteraceae bacterium | reverse complement strand
GGGCCCCTACGGCCTGCGGGTTGGACGGTTGCCAGACGACACGCGTCCACTCCACCCTGTGCGCGCAGCTCGGGATCGCCTGGCGGGTGGGCTCAGGCCTAGACTTCGGTGAAGGGAGCCGATGACCGCAGTGGACGCGCTGGAGCGAGGTCGTGAGGCCTTCCGACGGCGGGCGTGGGGGGATGCGTACCGCCAGCTGTCCTCCGCGGATCGCGCTGCGCCGCTGCCGCTGGAGGATCTTGAGAACCTCGCCGTCGCCTCCTACCTTGCTGGCAGGGATGGCGACAGCGAGGCGTTCTGGGCCCGCGCGCATCAGGAGTCGCTGGGTGTCGCCGACTGGGGACGAGCGGCTCGCTGTGCCTTTTGGCTGGGTATCACGCTGATGAACCGGAGTGAGCCGGCCAAGGGCGGCGGCTGGCTCGCGCGTGCCCAGCGCGTGCTCGACGACCGCCAGCACGACTGTGTCGAGCGGGGGTGGCTGCTTATACCGCTGGGGCTGCGCCTTTACGCCCAGGGCGACTACGAGGGTTCGCGCGAGGCGTTTCGTCGTGCTGGCACGATCGGCACGGCCTTCGGCGATGCGGATCTGGTGCCGACGGCGTGGCAGGCCCAGGGGCGTGCGCTCATCCGCATGGGGCAGGCGGCCGAGGGGGTGGCGTTACTGGATGAGGCCATGGTGGCCGTTACGGCGGGCGAGGTCTCGCCGATCCCCGCTGGGATCATCTACTGCAGCGTGATCGAGGCGTGTCAGGAGATCCTGGATGTGCGGCGGGCGCAGGAGTGGACGGCGGCGTTGAGCCAATGGTGTGCGTCGCAACCGGATCTGGTTCCCTACCGGGGCCGGTGCATGGTCCACCGGTCGGAGATCATGCAGCTGCACGGCGCGTGGCCGGCTGCCTTGGACGAGGCGCGGCGTGCCTGCCAACGGCTGTCGGTGCCCCCCCAGCCCCAGCTCGGTGCGGCGTTCTACCAGCGGGCCGAGCTCCATCGGCTCCGGGGAGAGTTCGCCAAGGCCGAGGACGCCTATTACGAAGCCAACCAGCGAGGTCGGATGGCGGAGCCGGGACTGGCGCTGTTGCGACTGGCCCAGGGCCGGGTGGATGCCGCCGCTGCCGCGATCCGCCGCGCCGTCGACGAAGCGACTGGCGCGGCTGGAGGTTCCACGCCCGAGGGGAGGCCACGCCCATCGGGCAAGGACCGCGTGGCCCGCGCCAAGGTCCTTCCTGCGTGTGTGGAGATCATGCTTGCCGCCGGCGAGGTCGCGGCGGCACGCGCCGCGGCCGAGGAATTCCGGGAGCTCAGCGCCGAGGCGGACCTGCCGTTGCTGGGTGGGATCGCCGCCAGCGCGCAGGGGGCCGTGCTGCTCGCAGAAGGCGACGCTCGAGCCGCGCTGGACGCGCTGCGCGCCGCGTGCCGCGAGTTCGACGAGCTCGAGGCGCCCTACGAGACCGCGCGCGCTCGGGTGCTGGTCGGACTGGCGTATCGGACGCTGGGCGACGAGGACGGCGCCAGGATGGAGCTGGCGGTGGCCCGCCGGGTCTTTGAGCGGCTCGGGGCTGCGCCGGACCTCGCCCGCCTGGATGCGCTGTCGGGCAGGCCCGCGCGTGCCGCCGATGGGCTCACCGCTCGCGAGGTGCAGGTGCTCGCGCTGGTCGCCAAGGGGAAGTCCAACAAGCAGATCGCCGCGGAGCTGGTCATCAGCGACAGGACCGTTGCCCGCCATATGAGCAACATCTTCACCAAGCTCGGGGTCTCGACACGGACCGCGGCCAGCGCCTACGCCTTCCAACGCGGGCTCGTCTGACGTCGCTTGTGGTCAACAATGACCACACGGCGCCCAGTGCGAAGTTGGTCAAACAGACCGACGCGGACCTGCCTCCCTCGCCCGTACCGTCGCGGTCGTTGATGGCGAAGGAGGGGGGAAGCGATGATGACTCCGGGCCAGGCTCGGGATGGGTGGAACGGTGTCGCGGCCGGCTACGACCAGTTCGTGACGCCGCTGGTGATGCCGTTGGCGGAGCAGGTCCTCGGCCGGGTCGATGTGCACCACGGCACGCGACTGCTGGATGTGGCGGCCGGGACCGGGGCCTTGAGTCTTGCCGCGGCCCGCCTCGGCGCACAGGTGGTGGCGACCGACATCGCGCCAGCCATGATCGAGCGGCTCCAGGCGCACGCGCAGCAGGAGGGACTGAAGCACCTGCAGGGCCAGGTCATGGACGCCCTGGAGCTCCAGCTG
>DATAEY010000098.1:0-22503 GCA_036257715.1 Solirubrobacteraceae bacterium | reverse complement strand
CGAGGACGGTGTGCAGGCACCCGGCCCGGGCCGAGAGCCGGTCCTCGCCCGCCTCGAGCATGGCGAGGACCGGCAGCTCGCGGCGGGCGCGCTCGGGATCGCGATACAGGGTCAGCGTCGCCTCGAGCGCGGCCAGCGACAGCTTGTCGATCCTGACCGCCCGAGCCAGGGGGTGCGAGCGCGCGCGCTCGACCGCATCGGCCCGACCCACCAGCAGGCCCGCCTGGGGCCCGCCCAGCAGCTTGTCACCGGAGAAGCACACCAGCGCGGCGCCGGCGAGGACCGAGCGCCGCACGGGCGGCTCGTCGCGCAGCGCCGCCACCCCCGAGGCCAGCGCCCCGGACCCGATGTCGTCGATCACCGCCGGCCCCAGCGCGCACAGCGCCTCGATCTCCACGTCCGCCGTGAAGCCGAGGGTGCGGAAGTTGGACTGGTGGACACGCAGGATGGCGGCGGTGTTCTCGTCGATCGCCGCCTCGTAGTCGCCGCGACGGGTGCGGTTGGTGGTCCCCACCTCCACCAGCCGGGCGCCCGACTGGGCGACCACCTCGGGGATCCGGAAGCTCCCCCCGATCTCCACCAGCTGCCCGCGCGACACCAGCAGCGCGCCCCCGCCGCCGGCCAGCGCGGCCGCGGCCAGCAGGACGGCGGCGGCGCAATTGTTGACCGCCAGGGCCGCCTCCGCTCCGCTCAGCTCGACCAGCAGGGACTCGACATGGGCCTGGCGCGAGCCGCGCCTCCCGTCGGCCAGGTCGAGCTCGAGGTTGCAGTAGGCGCCGGCCACCCGATCGACCGCTCGCCGGGCCGCCTGCGCCAGCGGCGCACGGCCCAGGTTGGTGTGCAGCACGACGCCCGTGGCGTTGGCGACGCGGCTCAGCGACGGGCGCTGCGCCGCCGCCAGCGCCTCGCGCGCGCGCGCGAGCAGGTCCTCCTCCCCGGCCTCGCCGACCTCGCCGGAGCGCAGCTCGGCGCGGCGGGCGTCGATGACCCCGCGCGCGGCGGCGACGGCCAGCGCGTGAGGCGCCTCCAGCCGGCCGGCCAGCTGCTCGACCGAAGGCAGCGACCTCAGCGCCTGCGCTACGTCGTGCACGGGCCAAAGGCTACGCCGCCCAGCCGCGGCGCCGACGGAACGGCTGGGTGCGCCGGGTAACCTTCCCGGCGATGGCCACGCGGCCCGAGAACCGCACGATCGGCCCGATCATCGGTCCGGACGACCCGCGGCGCTTCACCGACTCGGGCATCGAGGTCAAAGAGGTCTACGACGAGGAGGACGTTCCCCAGCGGCTGGAGCTCGGCGAGCCGGGCGCGTATCCGTACACGCGCGGGATCCACCCGCAGATGTACCGCAAGCAGCTGTGGACGATGCGCCAGTACGCCGGCTACGCGTCGGCGAGCGAGACCAACCGGCGCTACCGGTACCTGCTCGAGCACGGCTCGACCGGCCTGAGCATGGCGTTCGACCTGCCCACTCAGCTGGGGCTCGACTCCGACGACCCGCGCTGCCTGGGGGAGGTCGGCCGCACCGGCGTGGCCATCGACTCGATCGAGGACATGCGCACCGCCTTCGACGAGATCCCGCTCGAGCAGGTCTCGACCTCGATGACCATCAATGCGCCGGCCAGCGTGCTGCTGATGCTCTACGACCTCGTGGCCGAGGAGCAGGGCGTCCCCTCCGAGCAGCTGAGGGGAACCACCCAGAACGACATCCTCAAGGAGTACATCGCCCGCGGGAACTTCATCTATCCGCCCGAGGGATCGATGCGGCTCACCACCGACCTGTTCGCCTACTGCCGCGAGAACATCCCCCGCTGGAACACCATCTCGATCTCCGGCTATCACTTCCGGGAGAAGGGATGCTCGGCGGCCCAGGAGGTCGCGTTCACGCTCGCCAACGGGATCGCCTACGTCAACGCCGCGCTCGACGCGGGCCTGGAGGTCGACGACTTCGCTCCGCGCCTCGCCTTCTTCTTCAACGGCCACAACAACGTGTTCCAGGAGGTCGCGAAGTTCCGGGCCGCGCGCAGGATGTGGGCGCAGATCATGCGCGAGCGCTTCGGCGCCCGCGACGAGCGCTCGCTGAGGCTGCGCTTCCACACCCAGACCGGCGGAGTCACGCTCACCGCCCAGCAGCCCGAGAACAACATCGTCCGGGTGGCTCTGCAGGGGTTCGCCGCGGTCTGCGGCGGCACGCAGTCGCTGCACACCAACGGCTTCGACGAGGCCCTCGCGCTTCCCACCGAGCGGGCGGCCCGGATCGCGCTGCGCACCCAGCAGATCCTGGCCCACGAGTCCGGGGCCGCCGACACCGTGGACCCGTTCGCGGGCTCCTACTTCATCGAATCGCTCACCGCCGAGATCGAGGCAAGGGCGGGTGAGCTGATCGCCAAGATCGACGAGCTGGGCGGCTCGGTCAACGCGATCGCCTTCATCAAGGGCGAGATCGAGGAGTCCGCCTGGGGCTACGAGGAGCGCTACCGCATCGGGCAGGACGTGGTCGTCGGCGTCAACAAGTACGTGACCGAGGACATCGAGGTGCCCGAGATCCTGAAGGTCGACCAGGCCTCCGAGGACGCCCAGGTGGAGCGGCTGAAGCGCTTCAAGGCGGACCGCGACGACCGCCTGGTCGGGCGCCGGCTGGCCGAGCTGCGCGACGCCGCCGCCGGGACCGACAACCTGCTGTCCCACATCCGCCGCGCGCTGCGCGACCGCTGCTCGATGGGCGAGGTATGCGGCGCGATGCGCGACGTCTTCGGCGAGTACCAGCCCGACATCTAGCGCTCGGCCACCCGTGAGCGTCCGCCTGGCGGCCCAGGGACCGTGACGCGGACTTTGCAGGCCGCCGAGCGGGCAGGAGTCCGGCACGGCCGCACGAATGCCGCGCCCATGACAACCGTCCAAGCGCGCCGAACCCTCGTCAAGTCCGCGCCCGAGCTGTGGGTCGAGCTCAGCGACGCCGACTCGCTGGGCCGCCGGCTGGAGTCGCTCGGGGATATCCGCATCACCCGAGTGGAGCCCCAGACGACCGTGTCCTGGGAGGGCGAGCGTGCCCGCGGGACCGTGACGATCGAGCCCGCCGGATTCGGCACGCGGGTGACCCTGACGGCCGAGTCGAGCCAGCCGGCGCCGCCACCCCGGGCGCCCGAGACGCCGCCCCCGGCCACGCGGGACCGGCCCGCCCCGGCTGCGTCCGAGCCGCCGTCCGCGGTCACGGCGGAGCCGCCATCCCTGCCGGCGCCCGCGCCCTCGCGGCCGCCCGCGACCGAGCCGAAGACCCCGCCGGCGTGGTCGTCGAGGACCCTTGCCGAGCGCCAGCCCGCGCCGGTGGCGCCCCCCGAACCCCGCCCCTCGCCGTCGCCGGCCGAGCCCGCGGAGCCCCGGCTCGAGCCGCCCGTCCGGACCACGGCGGCGCCGGAACCGGGGCTCGAGCTCCCCGCGCAACCGCCGTCGTCGAGGCGCGCCACCGGCCGATCGTGGCTGCTGCGGCGCCTGGCCCGCGGGCGGCGCTGGGCCGCCGGACCGCAGGCTGCGGAGCCGCACACCAAAGACGCGGCGCCCGACCCGACGTCGGTGGGCGCGCAGATGCCCGAGACTTCGGTGGCCGAGCCGCGGCTGCCCGAGCCGCCGCCGCTGCTGGACGCCCCGAGGCCGGCGTCCGCCCCGCAGGTGCAGGCGGGGACCCCCGAGCCGACCGGCCTGGAGCACGGCCACGTGGCCGGGCAGCCCGTCGCGGAGGACCCGCTCGCCGAGGAAGGCGACGCGGGCCACCCCGGTGTCGGCGATCGGGAGCCTCGCGCCGGCGATCACGAGCCCGATTCGGGCGACGGCCAGGCCGACGAACGCGACTCCGGTCTCGACGCGGAGGCGCTCGATGCGCTGCTGGCCGGGGTCCTCGACGATCTGGGCGCCGCCCACCACCGCCCCTTCTCGCGCGGCTGAGGCCACGGGCCGGCGGGGGCGACCGGTCACGAGCCGTTGAGCGCCGGGTCGGTACAGGTCTGGGTCGCCGACCTGAGCCTCGCCCCGGCTCGCCGGCGGGAGCTCGAGCGCCACCTCGACCCGGACGAGCGCGGGCGCGCGGCCCGCTTTCATCGCGAGCGTGACCGAGCCCGCTTCGTCGCCGCCCGCGGGCTGCTGCGGGAGGTGCTGGCCGAGCGGCTGGGGGTCGCCCCCGGCGAGGTCCGGTTCGAGGCGGCCGGCGCCGGCAAGCCGCGTCTCGCGTCCCCCGTCGCCGACGTGCGCTTCAACGCGTCGCGCTCAGGCGAGCGCGCCGCGTTCGCGGTCGCGACCGGCCGCGAGGTCGGCGTGGACGTCGAGCTGGTGCGCGACGACCTCGACGTCGAGGCCGTGGCCCGGCGGGCGCTGTCGCCCACCGAGCTGCGCGCGTGGCTCGAACTGCCCCGCGCTCGGCGCACCCCGGCCTTCTTCGCCGCGTGGGCCCGCAAGGAGGCCTACGCCAAGGGACGCGGGGAGGGCCTGGCGCTCGGGCTGGAACGCATCGAGACCGAGCCGGCCCCCGAGCGGCCGGACCGCCTGCGGGTGGCCGAACCCGGAGGCGGAGCCGACGTCTGGGAGGCGTGCGACGTCGACGCCGGCCCCGGGTACGTCGCCGCGGTCGCGGCGCACGGCGAGGGTTGGCCGCTCGAGCTTGGGTCCCTGGGCGGGTGGCGCGGCTAGACTGCTCCGCCCGATGCGGGAGCGTTCGCCGCAGACCTACGAGCAGAAGCTGGCCCAGCTCAGGCAGCTGCGCGAGGCGGCGATCCACTCGGCGCCCGAGGCCGAGGCCAAGCAGCACGATCGCGGCAAGTACACCGCGCGCGAGCGGGTCGGCAAGCTGCTCGATCCCGGCTCCTTCCAGGAGCTGGACACGTTCGTTCGCCATCGCACCTTCGACTTCGACATGCAGCGCAACCGCCCGTGGGGCGACGCGGTGGTCACCGGCCACGGGACCATCGATGGGCGGCGGGTGTGCGTGTTCTCCCAGGACTTCACGGTGTTCGGCGGCTCGCTGGGCGAGGTCATGGCGGACAAGATGTGCAAGATCATGGACCTGGCGGCCCGGATCGGCTGCCCGGTGATCGGCATCAACGACTCGGGTGGCGCCCGGATCCAGGAGGGCGTCGTGTCGCTGGGCGCCTACGGCGACGTGTTCGTCCGCAACGTGCAGTGCTCGGGGGTCATCCCCCAGATCTCGCTGATCATGGGGCCGTGCGCGGGCGGCGCCGTCTACTCCCCGGCCATGACCGACTTCGTCTTCATGGTCCGCGAGACGTCCCACATGTTCATCACCGGCCCCGACGTGATCAAGACGGTGACCGGCGAGGAGCCCACCTTCGAGGAGCTGGGCGGGGCGATGACGCACAACACCAAGTCCGGAGTGGCGCACTTCGCATCGGCCGACGAGGACGCCTGCCTCGAGGACACCCGTTACCTGCTGTCGTTCCTGCCCTCGAACAACCTCGAGACGGCGCCCCGCGTCCAGCCGACAGACGATCCGACGCGCATGGACCCCGAGCTCGACCGCGTCGTCCCCGACGACCCTCAGAAGCCGTACGACATGCGCGACGTCATCCGCCATGTCGTGGATGACGGCGAGTTCCTCGAGGTCCACGAGCACTACGCCACCAACATCGTCTGCGGCTTCGCCCGCCTGGACGGCTTCGCGGTGGGCGTCGTGGGCAATCAGCCGCGCCAGCTCGCGGGCGTGCTCGACATCGACGCGGCGTGCAAGGGGGGACGCTTCGTGCGCACCTGCGACGCCTTCAACATCCCGCTGATCACCTTCTGCGACGTTCCGGGGTTCCTGCCCGGGACCTCACAGGAGTGGGGCGGCATCATCCGCCACGGCGCCAAGCTGCTGTACGCCTACACCGAGGCCACGGTCCCCAAGGTCACGATCATCACCCGCAAGGCGTACGGGGGCGCCTACGACGTCATGTCCTCCAAGCACATGCTGGCCGACTTCAACTTCGCCTGGCCCACCGCCGAGGTGGCGGTGATGGGCCCGGAGGGCGCGGTCAACATCATCTACCGGCGCGACATCGCCAAGAGCCCGACGCCCGACGAGCGCCGCCAGAAGCTCATCGACGACTACAAGCTGCGCTTCGCCAACCCGTACAGCGCGGCCGAGCGGGGCTACATCGACGACGTGATCGTCCCCCACGAGACGCGACCCAAGATCATCACCGCGCTGCACACGCTCCAGACCAAGCGCCAGCCCGGCCCCAAGCGCAAGCACGGGAACATCCCGCTCTAGACCGGGCCGGCTTCGCCGACCCTTCCAGCCCTCACAGCTCCGGTCGCGGACCGCCTGAGCGAATCGCTCCCTCCGCTGTTCGGGCCGTTACAGCCGGACCATCTGCGCCTCGATGCCGCCCGCGCGCCACGCCTCGTAGGCGCCCGCCGCCACCGCGAGGTCCTGGATGGCCAGGCCGGTGGAGTCGAACAGGGTGACCGCGTCAGGACCGGGGCGGCCGGGCGCGTCACCGGCCAGGACGGCCCCAAGCTCGGTGACCCGCTCCTGGGTGACCAGCCCGGCCGCGGACGCCCCGGTCAGCTCCCCGCCGTGGACGGCCTGCTCCCACTCGTCGCAGAACAGCGCGCAGGAGGCGACCGCCGCCGGCGTCGCCTCGGCCTTGCCCGGCCCGTCGGCGCCCAGCATGTTGAGGTGCATCCCGGGGCGCAGGTCGCCCGCCTCGACCACCGGGGTGGCGCCCGGGGTGACGCAGCACACCACCTCGCGCGCGATCGCCTCGGCCCGGGAGCCCACCCGCCAACCGAGCTCGTCGGCGAGGCGCCCGGCGGCCACCGGATCGGGGTCGTGGCAGACGCCGTCGCCGTATCCGGCCGTCGCCAGGCAGCGCGCGGCCCAGGCGCCGTGCAGGCCGCAGCCGACGATCCCGGTCGTGCGTGCGTCGTCTCGGGCCAGCGCCCGCGCCGCCACCGCGGCGACCGCCCCCGTACGCAGTGCTGTGACCGAGCGCGCGTCGAGCAGCATGAGCGGCTCGCCGTCACCGGCGTCCGACAGGCAGATCACCCCGGTCACGGTGGGCAGCCCGCGCCGGGGGTTGCCCGGAAACGAGGTCACCCACTTCAGGAGCGCCAGCCCCGAGCCGCGGGCGGGCATCGCGCGGAAGTCGCCGTGCGGAGGGCTGTGGAGGTAGACCTTGGGCGGCATCACCCACTCCCGAAGGTGGTAGCGGACGAACGCCTCCCGCACCCGCTCGATCGCCTCGGCCGGCGACACGGCGCCCAGCACGGCGTCGTGGTCGAGCACGGGCAGCTCCGGCACGGCGCGCCACGATAGCCTGGGCGCCGCCATGGTGAACCGGCGTCCCAGGCTGGAGATCGTCGCACCCAGCGCCTCCCCCGAGGAGGCGGCGGTGGTGGCGGCGGCCCTCGAGCGGTTCATGCGCGACACCGCTCCACGGCCGGTTCCGCCGGTCCCGCGGCACAGCCCGTGGCAGCGCGCCGCCCTGCGCGAAGCGGTCGGACGCGAGGCCTACGCGCCCACGCCCTGGGGCGATCCGGACCCCTGGGGCTGATGTCGGGCCGAAATAGGTAAAAGGCAGTCGGCGTTTCGGTATAGTCCCGCGCTCGCCGCTGCTCGTCGACGCACGAGGAGAACGATGGAGCCTGTATCCGTCCCGACCCGGGACGACGCCAAGCCCAAGGGCCGTCGGGGATCGCTGGAGAACCCCGAGATCTACGAGAGCGTCCCCGGCCATGTCATCCCGATCCTCGAGCGCGAGTTCGACGACTTCGATACCGAGGCCAAGAGGTTTCTCGACGGCCAGACGGAGGAGACCGAGTTCATCGGCTTCCGCCTCAAGCAGGGGGTCTACGGGCAGCGCCAGGCCGATCGCCAGATGATCCGGGTGAAGCTGCCGTTCGGGGGCGTCACTCCCGAGCAGCTGGAGGCCTTCGCCGAAATCGCGGAGCAGTTCGCGCCGCTTCGCAAGGGGCACATCACCACGCGTCAGAACATCCAGTACCACCACGTCCCGCTGCCGGACGCGGCCAGGGCGATCCGGAAGTTGGGCGAGGTCGGGCTGTCCAGCCGGGAGGCCTGCGGCAACACGGTGCGAAACGTCACCGGCGACCCCTGGGCGGGAATCTGCGACGGGGAGCTGTTCGACGTAACCCCCTACGCCGGCGCCTTCGTCCGCTACTTCGTGCGCAACCAGGTCTGCCAGCTGCTGCCGCGCAAGTTCAAGGTCGCGTGGACCGCGACCGACGAGGACCGGGCGGTGACCAACATCCACGACCTCGGGTTCCTGCCCCGCATCCGGGACGGGGTGCGCGGCGTCGAGATCCGCACCGGCGGCGGAACCTCGATCATGCCGCGGGTCGGGAGCACGCTGTACGACTTCGTCGCGGTCGACGACGGCGCCTACCTGAAGATCTCCGAGGCGGTACTGCGCATCTTCGACCGCCAGGAGGAGCTGCGCCGCAACCGGGCCCGAGCCCGGCTGAAGGTCCTGATCGACAAGATCGGCATAGACGGCTTCCGCGACATGGTCGAGGAGGAGCTCGAGGGCGAGTGGGTGGCCGAGCGCGATTTCTCCCCCGATCCGCTGCTGTTCGAGCACGACGAGGAGGCGGGAGCGCCGGGGCCGCCCGCCGCGTACTCGTCGCCGAACGGCGACCGCAGCCAGTTCGACCGCTTCCGCGAGGCCAACGTCAAGCCCCAGCGCCAGGCCGGCTTCTCCACCGTCGAGGTCAAGGTGCCGCGCGGTGATCTCACCCCCGAGCAGTTCCGCGGGCTGGCGGCGATCATGCGCGACTTCACCGGGGGCCACGCCCGGACCAGCATCCAGCAGAACGTGGTCCTGCGGTGGGTCCGGGACGAGGCCGTCTACGACGTCTGGCAGCGTCTGCGGGCGCTGGAGCTGGGCGGCGCCGGCGCCCACCAGGTGACCGACGTGGTGTCGTGCCCGGGCACCGACAGCTGCAAGCTGGGCATCACGAGCTCGATGGGCCTCAACCAAGCGGTCGAGGAGCGGGTGCACCGGATGCAGATCACCGACCCGCTGACCAAGCGCATTCACGTCAAGATGAGCGGCTGCCCCAATGGCTGCAGCCAGCACCACATCGCCAACATCGGCTTCTACGGAGCGTCGATCAAGGTCGGGGACAAGACCCTTCCCGCCTACGTCGCCCACCTGGGCGGCCAGTACGAGGGCGGCGACGTGATGATGGGTCAGCGCCTGAAGGTCCGGCTGCCGGCCAAGCGGGTGCCCGAGGCGGTCGAGCGCTGGATCCGCCACTATGAGGCCGGGCGGCACGACGGCGAGGAGTTCAACCGATTCGTCGAGCGCGTCGGCGGGCAGGAGTTCGAGGAGCTCGTCAAGGACATCGCGATGCCGGTCGAGTTCAGCCTGGAGAACATGAGCCACTTCATCGACTGGAGCCGCAACGAGCCGTTCCAGGTGGTTCGCGGCGAGGGCGAGTGCGCCGTCTAGGACCGATGGCCACCGCTCCCGCCCCCACCGCCCCCGACCTCGAGGCCGTGCCCGCCGCGGACGTGCTGGCGTACGCGCTCGACCGCCACCACCCGCGAATCGCGCTTGCCTGCTCGTTCCAGAAGGAGGAGGCGGTGGTCATCGACATGCTGCTGCGCCTGCGCCCGGACGCGCGCGTGTTCACGATCGACACCGGGACGCTGTTCCCCGAGACGTACGCCACCTGGCGGGAGCTCGAACGACTCTACGGGCTGCGCGTGGAGGTGCACGACGCCACCTCCGCGGACGGGCGCCCCTGGACGACCGACCGCTGCTGCAGCGACCAGAAGGTCACCGCGCTGGAGCGGGCCCTGGAGGGGCTGGACGCCTGGGTGACCGGCCTGCGCCGCGAGCAGGCTCCCACCCGCGCCACCGCCCCCAAGTACGGCTGGGACGCCGCCCACGGCATGTGGAAGGCCAACCCCGTGGCCGACTGGAGCGAGGACCAGGTGTGGGCGTACATCGCCGATCACGACCTCCCCTACAACCCGCTGCACGACCGCGGCTACGCCTCGATCGGCTGCGCTCCGTGCACGCGGCCGGGAGCCGGCCGCGAGGGGCGCTGGGCGGGGCAGGACCGGGTCGAGTGCGGGCTCCACGGCGACGCCTGAGCGCCCGGGCCAGCCCGGTCCACGCCCCCGTGTCCAGGCGACCCATCCTCTAGCCTTCCCAGGCTCATGGATCCGCTGGTCGTCGCATTCGGCCTCGGGGTCGGCATGCTGGTCGGGATGACGGGAATCGGCGGCGGCTCCCTGATGACGCCGCTGTTGATCCTGGTGGTGGGGATCAACCCCGTGGTCGCCATCGGCACCGATCTCGCCTACGGCGCGCTCACCAAGACCGTGGGCGGATGGCGGCACCTGCGCAAGGGGACGGTCGACCTCGGCGTCGCCGCCTGGCTGTGCCTGGCCGCCGCGCCCGGGTCGCTGGCCGGGGTGGTGCTGGTCAGCCGGCTGCACCACTCCTACGGAGACTCGTTCGACGGCCCCCTCCTGATCGCCGTGGCCGGCGCCCTCCTGGTGGCCGCCCTGGCCACGCTGGTGCGCGCCCTGTTCCTGCCGCGGCTCATCGCCCGCGAGCGCGAGCGGGTGGAGATGAACGCCCGGGCCAAGCTGCTGGCGCTGGGGATCGGTCTGGTGCTGGGCCTGGTGCTCGGCTTCACCTCGGTCGGCAGCGGGGCGCTGATCGGCCTCGCGCTCATCCTGGTCTTCCGCCTCACCCCCCATCGGGTGGTCGGGACCGACGTCTTCCTGGCGGCGATCCTGCTGTGGGTCGCGGGCCTGGGCCACTTCGTCAGCGGCAACGTCGACCTCGGCCTCATGGCCAACATCCTCGTCGGCTCGATCCCCGGCGTGTGGATCGGGACCAGCCTGATCACCCGAGTGCCCTCCGGGGGCCTGCGGCCGGCGCTGGGATGCGTGCTGCTGGCCTCGTCGCTGGCCATCGCCTCGAAGGGCGGCATCCAGCTGCCCACGGCCGCCATCATCGCCGTGCCGCTGGCGATCGGGGCGTTCGCATGGTGGTGGCTGCGCCACCGCCCGACGGCGGCGCTGGTCGGCGACCCGGCCGCCGAAGCCGTGGGCGCCGATCCGGCCGCCCCCACCGCTCACGCCGCGGCCGCTGTCGGGGTCCCCAACCGCGCCGTCTCGGCCACCGACCGCGTCTAGGCCATGTCGACCGTCCGCTACGAGGTCTCACACCTGCGCGCCCTGGAGTCGGAGGCGATCTTCATCATGCGCGAGGTCGCCGCCGAGCTCGAGCACCCGGTGCTGCTGTTCTCGGGCGGCAAGGACTCCATGGTCCTCCTGCATCTGGCCGAGAAGGCGTTTCGCCCCGGGCGCTTCCCGTTTCCGGTCATGCACGTGGATACCGGCCACAACTTCCCCGAGGTGATCGAGTTCCGCGACCGCCTCATCGAGCGACTCGGTGAGCGGCTGATCGTCGCCTCGGTGCAAGAGTCCATCGACCAGGGCAGGGTGGTCGAGGAGACCGGGCCCCGGGCCTCGCGCAACCGTCTCCAGACCGTGACGCTGCTGGACGCGATCGAAGAGCACGGGTTCGACGCGGCGTTCGGCGGGGCGCGGCGCGACGAGGAGCGCGCCCGGGCCAAGGAGCGCGTGTTCTCGTTTCGCGACGACTTCGGCCAGTGGGATCCCAAGGCCCAGCGGCCCGAACTGTGGACCCTCTACAACGGGCGCATCCGCAAGGGCGAGCACGTGCGCGTGTTCCCGATCTCCAACTGGACCGAGCTGGACGTCTGGCAGTACATCACCGAGGAGGGGCTCGAGCTGCCGCCGATCTACTTCGCCCACCGGCGCGAGGTGTTCCGTCGCGACGGGATGCTCTACGCGGTCAGCCCGTTCGTCGAGCTGATCGACCCCGAGGAGCCGTTCGAGACTTCGGTGCGCTACCGGACGGTGGGCGACATGAGCTGCACCGGCGCGGTGGAGTCGGTTGCGGACACGCTGGAGAAGGTGGTCGCGGAGATCGCCGCCACCCGGATCACCGAGCGGGGCGAGACGCGCGCCGACGACCGCGCCACCGAGGCCGCCATGGAGGACCGCAAGCGTGAGGGCTACTTCTAGGCCGATGGCCCCGGGACCGGCCAGTGACGGACAGGTGGAGATCGGCGCCGAGCGCACGCTGGACCTCCTGCGCTTCGCGACCGCCGGCTCGGTGGACGACGGCAAGAGCACGCTGATCGGCCGCCTGCTCTACGAGACCAAGCAGATCTTCCAGGACCAGCTCGAGCACGTTCAGGAGACCAGCCGCAGGCGGGGCGATTCCTACGTGGACTTGGCGCTGCTCACGGACGGGCTGCGGGCCGAGCGCGAGCAGGGCATCACGATCGACGTGGCCTACCGCTACTTCTCCACCCCGCGGCGCAAGTTCATCATCGCCGACACGCCCGGGCACGAGCAGTACACGCGCAACATGGTCACCGGCGCCTCCACCGCCGACCTGGCCATCGTCCTCGTCGACGCCCGCAAGGGAGTAGTCGAGCAATCGCGACGGCACGCGTTCATCGCCTCGCTGCTGCGCGTCCCCCACGTCGTCTTTGCGGTCAACAAGATGGACCTCGTCGACTACGACGAGGCGGTGTTCGAGCGCATCGACGAGGAGGTCTCGGGCTGGGCCAACAAGCTCGACTTCACCGACGTCACGTTCATCCCGATGTCGGCCCTGCACGGGGACAACGTCGTCGAGCGTTCCGAGCGCATGCCCTGGTACGAGGGGCCGTCGCTGCTCTACCACCTCGAGCACGTCCACATCGGGTCCGATCGCAACCTCATCGACGTCCGCTTCCCAGTCCAGTGGGTGATCCGGCCGATGGCGGACGAGCACCACGACTACCGCGGATACTCCGGGCAGGTGGGCTCAGGGGTGCTGCGCCCACACGACGAGGTCATCGTGCTGCCGTCCGGGCGCCACACCCGCATCCAGCGCATCGACAGCGAGGGCGGCAGGGCGATCGAGGAGGCGTTCCCGCCCATGTCGGTCACCCTGCTGCTCGAGGACGACCTCGACGTGTCGCGGGGCGACATGATCTGCCGGGCGCACAACCATCCGGTCCCCACGCGCGACCTGGACGCGATGGTGTGCTGGATGAGCGACATGCCGCTGCGGGCCCGAGGCCGCTACGGGATCAAGCACACGACCCGCAACGCCAGGGCGATCGTCGACGCGCTGCGCTACCGGATCGACGTGAACACGCTGCACCGCGACGAGGAGGCAGCCGAGCTGGGGCTCAACCAGATCGGGCGCGTCCACCTGCGCACCAGCGCGCCCCTGCTCGTCGACGAGTACCGCCGCAACCGCGCGACGGGGTCGTTCATCCTCATCGACGAGGCCACCAACGACACCGTCGGGGGCGGGATGATCCTCGGCGTCGAGCCCGCCGACGGCGGCGGCGACGGCGGGGACGCCTAGCGCCGTCGGGTCGCCGCGCGCGGCCGGCGCGGCGCAGCCGGGCAAGTAGAGTCCCGCGCGCATGTTCTCCAAGGTTCTGGTGGCCAACCGCGGCGAGATCGCCGTGCGCGTGGTCCGCGCTCTGGAGGAGCTCGGGATCACCGCGGTGGCGGTCTACTCGGAGCTCGACCGCGACGCGCTGCACGCCCAGCGCGCCGACGAGGCGTACCTGATCGGGCCCGGCCCGGCGGCCGAGAGCTATCTGAAGATCGATGCGCTGCTCGACGTCGCCAAGCGGGCCGGAGCCGAGGCGGTCCATCCCGGGTACGGCTTCCTGGCCGAGAACGCCGCGTTCGCGCGCGCCTGCCAGGAGGCGGGTCTCACGTTCATCGGTCCGCCCGCCGAGGCGATCGAGGCGATGGGATCCAAGACTCGGGCCCGTGAGCTCATGGCCGAGGCGGGCGTGCCCATCGTCCCGGGCACGACCGACCCGGTGGCCACCGCGGAGGAGGCGCGACGGGTGATCGACGAGACGATCGGCTATCCGGTGGCGGTGAAGGCGGCGGGAGGCGGCGGCGGCAAGGGCTTCCGCGTCGCACTGGACGAGTCCAAGCTAGAGGAGGCGTTCGACGGCGCCGCGCGCGAGGGGGAGAAGTTCTTCTCCGACTCGACCGTCTACCTGGAGCGCTATCTGGCCGATCCCCGCCACGTGGAGATCCAGGTGCTGGCCGACTCCCGGGGAAGCGTGGTGCACCTGGGCGAGCGCGACTGCTCGGTGCAGCGGCGCCATCAGAAGCTGATCGAGGAGTCGCCGGCTCCCACCGTCGACGACGAGCTGCGCGAACGGATCGGCCGCATAGCGGTCGAGGCCGCCCGTGCGGTGGGCTACCGCTCCGCCGGGACGGTCGAGGGGCTGCTGGCCGACGGCGCCTACTACTTCCTCGAGATGAACACCCGGGTGCAGGTCGAGCACTGCGTGACCGAGATGACCACCGGGATCGACATCGTGCGGGAGCAGATCCGGATCGCCGGAGGCGAGCCGCTCTCCTTCTCGCAGGCGGACGTCGAGCTGCGCGGCCACGCCATCGAGTGCCGCATCAACGCCGAGGACGCCGCCAAGAGCTTCGCGCCGGCGCCGGGTCGGATCGGCGACTACCGCGAGCCGGCCGGGCCGGGCGTGAGGGTCGACTCGGGCGTGGGGCCCGGATCCGAGGTAACGCCCATGTACGACCCGCTGGTCGCCAAGCTGATCGTGTGGGACCTGGACCGTGAGTCGGCCACCCGGCGGATGCTGCGCGCGCTGGACGAGTACGAGATCACCGAGCTGAGGACCCTCATCCCCTTCCACAGCGCCCTGCTCTCCAGCGAGCAGTGGGCGCGGGCCGAGACCTGCCGGGACCTGGTCGAGGACCGCGCCTGGCTGAAGCAGCTCGCGGTCCCCAAGCCGGCGGGGGCGGAGAGCCGGGAGGAGGCGCCGCCCAAGGTCGAGCAGGAGTACACGGTGGAGGTCTCGGGGCGCCGCGTCGACGTCAAGGTGATCGGTCCGCCCGCCGCCGGCGCGGTCAACGGCGCCGCGCCGGGCGCACCGGCCACGGCGCCCAAGCCGCGGCGGCGCGAACCGGCCGCGGCGGGCGCAGCCGGCGCCGGCGGCGACCAGCTCGCCTCGCCCATCCAGGGCACTGTGCTCAAGGTGGCGGTCGAGCAGGGAGCCACGGTGGACGAGGGCGCGCTGATCTGCGTGATCGAGGCGATGAAGATGGAGAACGAGATCACCGCGCACAAGACCGGCAGGGTCGCCGAGTTGCCGATCGCGGTCGGGGCGTCGGTCGCCTCGGGCGACACCATCGCGGTCATCTCCTCCGACTAGCCGCCCTCCATCCGCGACAAGCCAGGTTGTCCGAGCCCGCCGGCCACGAGGTGACGCGGCGGGAGCGGCCGCTGGCCTGGGCGGCGGGGCCCGAGGATCTGTTCGTGGCCGAGAGCGCGCGCGGGCGCGGGTTGGGCGCGGCGGTGGTGCGGCTGGCCGTCGAGCGAGCCCGCGCCCGCGGCTGCCGCCGCGTCGAGCTCGACGTGAACGAGCAAAACGTGCCCGCGCTCGGGCTCTACCGGCGGCTCGGCTTCGAGGTCAGCCACAAGCCGCCGGGCGGTCGCGACGTGCTCATGCGGCTGCGGCTGGGCTGACGGGCGCCGATCGAGCGGCCGATGGGGAGCCGGGCCGCCGATGCGATCACGCGCCGCGCGGCCTCGGGTCCGAACAGGATGATGCTCAACTGGCGCGGCAGGCAGGATCGCAGCGAGGTGCGCACCACGCGTCCGCCCAGCCGTCCCGACACGGCTCCGGTGGCGCTCACGCGCAGGGTCCCGCGCGCGGCGGCCAGCCCCTGCACCAGCAGCTCGCCGCCCCGCAGGGAGCCCGTGATCGAGACCCCGGGCACGTAGCTGAACCGGCGCAGCGCCACCGCGATGCGCCGTCCCCTCAGCCGCAGCGTCATGGCGCCGCTTCGCAGCCCGGGCTCGCGGGCCAGGCGCTTGGCGGGGAACCGCCCCTCGTAGAAGGGATCGATCGCGTGCACCCTTGCATCGGCCATCGTCGAGGCCACCGCGCACAGCGTCCTGCCCGCGCGTCCCGCGACACCGGGAGCCGGGCGCACCGCCGCCAGCGACGCCGGCGGGAGGGGAGTGGCTCCCAGCAGCCGCCGCCCGCGGGCGCACCTCCCGGTCGGGCGGCCGAGGAAGAACCGCACCATGGCTCGCCCGGCGCAGCCGGTGAGGTCCGTGGTCATGGTGCTGTGGCCGGTGTCCGCGACGGACACCAGCTGCGCGCGCGGAAGCGCGGCGGCGACCTCCTGGGCGCCCTCCAGGGGAGTGCGCAGGTCGTCCACCCCGTTGAGCAGCAGTGAGGGGACCGGGGGCAGGGGGCCGCTCTCCTCTTCGGGCGGGCGCGCCGGCGTGGGCCAGGTCAGGCATCCCGAGATGACCGCCTCGAAGGCGGTCCGGGCGTCGAAGGGCGCGAACCCGGCGTCGCCGAGGGCGGTGGCCGCGGAATACGCCTGCGCCAGCCTGGCGTCGGGCGGGCTGGCCAGGGACCAGGGCTCGGGAGCCTCGGTGCACAGGGTGGCCGAGTTGAGCGCCGCGCTCAGCTCGCGCGGGTTCTCCGAGACGCTGACCGCGAGGGCGATGTGCGACAGGCGCAGCAGCGGCGCCGGGTCGCCCTGGCGCCACGCCCGCAGCGCGCCGGGCAGCTCGGCGAAGATGGTGGGCGGCCCGAGGTCGCCGGTGACCACCAGGTTGAGCAGGGGGAGGCGCTCGAGGCGAGCGCCGCGGCGCCGCCCGTCGGGCCCGACCACGTAGCCCAGCAGCGGTCCGGACCGCAGGCTGGCCACCAGGGCCTGGAGGTCGGCGACCGGGTCGGGCTCGATCGCCCGACAGCCGCCCTGGCAGATGTCGCGCAGCACGCGCGCGACGGCGTTGAGCGTCTCGCGCGAGAACGGGTCCGGTCGCAGCCCGACGACCGAGTCCAGGACGAGGCGCTGGACCCGCTGCGGATAGCGGCGCGCATAATCGAGCGCCACCATGGTGCCGTAGGAGACCGCGACCACCGACAGACGGGGAATCCGCAGCGCCGCGCGGACCGCCTCGATGTCGTCCGCGGAGTCGCGGCTCTGGTAGTAGTCGCGCCGGGGTCCGAGGCGCTGCGCGCACTGCGCCTGCTCGGGATTGGCGTCGAACGACTTGCTGACCTCGAGCGCCGGGCAGCGAAGCAGTCCCGACTGCCCCGTCCCCCGCTGATCGAACACCAGCAGGTCGCGGTGGCGCAGGAGGGGCGCGAGCGGCGAGAGGCGAGGGTCCACCAGACCGGAGATGGTGGGGATGGCCGCCTGCCCGGGGCCGCCGGCGAGGAACAGGATGGTGCCGAGTCGACGGCCGCGCGCCGGCACCAGCCGCACCGCCAACGAGATGCGCCGCCCGGGCAGAGCGCCGTCGCGTGCCAGGGGCACGCTGACGCGCCCGCACAGGAGCGGGCGGGCGGGGGCGCAGCGGCTGAGGACCGCCGCCTGGGCGTCGCCGGTGCCCGACCAGGCCAGGACGCAGCCGAGGGCCGCGACCAGGCCCACCGCGCGTGCGGCTCGCAAGACGTGCTGGCGCACTGGGGGGCGCACACTACCTGGGCGTCAGCGGGCTCACGCCAGGCGATCCGCGTTCCCGGCATGGATCCTTCGCTGCTCGGCGCCTGTCCGGCCGGGCGGCAGCGCGGCGTCGGCTCCCCGCCGCGATAGGTGCTCGAGATACGAGTCGTCCTCGGCGAGGACGGTCAGCGCCCGTTCGCGCTCGAGCACCGGTCCGTGCCCGGGGACGACGGCCTCGGCGCGCTCCACGAGCGGACGCAGGCGCTCGAGCGTGGCGCGGTATCCGTCCAGCGATCCGTCCGCGGAGATCGCGGGGATCTCCACCGGCGAGAGATAGTCGCCGCAGACGAGCGTCGCCGTCCACGGGATCCACACCGCCATTCCGTCGGAGGTGTGCCCGTCGGCGGGGTGGAGCTCGAGCTCCCGGTCGCCCACCTCGCAGTATCCCGGCACGGGCAGCGCCTGTGCTGCGGGCAGCGAAAGGGTCCGCGCCCGCTCGACGTAGTGGCGCTCGTCGAAGTCGCGCAGCTCCCGCTGGGCCCGGCCGGGCTCCGCCGCCAGCCTGGCCGCCGTCGTCTCGGCACATCCCAGCGGCGCATCGGGAAAGGCCGCACGTCCCAGGAGGTGGTCCCAGTCGGCGTGGGTCGCCACCACGCCCTTCACCTCGAATCCGGCCCGCTCGACCAGCGCCGGCAGCAGCTCCAGCTCGTCCGGGTAGACCGGCGAGTCGATCACCAGCGCCTCCTCGCCGGCCCGCACGGCGGTGCAGCTGGTCTGCCACACCCGGCTCCAGCACACCAGCACATCCCCATGGAGCGCCACCGCCCTCATCGCTCAGCCCACCTCGCTCCACCACAGCCTGTGGCAATGAGGGGTGGACAGGGGTCCTCGCGTAGCGGTTTTCGTGAGAAATCCGGGCCGGAGCGGCCCGGATTTCGACAGCGACAGCGCAGCGAGGATCCCCTGGCCGCCCCCAACCGCTAGAGCGCGCCCAGCAATTTCGCCGCCTCCCGCAGGTTGTGAACCTCCGCGGTCGGAGGCTTCTGCCCGCTCTCGAGCTTCTCCCGGTGGCGGTTGACCCACACCACCGGGATCCTCTTCTTCAGGCAAGGCTCGACGTCGTAGTAGTAGGACTCGGCGACGTGCACCCAGCCCCGGCGGCCGCCGATGCGCCGCTCGCACTCGGTGAAGTGCGCCGGGTCGGGCTTGTAGGAACGGACCTGCTGGGCGGTAACCACCAGATCGAAGTCGGTCCGGAAGTGGCGTCGAGTCAGTCCCAGGAGCTTGTCGTCGATGTTCGAGATGAGGCCGATGCTGTACTTCTTGGCGAACCGGTCGAGCTGGGCGTTGGTCTCCTTGAACGGCTTCCAGCGCGCGACGGAGTCGGGCAGGAACCCCGACCGCGAAGGCTCGAGCGGCCACCCCAGCTCCTTGGCGATCCGGACCGCGGTGCGCCGCAGCACCTCGGCGTAGAGCTCGTAGGAGCCCGACTGGATCTCCTTCTGGATCGAGATGAAGAGCGGGATCAGCTGGTCGCGCTCGATCGTGAACCCGTCCCGCTCGGCCTCGGCCGCGAACGCCTCGTAGGCGCCGGTCTCCCAGTCGATCAACGTCCCGTAGACGTCGAAGGTGACCCACTCGATCTTCTTGGGCAAGGGCATGGAAAGCGGGCATTATGAAGCCGGGCCGCGGCGCGCGCTGCCCGCTCAGGGGATGGAGTAGGGTCCCCGGCCGGTGGATCTCCTCGAATACCAGGGCAAGCAACTCTTTGCCCGCCATGGGATCCCGGTGCCCGAGGGGCGCTACGCCGACACCGCCGCGGAGGCCGTCTCGGTCGCCGACGAGCTCGGCTATCCGTGCGTGGTCAAGGCCCAGGTCCAGATCGGCGGCCGGGGCAAGGCGGGCGGGATCCGGGTCGCGCACAGCTCCGAGGAGGCCCGCGATCACGCCGAGGCGATCCTGGGCTTGGACATCCGCGGTCTTACCGTCGGCGAACTGTGGATCGAGCGCGCATCGGAGATCGACGCCGAGTACTACGCGTCGATCGTTTTGGACCGTTCGGCCAAGGCGCCCCTGGTGATGCTCTCGACCCGCGGCGGCATGGACATCGAGGAGGTGGCCGCCTCGCAGCCCGGCGCCATCGCCCGCCTGCACGTGGATCCGCTGATCGGATTCCAGGCGTTCCACGGCCGCCGGCTGGCCTACGAGGCGGGTGTCGATCCCGACGTGGTGCGGCCGCTGGGCACGATGCTCGCCCGGCTCTACGACGCCTTCGTCGACGAGGAGGCCATGCTGGTCGAGGTCAACCCCCTGATCGTGACCCCGGGCGGCGCCGACGGCGCCACCGCCCGCCAGGTCGTCGCCCTGGACGCCAAGGTCACGCTCGACGGTAGCTCCCTCTTCCGCCACCCCGACAACGCCCAGCTGCGCGATCCGTCTGCGGAGGACCCTCAGGAGCAGATGGCCAAGGAGCGCGGCCTGACCTACGTCAAGCTCGAGGGCAACATCGGCATCCTCGGCAACGGCGCCGGGCTGGTCATGTCGACGCTCGACGTGGTCGCCCAGGCGGGCGGCGCGCCGGCCAACTTCCTGGACGCCGGGGGCGGCTCCAAGGCCGAGGCCATCGTGGCCGCCGTCGAGGTCATCCTCTCCGACCCCAAGGTCGACGCGGTCCTGTTCAACATCTTCGGCGGCATCACGCGCTGCGACGAGGTGGCGCGCGGCCTGATCGAGGCGTTCTCGCGGGTCGACGTCGAGGTCCCGTTCGTGGTGCGGCTGGACGGCACCAACGACGAGGAGGGCCGCAGGCTGCTGGCCGCCGCGGATCTGCCCAACGTTCAGGTCGAGAAGACCATGCTGCGGGCGGCCGCGCGGGTGGTGGAGCTGGCGGGCGGCGGCGGCGACGGCCGCGTCGAGGTGGCGGAGTCCTCCGAGGGACTGGGCGCGGCGGGCGACTCGAGTGGGGTGGCCGACGCCGGCGAGGAGCGCCTGCCGTGAGCGTCATCGTCGACCGGGAGACCAGGCTGTGCGTGAGCGGCCTGACCGGCCGCGAGGGTTCCTTCCACGCCGCCAACAACCGGGCCTACGGGACCCAGGTGGTGGCCGGCGTCACCCCGGGCAAGGGCGGCCAGGACGTGGAGGGCGTGCCGGTCTTCGACACCGTCCACGAGGCGGTGGAGCGCACCGGCGCGAACACGTCGATGATCTTCGTTCCGCCCCCGTTCGCGGCCGACGCGATCCTGGAGGCCGACGACGCCGGCATCGGGACCATCGTCTGCATCACCGAGGGCATCCCGGCTCACGACATGCTGCGGGTCTATACCCACCTTCGCCGCGGCTCGACGCGTCTGATCGGGCCCAACTGCCCAGGGGTGCTCTCGCCCGGCAAGGCGAACGTCGGGATCATCCCCGCGGCGTTCTTCTCGGAGGGGAACGTGGGGGTCGTGTCACGCTCCGGCACGCTGACCTACCAGATCGGCCACGAGATCGCCCAGCGGGGCTTCGGCAACTCGTCCATCGTGGGAATCGGCGGAGACCCGATCGTCGGCTCCGACTTCATCGACGTGGTGGCGCTGTTCGAGGAGGATGCCGAGACCGAGCTGGTCGTGATGTGCGGGGAGATCGGTGGCGACGCCGAGGAGCGCACCGCCGACTACATCGCCGACCACGTCGAAAAGCCGGTGATCGGCTACATCGCGGGCTTCACCGCTCCGCCCGGGAAGACCATGGGCCACGCCGGCGCGATCGTCTCCGGCTCCCAGGGCACCGCCCAGGCCAAGGCGGAGGCGCTCGAGTCCAGGGGGGTCCGCGTCGGCCGGACCCCGACCGAGGTCGCGGAGATCGCCGCGGGGATCCTGGGCCCGGTCCGCGCCTGAGCCTACGCCGGCTCTAAGCTTGCACCGTGAGCCCGCAGGGCAGCATCTCCTTCGCCAGGGGCGCTCCCTCCCTCGACATCGTCGACGGCGCCGGGCTGCGCGACGCGGCCGAGCGTGCATTCACCGAGGACCCGGCCGGAGCGTTCTCGTACGGGACCTCGGGCGGCTACGGGCCGCTGCGCGAGTGGATCGCCGAGCGCCACGGGGTCGACCCCGAGCGCGTCGTGGTGACCAACGGCTCGATGCAGGCCGCCGCCTTCCTGTTCGACGCCCTGGTCGAGCGCGGGACCGAGGTGGTGGTCGAGCGGCCCACGTACGACCGGACGCTTCTGTCGCTGCGCGGTCGCGGAGCCAGGCTGCATCCGGTGGCGCTCGCCGACGACGGCATGCTGATCGGCGATCTGGAGCGGCTGCTGGAGGAAGGGGCCGCACCCCGTTTCGCCCACGTCATCCCCAACTTCCAGAACCCCACCGGGTGCACCCTGTCGGCTGGCAAGCGCAGCGGGCTGCTCGAGCTCGCCGACCGCCATGGGTTCCTGATCTTCGAGGACGACCCGTACGTGGCGCTGCGCTTCGAGGGCGACCCGATCCCGTCCATGGCCGCCACCGCCCCCGATCAGGTGGTCTACGCGTCGTCGTTCTCCAAGACAGTGTGCCCCGGCGTGCGCGTCGGCTACCTGATCGGCCCGCCCGGGCTCATGGACGAGATCCGCCGGCGGGCGACCAACACCTACATCTCGCCCAGCATGGTCTCGCAGGCGATCGTCAACCAGTTCTGCCGCAGCGGCGCCCTCGACGCCTCGATCGTCCACGTCCGCCGCGCCCTGCGAGAGCGCGCCCGCGCGCTCGCGGACGCGCTGCGCCGCGAGCTTCCCGAGGCGCGCTTCTCGACGCCCGAGGGCGGCTACTTCATGTGGGTGGAGATGCCGGACGAGGCCGACGTGGCGGGGCTGTTCGACGCCGCCGCCGAGCGCGGGGTGTCGTTCGTCAAGGGCAGCGACTTCCTGATCGAGGGGGGAGACAACGCGATGCGCCTGGCCTACTCGGCGGTGACCCCCGAGCAGATCGACGAGGGCGTCTCGCGGCTCGCCG
>DATAEY010000097.1:0-3462 GCA_036257715.1 Solirubrobacteraceae bacterium | reverse complement strand
GGGTGCCGCTCAGTTCAACGGCATCGATCTGCTCGGCACCGCCGCTGCGGTGACCTTCCAGGTCGGCGCCAACGACGGCCAGACCATCTCGATCACGTTCGGGTCGGTCACGGTCTCGAGCTACGCCACGCTGAGCACCCTCAGCCTGTCCACCATCGACGCCGACGTCGACGCCGTGAGCGCCGCCCGCGCCGGGTTCGGTGCGGTCCAGAACCGCCTCGAGCACGCGCTGGCCGTCACCGGCAGCTACCAGGAGAACCTGACCTCCGCCGAGAGCCGCATCCGCGACGTGGACATGGCCGAGGAGATGGTCTCCCTGACCAAGAACCAGATCCTGCAGCAGGCCGGCACCGCGATGCTGGCCCAGGCGAACCAGTCGCCGCAGGCCGTCCTGCAGCTCCTGCGCTAGGACGAACAAGCTCCAGAGGGACATATCCCTCGGGGGACGGATCAGTGGGCGGGCGGTCCGGGGGGGCCGCCCACCCGCGCTCGAGCGGGCGGCCCGGGGGGGCCGCCCGCTCGTCTTTAAAGACGGCGGCCCGCCCGCCGATGACAGAGGAGAATGAGCCTGCCCGCCATCCTCGAGCGCATCGCGCAGATCGACCAGATCATCGCGCCCAAGCCTCCCCCCGCCACGGGGAGCTCCTCGTCTGCCGGCTTCCTCACCGCGCTCAACGACGGCATCCAGCGCGGGTCCTCGCTCGCAGCCCCGGCCGCCGCTCCCGCGGCGGTGGGTGGGGCTGGATCCGGCGGCGCAGGGGCGTTGGCCGCCGCCCAGAGCCAGGTCGGCGTCTCCGAGCAGCCGCCGGGCTCCAACGACGGCCCCCAGATCGCCGAGTACCGCACCGCCACCGCGGGCAGCGGCGTCGGGCCGTGGTGCGCCTACTTCACCTCATGGGCCGCGGCGCAGGCCGGCGTCCCGCTGGGCGAGGCCGGACAGGGCTTCGGCTCGGTCAGCGCGCTCTACGGCTGGGCCCAGCGCACCGGCCGCGCCACCCCGGCCGGCCCTGGGGTGCAGCCCAACCCGGGCGATCTGATCGTGTGGGGCGGGGAGCACATCGGCATCGTGGAGTCCGTCGACCCGGACGGCTCGATCCACACCATCGAGGGCAACTCCTCCAACGCCGTCTCGCGACGCACCTACGGGCCCGACGGCGGCGGCGCGACGGGCTACGTGCGGCTCGGCTGAGTGCGGGCCACCGGCCTGCCGGTGGCGCAACCATCCCGCCACCAGCACGACGGCGAGCGAGATGACGCTCAAGCATCACCGAGGGGAGGAAGTCCCCGCTGCGCCTGACTTCGTCAGCACAGTGGTCGATGGTGTGGCCAGGAGCCCCACAAGACGCCATCCTTGATGGTCCTCCCCGCCCGGAGGACGACCGCGCGCGCCGCGACCACCGCTCACTCACTTCCCCCGATGCTGCTGAACGTCGGCATGGGGCAAGCCTTGGCGGCACCGTCGGCTGCTACACCACGCCGATGGAGCTGCGTCCGGCCACCCGCGAGGAGTTCGACGACTTCGACCACGCCGTGATGGCGGCCTTCCATCGCGAGGTGACCGAGGAGGACCGTCGCGCCTTCGCGCTCACCGACGAGCCGGACCGCTCGCTGGCGTGGTTCGAAGACGGGCGCATCGTCGCGGGCACCAGCATCTACACGCGCCACCTGACCGCGCCCGGCGCCATCGTGCCATGCGCCGCGGTGACCGCCGTGGGCGTGATGCCCACCCACCGCCGGCGGGGGCTGCTCACCGCGATGATGCGCCGCCAGCTCGAGGAGGTGCGCGCGGCCGGAGAGCCGATCGCGGCGCTGTGGGCTTCGGAGGGCGCGATCTACGGGCGCTTCGGATACGGCATCGCGGCCCGTGTCGGGGGCCTCACCGCCCGCCGCCCCGTGGCGCGGCTGGCCACGCGGCCACCGATGGGCGACCCCCTGCGCGCGGGACCGGCGGCCGACCACGTCGAGCACCTGCGCGCGGTCTACGAGCGGGTCCGCGTCGAGCGCCCGGGCATGCTCGACCGCCCCGGCCAGTGGTGGACCGCCCGCCTGCACGATCCGGAGTCGCGGCGCAAGGGTGCGCAGCCGCTGCAGGCGCTCGTCGTCGCCGACGGCTACGCGCTCTACGCGGTGCGCCCCGAGCACGACGACGACGGCCCTGCAGGAGAGGTCGCGATCCGCGAGCTGGTCGCCGCGACGCCGGCGGCGCGCGCGCTGCTGTGGGACTTCCTGCTCGACCAGGACCTGACGCGGACGATCACCTGGCCGCTGGCGCCGGCCGACGACCCGCTCTGGCTGATGGTCACCGATCCCTATTCCGTGCGCGTCGTCCTCGGGCCGTCCCTGTGGGTCCGGCCGGTCGACGTGCCGGCGGCGCTCGCCTCCCGGACCTACGCCGTCGACCCCGACGTCGTGCTCGACGTCTCCGACGCCTTCTGCCCCTGGAATGCCGGGCGCTACCGGCTGGCGGGCGGGGCCTGCGAGCGCACCGACGCGGAGCCCGACCTCGCAATCGACGCGTCGGCCCTGGGCGCGGCGTACCTGGGCGGGACGCTGCTGAGCGAGCTGGCCGCAGCCGGCCGCGTCACCGAGCTGCGCCGGGGCGCGCTGGCCCGCGCGTCTGCGGCCTTACGCGCCGACGTCGCGCCGTGGTGCCCTGAGATCTTCTGAGGCCGTCGTCCGCTGGCGCTCGTGGCGCTGGGGGGCGCCTACAGCATCACCGAGGCAAGGAAGTCCCCGCTGGGCCTGGCCGGGCGCTCGAGGCGGTCAGCGGTGTCGCGGGTCGACACTTCGCCAGCACAGCGGTCGATTGTGGGGCCAGGAGCCCCACAAGACACCATCCTTGTTGGAGAGCCCTACAACCCCGGCGCCGACAGGCGCCCGCCATCGCCGGTCACCGTGCCGATGCGCGCGGTCCCCGGGTGGCGGGTGGCGAGCAGCGCGACGGCCTCGTCGGCGCGGGCCTCGGGGACGAGCGCGACGAAGCCGCAACCCATGTTGAAGACGTCCCACATCTCGCTCGTGGGGACGTCGCCGAGCTCGGCCACGAGCGTGCAGATGGCGGGGACCGGCAGCGGCTCCTCGATGGCGAAGCCCAGACGGTCGCCGCCCAGGCGCAGGAGGTTGCGCAGGCCACCGCCAGTGATGTGGGCCAGGCCGTTGACCGCGATGTCCGAGCGCAGCAGGTCGAGCACGGCGCGCACGTAGATGACCGTCGGCTCGAGCAGGGCGTCGGCCACCGAGCGGCCTTCGAGCCGCGCCGGGCGGTCGTCGAGCGCGAGGCCGCCGTCGTGCAGGACGGCGCGTCGGGCCAGGGTGTAGCCATTGGAGTGCAGGCCGCTGGAGGGCAGGCCGACGATCGCGTCGCCCGGCTGGGCCTCGGCGCCGGTGACGATCGCGTCCAGCGCGACGGTGCCGATCGCCGTGCCGCACAGGTCGAAGCCGTGCGGCGAGGGATGGCCGCGG
>DATAEY010000096.1:0-27667 GCA_036257715.1 Solirubrobacteraceae bacterium | reverse complement strand
TGTCGGGGGTTCGAGTCCCTCCTCCGGCATCACAGAAAACCCCGCCTAGGCGGGGTTTTTCATCTGCGCCGCTCCCCGGAGTCCCTGGATCGAGACGGAGTGTCACCCAAGGTGTCACCCCACTGGTCCCTCGCGCACCCGGAAAGCGGTGTTCTGACCCGTGACCTCAACCTGCGGATAGCCTCACCGTCCTATGGAGCGGATGCCATACGTCGAGGAGTTGCTACCGCGTGTCATAGACGCTCGAGATCGAGCCGTTCGCTTGAGCAATGAGCTTTGGCGCATGTACGCGGACCGCTCCGAGGACTTCTCCTCCACCGAGCACCCGCGCGTTGAAACCAGCCGCCTACTCAACGCCGTGCTCGGGGTCGTCTGCCTTGACGGACCTCGCGATCGATCTTGTCCGGGGGAAAGTCCCCGTAACCGGCTTCCTTCCACCATCTCTCGTCGGGAAACAGACGCCAGGCGAGTTTCAAGTAACCCAGATGCACCGGAATGCCTAAGCCAGATGCAGTTGGCCGCTGAGCGCATCGCGGCGACACTAGCGGGGCGATGAAACAATGAGCGGCGCGTAATGGAACCGCTCGTGGTTGCCGCCGCCATCGTCGCCGCTATCGCCGTCGTCTGCGCCATCGTCGCGTTCATCACTTGGTCACGGGATCGGCTCGAGGACTTGGACGACGCCGGACCGGACGACTCCATTCGGACGAATTACGGGCGAGAGATGAGGCGGCGATGACCGCCCAGCCTCAGGCGACATGCCTTACCTGATCGCCAGCGCCGTCGGTCGCGCCGTCCACGTCCAGCGATGGCTAGGCCATCATTCGCCGGCGTTCACGCTGGCGACTCAGCGACGATTTGGGAGCGCCGCTGGACTTGAGCGCGGACGCTCAGGGTGTCACCCAAGTCAGCCACGCCACTACGCCGAAACGAGCCGGGCGCCTACCTGGAGTTTCCTTGCTCGATCCCGAGGTTGACTGGGCTCCGTCTCGCCACCGAGGCCCCTAGTAGGCGTCCCGGGCGCTGGTGATGTACAGCCCGCCGGCCAGTGGGCCGCTGGTCAGTCCGCTTCTGTCCACCTCCAGCGTCCAATAGTGCCCGGTGCCCAATCTCAGGCTGAAGAAGACCATGTCGCGGGTACCGCCGAGACGGACGGGCGTGGCCGTCGGGTCGCCGGCCAGTTGGAAGCGCAACTTGCGGGCGCGCGATGACGTAGGCCGTGCCCCGAAGACCCGGGCGCAGGCCGGGCCCTTGGTACGCGTTCCCACCGCCCAGGTCGTATAGAAGAGGTTGCAGTTGCGGGTACGCAGGGCGGCGAGTGCCAACCTTGCGGTACGCGCGGCGAGAAAAGCGGTGCGCGGTGCGGTGTGAGTGCCAACCTGGCGGACTCCCCCACCGGTCAGGGTGCCGAACCCGCTCGAGCCCAGGGAATAGAAGAGGCGGCGGGGCCCAGAGCCAGGATCGCCGTGTATATGCCCGCCCGGTTCGTCTGGCGGCTCACGTCGATGGTGTCGACGATCGCCCCGGTGCCGAACTGGCGGTAGCCCAGAACCCGGAAGCTGGTTGAGAGCCGGCGCGTTTGCGCGTCGCAGCGAAGGTTGAGCGTGCCCCGGACATTGAGCTGGTTGAACCGCGCGCAGTCGCCCGCGCGGAGGGCGTCAACCGCGGCTTGGTAGCGGGCCACCCAGGCGGGCAGCGACTCCACCGGAACGGGAGACCGGTTGACCGCGGCATGCGCCGACCCGGCCAGGGACTGCAGGATCGCGACGACGAGGATGCATGTCGGGACACGGCTGGTCATGGCTCTCCTTGCTCGTGGATGGTCCGTTGTTTCATGGAACGCTGACGCTGCGTTCCAAGCCAGCTGTCCACCCTAGCCTTGACCGCAGGTCGGCTTGGAGTAGTGGTCACGCGCGTGTGACCGGATCTAGCCGGAAGGCTGACCCGCGGCTGGAGCTCGCAGCGCGGCGTGCCGAGCTGCGGGGCGGCGGTGTCGTGCACGTAGATGCAATCGCTACAGCAGACGCGAAGGACATGCCTCGTCCACGTCCGCGGCTGCCGCCGACTACCTCAGCCATCCGTGTACTCGGCGCGAGTCAAGAGCGTCGAGACTGACCTGGCTTATCAGCGATTCCTCCGATGCCGCCTACGCGGAAGCCGGCTCGGGGTCGGGCGGACCAGGACAGTCCGCTACGGGGATGATCTCGTCGACGGGCAGGTCCGCCCGTGAGGCGTGACTGCGAATCGCCTCGGAGCTACTCGCCTGGTAGATGCAGACTGTCCCCACCGAGCCATCGCCCTCCTCGAGGACATAGCTGCGGATCCAGCGAATATCGTCGGACATCTCGTCGCCCACCTGGGTGGAGCGTTCGGCGGCCTCGTGCAACTCCTCCGGCGATTGCCAGCCGCCGCGGCGACACCGAACGCGTCCTGGTGGCAGAGACGCGTTTCGGCGGGCCTTCGGACTTCCTGGCGATCTACGACGCTGCCACCCAGCAGCTCTCCCCCGATGTCTGCGCCGTACCGTTTTCCTAACGTGCGCGACCTGAGGGTGCTCGCCACCTGACGCGGCTGCGCCCGTCGAGTCGAGCTCACTCGTACGGGGCGTAGCGGTGGTGCAGCATGAGGTCGTTGCCGTCCGGATCGGTGAACAGCGCCATGTGGCACACCCCGGTGTCTATGGTCTCGCCTGCGAACACGACTCCCCTGGCCTCCAGCTCGGCCCGAGCCGCCTCCACGTCGTCCACGTGCAGGGCGGGATGGGCGTTCTTCTGCGGCGTGAACTCCATGCCGAGGCGCTCGGGCTCCCAGATCCCGAAGCAGGTCTCGCCCGCCCACACCTCGAACCGTGAGCGGTCGTCGGGACGCAGCCCGAGCGTCTCCAGGTAGAACGCGCGCGAGCGCTCGGCGTCCCGCGACGGAATGCCGACGAAGTCCAGCTTGGTGATCATCGCTGCCTCCTAGTCGAGTGGGCGTCAGATGCCGGCGAGGACCCGCCGGCCGATGAGCCGCTGGCCCAGCCGCACCGGCAACAGCAGGCCGAGTCCCGATGCCGTCCCCAGGCCGCGCGCGAGCATCGCCAGCGCGGACGAGTCCTCAGATGCGAACGCTCCCTGCCGGATCAGCTCCTGATACCAGGCGGTCGTCTCCCGCAGGGTCTCGTCGAGCGGGCGGGCGCCGTAGCCGAGCTCCCGCTCGGCCTTGCGGGAGGAGAAGCGCCAGTCCTGGGCCATCAGCTCGTAGCCCTCGGCCGACATCGGCCCCGGAAGGTCGAGTGCCTCTCGCACCCGGGCCAGGCGCGTGATCTGCGGCGGGAACACCACGATTGGACGATGTATGCCGGAGATCCGGGCTATCCGGTCGATCAGCTCCGGCCAGCCGAGGTTCTCGCCGCCCAGGATGTAGCGCTCGCCCCGCGTTCCCCGCTCGGCGGCCAGCAGGTGGCCGAGGGCGGCGTCCTCGACGTCCACGAAGTTCATCGGAGCGTCGATGACGCCGGGCAGCCGGCCGCGGAGGTAGTTGCCGACTATTCGAGTCGAGGTCTCGCCCGGGAGGGAGCGGTTCACTGGCACCCCCAGGACATAGGCTGGATTGACGATCACGACCTCGACCCCGTGCCGCTCTCCGGCCTCGAGCGCCGCCTCCTCGCCCTCGTGCTTGGAGTCGGCATAGGTGAGGCCGAGCCAGTCGTCGGGATACGGCCGCGTCTCGTCGGCCGGGCGCCCCCGCTCGGCCGGCCCGACCGCGGAGATCGTCGAGGTGATGACGACCCGCCGCAGACCCTCGGCGGCGGCCGCCTCGACGACCACCACCGGCGCGCGCGCGTTGATCCGCCACACCTTGCCGGTCGGGGTCGAGCCGACGAAGCCGGCGGTGTGGAACAGGACCTCGCAGCCCCTGAGCGCGCGACGCATGCCCCGGTAGTCGAGGACGTCGGTCTTCGCGCGACGGAAGCGGATGCCGTCGAGCGCCGCGAGCCGCTCCGGATCGCGGTACGTGACGCGCACCTCGTCGCCGCGCTCGGTCAGCGCGCGCGCCACGTGGGCGCCCAGGAACCCGGTAGCCCCCGAAACGCAGGTCCTCATGGGCGTTCTCCTACCCGCCGTGCGGGCGCGGCAACACGGGACCGGCGCGAGCGTCGGATGCCAGGCGCGGGCCGCCCGCAGTTAGACTGGCTTCTCGAGCCACTTATCCCGCGCCACCGATCCGGTCCTCGGCATCCCGGTGCAGGCATCGGGCGCGGCGCGATCGGGAGAGGACGAGGAGGAGCGATGGCGACGGTAGAGCAGACACAGAGCGGGACCGACGGCGCCGGCCCGAAGGCGACCTTCAGCGTCGAGAACCCGGCGACCGGCCAGACGATCGCCGAGCTGCCGTCGCTCACGGCTCAGCAGGTGGTGGACCTCATCCGGCGCGCGCGCGCGGCGCAGCCGGCCTGGGAGGCGCTTGGGTTCGACGGCCGTGGGCGGTTGCTGCGAGAGATGCGCCGCTGGCTGGTCGGCAACCGCCGGCGGGTCATCCGCACGCTGAGCGAGGAGAACGGCAAGTCGTGGGACGACTCCCAGATGGAGGTCTTCTACTGCGCCGATGCGCTCGGGTTCTGGGCCAAGAAGGCGGCCAAGTATTTGGCCGACGAGCGGGTGCGGCCGCATTCGCCCCTCCTGCTCGGCCGCCGGCTCATCAACCGCTATCGCCCCTACGGCGTGGTGGGAGTGATCGGGCCCTGGAACTACCCGCTGATCAACAACTTCGGCGACGCGATCCCGGCGCTGATGGCGGGCAACGCGGTGGTGATGAAGCCCAGCCAGCTGACGCCGCTGAGCTCGCTGCTCATGGAGGAGGGCATGCGCGAGGTGGGGGTCGACGACGACGTCTTCCTGGTCGCGACCGGCAGCGGCGACGAGGTCGGCAGGGCGCTGGTCGACAACGTCGACATGCTCCACTTCACCGGCTCGACCGCGATCGGTCGCAAGCTCGCCTCCCAGGCCGCCGAGCGCCTGCTCCCGCTGACGCTGGAGCTCGGCGGCAACGACCCGATGATCGTGCTCGAGGATGCCAACCTCGAGCGTGCCGCGAACGCGGCCGTCTGGGGGGCGATGCAGAACGGGGGTCAGACCTGCATCTCGGTCGAGCGCATCTACGTCGAGGGCCGGGCGTATGAGCCCTTCGTCGAGAAGGTGGTCGAGAAGGTGCGGGCGCTGCGCCAGGACGCGCCAGGTGGCCCCGGGATGATCGACGTCGGCGCAGTGACGTCGCCCGACCAGGTCGACGTCCTGGAGGACCACGTCCGCGACGCAGTCGAGAAGGGCGCCAAGGTCGAGGTCGGCGGCAAGCGCCGCGAGGGGCCGGGAAGATTCTTCGCCCCCACCGTCCTGACCAACGTCGATCACTCGATGAAGGTGATGACCGACGAGACGTTCGGACCGACGCTGCCGATCATGCGCGTCGAGAGCGCAGAGGAGGCCATCCGTCTGGCCAACGACTCCAACTACGGCCTCGACTCGAGCGTGTTCGCCAAGGATCCCGTCCGAGGCGAGCAGGTGGCGCGCCGCATAGAGGCGGGAGCCAGCGTCGTCAACGACGCCCTGGCCAACTACTTCGCGATGGAGATCCCGATCGGAGGCGCCAAGGAGTCGGGGCTGGGAGCCCGTCATGGGAGGATCGGGATCCAGAAGTACTGCCAGCGCCAGAACCTCGTGATCACGCGCTTCGGCGCCAACCGGGAGCTGTATTACTTCCCCTACTCCCGACTGGCCTCGAGGCTCCAGGAGTGGCTCATCGTGCTGCTCTACGGTCGCGGCGCCCGAAGGCGCTGATCACTCACCCGCGCCTCGTGTCCCGGGAGAACCTGGAGCTGGTGGTGGCCAGCTGGCCGCGCGAGGTCGACGTTGTCGCCCTGCTGGCCGACGGCCGGCCCCTGATCGAGTCGTTCGCGGCGCTGTCGAGGGACGTCGACGTCCAGTTCGTGGCCAACGCTCCGGGCGTTCCAGACGCGCGCTACCGAGGAGCCCAAGGCCTGTCCGACGGTTGGCGCGATTGGCTGGAGCCGTACGCCAGCTACCGGCTTGCGGCCGAGGAGTTCATCGACGCGGGGCAGAACGTCCTCATCCTCGCCCGGGTCAGGGCACGCACCCACCGGGACGGCGTGCTCGTCGAGCATGCTCCCGCCGCGATCTGCACCGTTCGAGACGGAAAGATCGTGAGAGCCCGGTTCTTCCTCGACCGCGACCAGGCCCTGGAGGCGGTCGGATTGCGCCGGTGAGCCGCCTCGAACCGTCCGGTCGTCATGCCCCGGCTCGAGGAGGGCGGCCGGGCGCCCGAGCCCCGGGGCGTCTGGGCCGGTGGTTACGCAAGCCGTTCAGCAAGTCCGAGGAAGCCGTGGGCGGGCGCGCCGCGGCCGGGCGGCGGGACCGCGGCAAGCTGCCGCTTTAGGCGGCACCGATCGCGGTCGCCCGGGCTCGCCGGACCGCGTCGGGTTGTTCGGAGAATTCTGCCGTTTACGTTAGAATCAGGTTCGCGCAAGCGCGATCGAGACACCGCCTCGGTCGGCCCATCCGGACCACCGGTCCCCGGCTCGGCGTGGAGGCCGACCACGAGCACTACAAGTGGTGGGCGCTGTCGTGCACCAGCCTGGGAATGCTGCTGGCGACGATCAACTCCGGAACGCTGATCATCGCCCTGCCGGATCTCGAGCGCTCGCTCGGGACGACGCTGCTGCAGCTCGTCTGGGTGATCCTGGCCTACATGATCGCCTCGACGGTGCTGGTCCTGACCGCCGGCCGCCTGTCTGACCTGTTCGGGCGCAAGCGCGCCTACGTCGGCGGCTTCCTGGTCTTCGCGCTGGCCTCCCTGGGCGCCGGCTTCGCCGCCGACGGCACCGAGCTGATCCTGTGGCGCATCGTCCAGGGCATCGGCGGCGCGTTCCTGTTCGCCAACGCGGCGGCGCTGGTCACCGACGCGTTCCCCAAACGAGAGCTGGGCCTGGCGATGGGGACCAACACGATGGTGGCGGCCGTGGGGCTGGTGCTGGGCCCGGTGCTGGGCGGCGCGCTGGTGGCCCTGTCATGGCACTGGGTGTTCTGGTTCAACGTCCCGCTCGGGCTCGTGGGCGCCGCCTGGGGTGCGATGGTGCTGCGCGAGCTCTCGCGCCGCGATCCGGTCAGGGGCCTCGACCTGGCCGGCACGGCGATCTTCGTGGCCGCTCTGACCGGGCTGGTGCTGGGCATCTCGCGGGGCGGCATCTCGGGCTGGAGCGATCCGGTCGTGATCGGCGGCCTGGTGGTCGGCGTGGTCCTCCTGCCGCTGTTCGTCTTGGTGGAGCACCGAGGGGCCGCCCCGATGCTGGATCTCACGATCTTCGCCAGCCGGATGTTCTCGGCGGCGACCGCCGCGGCGTTCATCAACGGGCTGTCGCGCTTCGCGCTGCTGTTCGTGTTCGTCTTCTACTTCCAGGGGGCGCAGGGCGACGACCCGATCACGGCTGGGCTGAAGCTGACCCCGATGGCGCTCGGGATGCTGGTCGCCTCGCCGCTGGCAGGGGTCTGGGCCGACCGCCACGGCTCGCGGGCCCTCGCCGCCGGCGGCATGTTGGTGAGCGCGGTCGCGCTCGCGCTGATGACCACGCTGGAGCCGAACAGCCCCTACTGGGAGTCGAGCCTGTGGCTGGCGCTCGTGGGGATCGGCTCGGGCATGTTCAACTCGCCGAACACCGCCGCGATGATGGGCACGGTGCCCGAGCACCGGCGCGGCATCGCCGCCGGCGCGAGGACCATGCTCCAAAACACCGGCGCGGTGATCTCGATCGCCCTCGTCCTGGCCATCGTGACCGCCGCGGTTCCCAAGCACGTCCTGTTCCAGATCTTTTCCGGCCTGGCCTCGGGGCTGTCGGACGCCAAGCTGGCCCCGTTCACCGCCAACATGCACACCGCGCTGTGGGTGCTCGCGGCCACCTCGCTGGCCGGTGCCGTGGTGTCAGCACTGCGTCCGCGCCATGCGCCGGGGGGCTCGGAGGGCCACGCGGGCGGGCCGGCCGCCGCGGCGGTTCCCGCCCACCAGGGGTGACCGGATGGGCGCCGGCGATCGACGGCTGCTGCGCATCGGCGAGGTCGCCCAGGCGGCGGGAACCACTCCGCGCACGATCCGCTACTACGAGGAGATCGGGCTGCTTCCGGCGGCCGGCGGTCGGGCGCCCGGCTCGCATCGGCTGTACGAGCCGGCGGACGTCGAGGGACTGCGGGAGCTGCTGAGCCTCAAGGAGCTGCTCGGCGTATCGCTCGAGGAGCTGCGCGAGCTGGCCAGCGCCGAGAGCGCCCGCGCCGCGCTGCGGCGCGAGTGGCGAAGTGGAGTCGACGAGCCGGTCCGACGGCGGGAGATCCTCGACGAGGCGATCGGCCACATCGACCGCCAGCTCGAGCTGATCCGCCGGCGACGCGACCAGATCGCGGTGCTCGAGCAGGAGCTCGTGGCCAGGCGACGGCGGGTCTCGAGGCGCCTGCGCCAGCTGGCGTCCGAGCGCGCCGCGAGCTCCTGACCACGCGAGCCGGGCGCCTCCCGCGGTAGCGGGCCGATCCCGGCTAGCGGGAAAATCCGGAAACAGCGGGATGGGCCATGGCGGGGCGGCGGGCGCCCGCTAGGTTGGCCGGCGACCCCTGCGGCGGCGCGAGGAAGCCGGTGCGAGTCCGGCGCGGTCGCGCCACTGTGACCGGGCGGCGGCCATCGATCGCGGCGTCCTTCGGACGGGCCAGACGAGGCGGGCGCCGATCCGGAAGCCAGACACTCGGCCGTCGCACAGCCCCGACCGGGACGCACGATCCCGAGGAGGTTCGCATGAACCAAGCCGCCGTCCTCCAGCCGATCCCCCTCCGGGACCTGCTGCCCTGGCTAGCGCTGGCGGCCGTCCTGATGCTGGTGCTGTGGCTGGTGGTGCTCGACCAGGGGCAGGTCTCCCGAGCGGGCAACCTGCTGCACGAGCTCATGCACGACGGGCGCCACCTGATCGGCGCTCCCTGCCACTAGCCCGATCGGGAGGGCCACGTGATCGCGGCTCTGTTGGTCCGCGGGCTCGCGGCCGGACTGGCCGCCGGCGTCCTCGCGGGCGGATTCGGCTTCGCGGTGGGCGAGCCGAAGGTCGAGCGCGCCATCGGGGTCGAGCGGGCGAGCCACCAGGCGATGGGCCCGGCGGCGGCGCCGGTCGTGAGCCGAAGCGCCCAGCGGGGGGGCCTTCTGCTGGCCGCAGCGCTGTACGGGCTCGCGGTCGGCGGACTCTTCGCGCTGGCGTTCGCCGCGGTGCGGGGCAGGGTCGGGCCGCGCGGGGACTGGTCGACCGCCATCTGGCTCGCGGGACTGCTGTTTGTGGCGGTCGCCGTGGTGCCGGCGCTGAAGTACCCGCCCAACCCGCCCGGCGTGGGAGATCCGAGCACGATCTCGTCGCGGACGTCGCTGTACCTGACCATGGTGGCCATCACGCTGCTCGGCCTGCTGGCGGCCTGGCGCCTGGCGGGGCAGCTGTCGTCCCGGGCCCTCCCCTGGGTGCGCCAGCTGGCGGCGGCCGCGCTGTTCACCGCGACGGTGACGGTCGCGCTGATTGTGCTGCCCGCCGTCGACGAGGTGCCGCGGTCCTACCCGGCCGACCTGCTGTGGAGCTTTCGCCTGAGCTCGCTCGGCGTGCAGCTCGCGCTGTGGTCGGCGCTCGGCGCGCTGTTCGGAATCGCCTGCGAGCGCTCGCAGCCGCGCCGCGGGCGCAGGCGCCGGGAGCCCAACTATGCGCCGGTGCCGGGCGCCGGACGAGATGACCGGTAGGGCCCTGCTGGCGGGCTACGTGGCCGACCTGGCGATCGGCGACCCGGCCCGCTTCCACCCGGTGGCGGGCTTCGGCAGGGCCGCCGCCCGAGCGGAGCGCCGGTCGTGGCGACCGAGCCGCGCGGCCGGGCTCTTGCACGCCGCCGGGCTCGTGCTGGGCACCGGCGCGATGGCGCGGCGCCTCGACCGGGCGCTGGTCGGAGCCCGGGCGGCGCGCGGCGCGGTGACCGTCGCGGTGGTGTGGGCGGCGCTGGGCGGTCGGTCCCTGGCGCGCGAGGGGCGAGCGGTCGCCGCGCTGGTCTCCGCGGGGGACCTGGACGCGGCCCGGCAGCGGATCGGGGCCCTGGTGGGACGCGACCCCGCCGACCTCGGCGCCAACGAGCTGTGCCGCGCCGCGGTCGAGTCGATCGCCGAGAACACCGCCGACGCGGTGGTCGCGCCGCTGTTGTGGGGGTCGGTTGCGGGTCCCGCCGGGGTGGTCGCCTATCGCGCCGCCAACACCCTCGACGCGATGGTCGGTCATCGCTGTCCGCGCTACGAGCGGTTCGGCTGGGCGGCCGCCCACCTCGACGACCTGCTGACCTGGCCGGCAGCGCGAGTCGGTGCGGCGCTCGCGGTGGCGCTGGCCCCGCTCGCCGGCGGCCGGGCCCGCGAGGCCTGGCGGGTGCTGCGCCACGACGGCGCCGCGCACCCCAGCCCCAACGCCGGGCGCCTCGAGGCGGCCTTCGCGGGCGCCCTGGGCGTGCGACTGGGGGGGCGCAACTCGTACGGAGGGCGCATCGAGCAGCGGCCCCAACTGGGAAACGGCCGCGTCCCGGGGCCCGGCGACGTCGCCGGCGCGGTGCGCCTGTCCGCGCTGGTGGGAGGGGCCGCCGCCCTGTGTGCCGCGGCGGTGGGCGAGGCGGTAGGCGCGTGAGCGGAGGGCTGCTGGTGGCGGGGACCGGCTCGGACGCGGGAAAGAGCGTGGTGGCCGCCGGGATCTGCCGCTGGCTGCGCCGGCGGGGCGTTCGGGTGGCGCCGTTCAAGGCGCAGAACATGGCCCTCAACTCGGCGGTCACCCCGGGTGGCGCCGAGATCGGCCGCGCCCAGGCCGCCCAGGCGCAGGCCGCCGGGGTGGAGGCCGAGGCGGCGATGAACCCCATCCTGATCAAGCCGTCCGGCGAGCGCTTCAGCCAGGTGCTGCTCATGGGCCGTCCGCTCACCCATGTCGACGCCCGCGGCTACCAGCGGCTCAAGCCCCGGCTGCTTCCGGCCGTGCTCGAGGCGCTGGCCAGCCTGCGCTCGCGGTTCGACGTCGTGGTGTGCGAGGGCGCCGGCAGTCCCGCCGAGATCAACCTGCGCCGGGACGACCTGGCCAACCTCGGCCTGGCCCGGGCCGCGGGCCTGCCGGTGGTGCTGGTCGGCGACATCGACCGCGGCGGCGTGTTCGCCAGCCTGTTCGGCACGCTGGCGCTGCTGGACGCCGAGGACCAGCGGCTCATCCGCGGGTTCCTGATCAACAAGTTCCGCGGTGACCGGTCGGTGCTGGCCCCGGGGCTGTCCATGCTGCACGAGCTGACCGGCCGTCCCACCCTGGGCGTCCTGCCGTGGCTGCGGGGCCTGTGGCTCGACGTCGAGGACAGCCTGGCGCTGGAGGCACCGCGCGACGGCGCCCACCCCCCGCTCGGACCTCACTGCCTCGAGGTCGCGGTGATCCGGCTGCGCTGGATGAGCAACTTCACCGACTTCGACGCGCTCGCCGCCGAGCCCGGCGTGAGCGTGCGCTTCACCCAGTCGCCCGCCGACGTGGAGCGAGCCGACCTCGTGGTCCTGCCCGGCACCAAGGCGACGGTCGAGGACCTGGCCTGGCTGCGCGAGCGCGCGCTCGACGCCGCGCTGGTGCGGCGGGCGCGGGCCGGGGCGCCGCTGCTGGGCATCTGCGGCGGCTATCAGATGCTGGGCCGCACGATCCGCGACGACGTCGAGAGCCGCGCCGGCGAGGTTGCCGGGCTGGATCTGCTCCCGGTGCACACCGAGTTCGCGCCCGACAAGGTCATCGCCCGCAGCCACGGACGGGCGGCCGGGTTCGGCGGTCAGCGGGTGGAGGGATTCGAGCTTCACCACGGGCGCACTCGGACACGAGGGGGGCGGGCGCTGTTCGAGGCGTCGGTCCGCGGCGGAGAGGGGTGCCGGCGCGGGGCGGTGCTCGGCACCTCGTGGCACGGCGTCCTAGAGTGCGACGGTTTCCGCCGGGCCATGCTGTCCTGGGTGGCCGCGGTGCGCCGGCGGCGCTGGACCCCCGGCCGCGAGCCGTTCGCCGCGGTCCGAGAGCGCCGGTTGGACGCGCTGGGCGACCTGATCGAGCACCACGCGGACACCGAGGCGCTGCTTGCGCTGGTCGAGCGCCAGCCCGCCCCCGACCCGCCCTCGGTGGACGCGATGGTGGCCGCATGATCGTCCTGCTGACCACCGCCGACACCGAGATCCTGGCCGCCGCGGGGGCGCTCGATCGGCTGCCCGCGGAGTTTCCCGAGGTGCGCTGCGACAACCCGGCCAGAAGCCAGGACCCCGGAGCCCTGCTGGATGAGGTGCTCCCGGGGGCGCGGGCGGTCGTCGTGCGGCTGCTGGGCGGCCGGCGGGCGTGGCGCGAGGGCCTTGACGAGCTGTCGCGGCGCTGCGCCTCAAGTCGCATCCCGCTGATCGCGCTGGGCGGAGAGGCCGAGCCGGACGCGGAGCTCACCGCGCTCTCCACCGTGCCCACGGCGGTGGTGGCGGAGGCGTTCGAGTACCTGCGCCATGGCGGCGTGGAGAACACCGCGCAATTTCTGCGCTTCCTCGCCGACACCGTGCTGCTGGAGGGATTCGGGTTCGACCCGCCGGCCCCGATCCCCGACTTCGGCCTCTACCTCCCCGGCCGGGGCGACGTCTCGCTCGAGGAGGCGCTCTCGAGCCACCGCCCCGACCGCCCGACGGTCGCGGTGGTCTTCTACCGCACCCACCGCATCGCCGCCAACACGGCATTCGTGGATGCGCTGGTGGACGCGCTGGCGGCGGCGGGCGCGAACCCCCTGGCGCTGTGGTGCTACTCGCTGCGCGCCGACGAGCGCGGGCGGGTGGAAGCGCTGGAGCCGCTGCACGGCCGGGTCGACGCCCTCGTCGCCACCGTCCTGGCCTCCGGGGGATCCAACGCCGCCGACGCCCTGATCGGGGCCGGAGACGAGCGGCCACCCGACTGGCTGGACTGGCGCGCCGAGGCGCTCGCGCAGCTGGACGTCCCGGTGCTGCAGGGCGTCTGCGCCACGGTTCCGCGCGCAGGCTGGGCGGCCAGCGATTCGGGCCTGAGCCCGCTGGACGCCGCCATGCAGGTGGCCATCCCCGAGTTCGACGGACGGATAGTCGGCGTGCCGTTCTCGTTCAAGGAGCGCTCCGCCGCCGGCTCTGCGGTGGGAGCGCCGCTGGTGCGCTACGTCGCCGACCCCGAGCGCACCGCCAGGCTGGCCGAGCTGGCGGTGCGCCTGGCCCGGCTGCGACGGCTTCCCCCGGCGCAGGCCCGACTGGCGATCGTGCTCTCGAACTATCCGACCCGGCACTCGCGGGTCGGGAACGCCGTCGGGCTGGACACCCCGGTCAGCGCGATGGTCGTGCTCGAGGCGCTGCGCGCGGCCGGTTACGGGGTGGAGTGCCCGTTCGGATCCGGAGACGAGCTGGTGCACGCGCTTATCGCCGCCGGCGGCCACGACGAGGAATTCCTGACCGACTCCCAGCTGCGCAGCGCCAGCGGACGCCTGGACGGCGGGCAGTACGCGGAGTGGTTCTCCGCGCTCCCGGCCGGCCTGCGCAGCGCGGTGGTCGAGCACTGGGGCGAGCCGCCCGGCGACCTCTACGTCGACGACGGTGAGCTGGTGGTGGCGGGCCTGGAGCTGGGCAACGTGTTCGTCGCCATCCAGCCGCCCCGGGGCTTCGGTGAGAACCCGGTGGCGATCTACCACGACCCGGACCTCCCCCCCACCCATCACTACCTGGCCGCCTACTGGTGGCTGGACCGGGTGTTCGGCGCCGACGCGGTCATCCACCTGGGCAAGCATGGGACCCTCGAGTGGCTTCCCGGCAAGGGGCTCGGGTTGTCCGGCGCCTGCGCTCCCGACGCGGCGCTCGGCTCGCTGCCGCTCTTCTACCCCTTCGTGGTGAACGACCCGGGCGAGGGCGAACAGGCCAAGCGTCGCGCCCACGCAGTGGTGATCGACCACCTGGTGCCCCCCATGGCCCGCGCCGAGACGTACGACGAGCTGGCCCGCCTCGAGCAGCTGCTCGACGAGTACGCGCAGCTCGAGGCGCTGGACCCCGAGAAGCTGCCCGCCCTGGCCGGGCGCATCTGGGAGCTGGTGCGCGAGGCGCAGCTCCAGCACGACCTCGAGGTCGAGTCTCGCCCCGACGACTTCGCGGCCTTCATCAACCACCTGGACGGCTACCTGTGCGAGGTCAAGGACCTGCAGATCCGCGACGGGCTCCACGTCCTCGGCCGGCCGCCGATCGGAGAGCAGCGGCTGAACATGGTGGCGGCGATCCTGCGCCTCGGCGCGGGTCGGGTCGGGGGGCTGCGCCGGGCGGTGGGGACGGCGTTCGGGCTGGACGAGCCGTCGCTGGCCGCCGACGGCGGCGCCCGCCTCGAGCCCCCGCCGGCGCTGTGCGAGCGCTTCCCGGGCCCAGCCGCCACCGGCGCCGACCTGATCGACCGGCTGGAGGAGGTTCAGCGGACACTGCTGGCCCGCCTGGAGGCGCGGGGGTTCGCTCGCGACACGTGCGAGGCGGTGTGCGCGCAGGTGATCGGGCGCGCCGACGACGGCGTGGTCGCGTCGCTGCGCTTCGCGTGCGCGGAGGTGGTCCCCCGGCTGGAGCGCACCGGCGACGAGGTGGAGAACCTCCTGCGGGGCCTGGCAGGCCGGTTCGTCCCGTCCGGCCCCTCGGGATCGCCGACCCGGGGCCTGGTCAACGTGCTGCCGACCGGGCGCAACTTCTACTCGGTCGACCCGAGGGCGCTCCCCTCCGAGCTGTCATACCAGACCGGGGCCCGCCTCGCCGACGACCTGCTGGCGCGTCACCTGGCCGACGACGGCGCCCATCCCGAGACGGTGGGCATCGTGGTCTGGGGCACTGCCGCCATGCGCACCCACGGCGACGACGTCGCCGAGATCCTGGCCCTGGTGGGAGTACGCCCCCGCTGGAACCTGGAGTCGCGGCGGGTGACCGGGCTGGAGCTCATCCCGCTGGACGAGCTGGGCCGACCGCGGATCGACGTGACCGTGCGGATCTCCGGCTTCTTCCGCGACGCGTTCCCCCACCTCGTCCGGCTGATCGACCAGGCGCTGGTAACGGTGGCGGCGCTGGACGAGCCCGCCGACCTCAATTTCGTGCGCCGGCACGCCCTCGCCGACCGCGACCGGCTGGTGGCCGAGCTGGGCGAGCAGGGGGCCTGGCGTCGGGCGACCACGCGGGTGTTCGGCTCCAAGCCCGGCGCCTACGGCGCGGGCCTGCTCCCGCTGATCGACGCCCGCAACTGGCGCACGGACGCCGACCTGGCCGAGGTCTACGAGGTGTGGGGCGGCTACGCCTACGGCGAGGGCCTGGACGGGGTCCAGGCGCGCGAGGCGATGCGTGACAGCTTCGGACGCATCGACGTGGCGGTCAAGAACGTCGACACCCGCGAGCACGACCTGCTCGACTCCGACGACTTCTTCCAGTACCACGGGGGAATGGTGGCCGCGGTCCGGGCGCTGACCGGCGCCGAGCCCCGGGCCTATCTCGGCGACTCATCCGATCCCGGCAGGGTTCGCACCCGCAGCCTCCAGGAGGAGACCCGCAGGGTGTTCCGGGCGCGGGTCGCCAACCCGCGCTGGATCGCGGCGATGAAGCGGCACGGGTACAAGGGGGCGTTCGAGCTGTCGGCGACCGTCGACTACCTGTTCGGCTACGACGCCACCGCCCGCGTGGTCGACGACTGGATGTACGAGGCGCTGGCCGCCAAGTACGTGCTCGACGGCGAGGTCGCGGGGTTCATGCGGGACGCCAATCCCTGGGCGCTGCGGGCGATCTGCGAGCGCCTGATGGAGGCGGCCGACCGCGGGCTGTGGGAGCGCCCCCGCGACGGCACGCTGGACCGGCTGCGGGAGGCCTACCTGCAGCTCGAGGGCGACCTCGAGGAGGTCGGGGCTTGAGCGCGCCGGAGGTCCCGTTCTCGGCCCTGGTCGGCCAGGACGACCTGCGGGTCGCCCTGCTGGCCAACGCGGTCAATCCGGCCATCGGGGGCGTGCTGGTCCGGGGCGAGAAGGGGACCGCGAAGTCGACGGCTGTGCGCTCGCTTGTGCGTCTGCTGCCGGAGGTGGAGGTGGTCGCCGGATGTCCGTACGCGTGCGGACCCGACGCGCCGGACCCCGAGTGCCCCGCCGGCCCGCACCCCGCCGAGGGCCCGGCGCAGCGCCGGCCGGCCCGGCTGGTCGAGCTGCCCGTGGGAGCCAGCACCGACCGAGTGGCGGGCTCGCTGGACCTCGAGCGCGCGCTGGTGGACGGCGTCAGGGCGTTCGAGCCCGGGCTGCTGGCGGCCGCCCACCGGGGCGTGCTGTACGTCGACGAGGTCAACCTGCTCCCCGACCATCTGGTCGACCTCCTGCTGGACGCCGCCGCCCTCGGAGTCAACTACGTCGAGCGCGAGGGGGTCAGCGTCCGTCACGCCGCGCGCTTCGTGCTGGTGGGGACGATGAACCCCGAGGAGGGTGAGGTGCGCCCGCAGCTTCTCGACCGGTTCGGGATCAGCGTCGAGGTGCGCGGGAGCCGCGACCCGGACCAGCGGGCCGAGGTCGTGCGCCGGCGGCTCGCCTTCGAGGCCGACCCGGAGTCGTTCGCGTCCCGCTTCGCAGCCGACGACCGCCGCCTGGGCGAGCGCGTGGGCGCCGCGCGGGCCCGCCTCCCCCGCGTTCGCTGCCCCGACCCGGTGATCGGCCGCATCGCGGGCGCTTGTGCGGCGCTCGACGTGGACGGGCTACGGGCCGACATCGTGGCGACCAAGACGGCGGCGGTGCTGGCCGCCCTGGACGGAGCGGCGGAGGTCGGCGACGACCACGTCCGCCGCGCCGCCCGGCTCGCGCTGGCCCATCGCCGCAGGCGCGGGCCGCTCGAGCAGCCCGGATTGGAGGACGCGCAGCTCGAGCGGGCGCTGGGCGGCGGGCCCGACGACGAGCCGCCTCCCGGCGCCGACGGCGGAGCCCATGGGCCGGGAGCGGCCGGTACGGGCGGGAACGCGAATCGCGACGGCGCACCGGCGTCGGAGGCGCCGGCGCCGGCGACGGCCGCCCGGGCCGGCGACGGCGGCGACGACGCCCGAACTCCGCCCCCGCGTCCGGGCGAGCGGGTGGACGCTCCGGCGGGCGAGTTCACGGCGCCGCTGCTGGAGCTGGCCGGCGCCGGCGCGGGCGCGGCGGGACGCCGCAGCCGTTCCGCGGCCGAGACCGGGCGGGCGGTGGGCGATCGCCCCCGCGAGAGCGGGGGCGACCTGGCGCTCCTGGCCACGCTGCGTGCCGCGGCGCCGCACCAGTGCGCGCGCGGCCGGCGCGGGCCGGGGCTGGTCCTGAGGGCGCCCGACCTGCGGGCGCCGGTGCGGGAGGGCCGAGAGGGCAACCTGGTGCTGTTCGTGGTCGACGCCAGCGGCTCGATGGGCGCGCGCCGGCGCATGCGCGCGGTCAAGGCGGCGGTGCTGGCGCTGCTGGTGGACGCCTATCAGCGCCGGGATCGAGTGGGCCTGATCAGCTTCCGCGGAGACGGCGCGAACCTGCTGCTGGCCCCCACGGCGAGCGTGGAGGTCGGCGCCCGCAGTCTCGCCGACCTTCCCACCGGCGGACGGACCCCGCTCGCGGCCGGCCTGGCCCGGGCGGGCGAGGTGATCCGCTTCGAACGGCTGCGCGAGCCGCATCGCCGGCCGCTGGTCCTGCTGGTGACGGACGGACGCACCAATGCGCCCGCTCCGGACCCCGCCGCGGCGGCCCGCCGCGCGGCGGCGGAGCTGACCGGCGCCGGCGCGGGCCTGGTGGTGGTGGACACCGAGGAGGGGCCAGCGCGCCTGGGGCTGGCCGCGGCTCTGGCCGCGGCCGCGGGAGCGCCTCGGCTGCGGCTCGACGCCCTGGCCGGCGACCGGGTGACGGGCCTGGTTCGCGGCCCCGGCCGGAGGGCGGCATGAGCGCTCCCCCGGTCCGGCGCAAGCCGCGCGACCGGCCCCTGCTGATGGTGATCACCGGCGAGGGCAAGGGGAAGTCGACCTCGGCCTTCGGAATCATGCTGCGCGCCTGGGCTCGCGAGTATCGCGTCGGCGTCTTCCAGTTCGTCAAGTCGGGGAAATGGAAGGTGGGCGAGCACAAGGCCGCCCTCGCCCTAGGCGGGATCGACTGGGAGAAGATGGGCGACGGCTGGACCTGGACTTCGCGCGACCTCGAGCACAGCGCCGACCTCGCCCGCGAGGGCTGGGCCGAGGTCCGGCGACGGATCGAGGGCGAGCGCTACGAGCTGCTGGTGCTCGACGAGTTCACCTACCCGATGGCGTTCGGCTGGGTTGACGCCGGCGAGGTGGTGGACGTCCTGGTCAACCGCCCGGGCTTCCAGCACGTGATCGTCACCGGGCGGGGTGCCCCGGCCGGCCTGGTCGAGGCGGCCGACCTGGTCAGTGAGGTGCACAAGCTCAAGCACCCGTTCGATCGCGGCATCCGCGGACAGCAGGGAATCGAGTGGTGAGCGTGGCGCGCCTGGTGATCGCCGGGACCGGGTCGGGGGTCGGCAAGACGACCGTGGCCACCGGGCTGATGGCGGCTCTTCGGCGTCGGGGGCTGAAGGTGGCCGGGTTCAAGGTGGGGCCCGACTTCATCGACCCCTCCTACCACGCGCTCGCCACCGGCCGGCCCGGGCGCAACCTCGACGCCTTCCTGTCCGGGCCCGACCTGATCGCCCCGCTGTTCGCCCACGGGGGCCATGGCGCCGACGTCGCGGTGATCGAGGGCGTGATGGGGCTGTTCGACGGGAAGTCGGGCGGTGGGGAGCTCGCGTCCACCGCGCAGGTGGCCAAGCTGCTGCGCGCGCCGGTGGTCTTGGTGGTGGACGCGGCGGCGATGGCCCGCTCGGCGGCGGCGATGGTGCACGGCTTCGACCGCTTCGACCCCGAGCTGCGGATCGCCGCGTTGGTGCTCAACCGCGTGGCCTCCGACCGCCACGAGGCGACGCTGCGCGAGTCGCTGGCGCCGCTGGGGGTCCCAATCGTCGGCGTCCTGCGCCGCGATGACGGCCTGGCCTCTCCGGAGCGGCATCTCGGCCTGGTCCCGGTGGCCGAGCGCCGGCGGCTCGCCGCCCGCACGGTAGAGACGCTGGGCGCCGCGGTGGCGGCCGCTTGCGACCTGGATGCCGTGATGGGGCTGGCCGGCGGCGCGCCCGCGCTCACGGCTCGCGCATGGGATCCACGAGACGCCGTGGGCAGAGATGGCCCGGCGGAGGCGCGGGTCGCGGTCGCCGGCGGCCCGGCGTTCAGCTTCCGGTACAAGGAGAATCTCGAGCTGCTCGCCGCCGCAGGGGCGCCGCCGGTGGCGTTCGATCCGCTTCGCGACCCGGCGCTGCCGGAGGACGCCGGAGCGCTGTACCTGGGCGGGGGCTTCCCGGAGGAGTTCGCGCCCGAGCTGTCGGCCAACCTCCCGCTGCGCGCTGCGGTGGCCGGCTTCGTCCGCTCGAGGCGGCCGGTCATAGCCGAGTGCGGCGGCCTGCTCTATCTCAGCCGCGAGCTCGACGGGCTGCCGATGTGCGGCGCGATCGACGCCCACGCCCGGATGACCGATCGCCTGACCCTGGGCTACCGCGAGGCGGTGGCCGCGGCCGGCTCGCCGCTGTGTCACCCGGGCGCGCGCGTGCGCGCCCACGAGTTCCACTACTCGAAGATCGAGCCCGAAGCCGGGGCCTCGCCCGCCTGGGTGCTCGGTGACCGCACCGAGGGGTTCGCCGCCGGCGCGATCCACGCCAGCTACCTGCACACCCACTGGGCCGCCACCCCGACGGTCGCCGACCGGCTGGCGCGGGCGGCGGCGGGCCGGCCGGTGGAGGCGCTGGCGTGACCGGCCGGCTGATCGGCGTCGGAGTCGGCCCCGGCGACCCGGAGCTGCTGACCGTCAAGGGGCTGCGGGCGCTGCGGGAGGCGGACGCGGTCTTCGTGCCGGTGGGCGACGCCGGCGAGCCGGGACGGGCGGAGGCGGTCGTCGCCCATCACCTCCCGGAGCGTCGAGCAGTGCGCCTGCGAGTCGCGAGGACCCCCGACCACCGGGCACGGCGCAGCAGCTGGGAGCGCGCCGGGAAGGCGATCGCGGCGGAGGTGGGCGCCGGTCGGACCGCGGCCTTCGCCACCATCGGTGATCCAAACCTGTACTCCACCTTCACCTACCTCGCCGAGACGGTGCTGGGGCGGGTCGACCAGGTCATGGTGGAGACCGTTCCCGGCATCACCGCGATGCAGGACCTGGCCGCGAGGTCTGGGACCGTGCTCGCCGAGGGCGACGAGAGCGTGGCGCTGTTCCCGCTGACCGCCGGCGAGGACGGCCTGCGGCGCGCGCTCGAGGTGTTCGACACGGTGGTCTGCTACAAGGGCGGCCGCCGGCTGCCGGCGGTCCTGGCCGCGGCGCGTGACGCCGGCCAACTGGACGGGGCGGTCTACGGCGCCCACCTCGGGCTCGACGGCCAGACGGTGCGGCCGGCCGCTGAGATGGACGGGCGCCGAGGGCCGTACCTCTCGACCGTGATCCTGCCCGCCCGACGTGGTCGCCGGACCGAGGGGGTGCGGCGGTGAGCCGGGCAAAGGTGTGGTTCGTCGGGGCGGGGCCCGGGGCGCCCGACCTGATCACCTTCCGTGGCGCGCGGGCGATCGGCGCCGCCGACGTCGTGGTGTGGGCGCGGAGCCTGGTGATGGAGGATGTTCTCCGGCACGCCGCTCCCGGCGCCGAGCTGATCGAGTCCACCCCGCTCACCCTCGAGGACGTTCTGGCCGTCTACGAGCGGGCCATCCGCGAGGGGCTGGTGGTGGCCCGGGTTCATTCGGGCGATCCGGCCATCTACGGCGCGGTCCAGGAGCAGATCCGCTTCTGCGCCGCCCGCGGGCTGCCCTACGAGATCGTGCCGGGAGTCAGCTCGGTCGCGGCCGCCGCCGCGGCGCTGGGACGCGAGCTCACGGTTCCCGAGCACTCCCAGTCGCTGATCCTCACCCGCCGTGGCGGCCGGACCCCGATGCCGGCCGGGGAGCGGGTGGACGCCCTCGCCCGTCACGGGACGACAATGGCGCTGTTCCTGTCCGCCGCCCGGCCCCGCGAGCTGCAGCGCGAGCTGCTGGACGGCGGCTATCCGCCCGACACCGCGTGCGCGGTGGTCTACCGGGCCAGCTGGCCCGACCAGCTCGTGCTGCGATGCCGGCTCGACGAGCTCGGGGACCGGGTTCGAGAGGCCCGGATCAACCGCCAGGCGCTGATCCTGGTCGGGCCCGGGCTCGACGACTCGGAGACCAGATCCCATCTCTACCACCCCGCCTACGGGCACCGCTTCCGCAGGCTCGGGGCCGGCAAACGCCATGGCAGCCCCGCGGAGGCGGCAGGTTGACCCGGCCCAACCTGCTCGAGCCGAACCTCCCCGCCAGCGCCCGTCGGGCGGCGACCGGTCTGCGGCGGGGATGGACCACCGGCACCTGCGCCGCCGCGGCGGCCAAGGCGGCGTCCGTCGCCCTCGCCGACCGGAGCCCGCCGGCGCGGATCGAGGTCCCGTTGCTGCGCGCCGGCGCCCGCCAGGAGTTCGAGGTGGAGCGCTGCGAGCTGCGCCGCGAGGAGGCGACCGCCGTGGTCGTCAAGGACGCCGGAGACGATCCCGACGTGACCCACGGCGCGCGCCTGACCGCCGCAGTCCGCCGCCGCCGCGACCCGGGCATCGAGCTGAGGGGGGGCGAGGGCGTCGGCGTGGTGACCCGGCCCGGGCTGGGACTGCCGATCGGCGCTCCGGCGATCAACCCTGGCCCGCGTCGCCAGATCACGGCCGCGGTCGCCGAGGCGCTCGACCTGGAGGCCGGCGGCGCCCGCGTGGAGATCAGCGTGCCCGGGGGCGAGAGGATGGCTCGCCGGACGACCAACCCCCGGCTGGGCATCGTGGGCGGGATCTCGATCCTGGGGACCACCGGCATCGTGCGGCCCTTCTCCACGGCAGCGTGGAGGGCGAGCGTCGGGCAGGCCATCGATGTCATGCATGCGCAGGGGATGCGTGACTTCGTGCTGAGCACCGGCGGGCGGACCGAGCGAGCCGCGATGGCGCTGCTTCCCCACCTCGAGGAGGTGTGCTTCATCGAGGTCGGCGACTTCACCGGGTACGCGCTGCGCCGCGCCGCCTCCCTGGGCCTGCAGCGCTGCTTCTTCGTGGGCATGGCCGGCAAGCTGTCCAAGCTGGCGGCCGGGATCATGATGACCCACTGGACCCGGTCCAAGGTGGACCCCGGGATGCTGGCCGAGCTGACCGCAGCTGCCGGCGGGGACCGTGCCCTGGCCGCCGCGGTGGCGGAGGCCAACACCGCGCGTCACGCCTACGAGCTGTGGCGCGGCGTCGGTCTGGCTGCCGCCGGGGACCTGCTCTGCGCTCGCGCCGCCGCCAACCTGTCGCGCTTCGTGGACGGGCGTCTGCAGGTCCACGCGGTGATGGTCGATTTCGACGACCTCTCGGTGACCGGGGCGAGCCCGGCGGCGCGGGCACTGCTCGCCGGCGGGGTGTCGCGGTGAGCGCCCGCGCTCTAATCAAGGGCCGACCGGCCTCGCCGGGCCAGCCGGCCGGCGCCGCGGCCACCATCGCGGTGATCGGCGTGGCGGGCGACGACCTGGCGCCCGGCGGCGCCGAGTGCCTGGCCGCCGCGGAGCTGGTGGCCGGCGGCGGCCGGCAGCTGGCCGCCCACGCGCCGCCCCGGGTGGAGCGGGTTCTCCTCGACGGCGACTTGGAGCCCGGGCTGGCCCGGATCGGCGCGGCCCGGGGGCCGGTGGCGGTGCTCGCGTCGGGGGATCCGGGTTTCTTCGGCATCGCGCGACGGCTGGCGCGGCGGTTCGGCCCGCAGCGCCTGGAGATCCTGCCCGCGCCCTCGTCGGTGGCCCTGGCGTTCGCCCGCGCCGGGCTGCCCTGGGACGACGCGCTGGTGGTGAGCGCCCACGGACGCGCTCCCGATGCCGCCGTGGCGGCCGCCCGCGCCCATCCCAAGGTGGCGGTGCTGACCGAGCCCCGGTTCACCCCCGCCGACCTGGCCGGAGCGCTCTCGGCGGGGCCGCAGCGGTGGATGGTGGTCGCCGAGCGCTTGGGCGAGCCGGCCGAGCGCCTCACCGAGGGCACCCCGGCGCAGATCGCGGGGATGCGCTTCGCGGACCCCAACGTCGCCTTGGTGCTCGATCCGTCCCGCGCCGACGCCCCCAAGCGGTCGGCCTGGCCGCCGCGGACGCCGGTCGACTGGGCGCTTGGCGAAGAGAGCTTCGACCACCGCGAGGGCATGATCACCAAGGCGGAGGTGCGCGCCCTGGCGCTGGCCCGGCTGGGGCCGGGGGTCGGAGACCTGATGTGGGACGTCGGCGCCGGCAGCGGCTCGGTGGCGGTCGAGTGCGCGCGGCTGGGATCCGCGGCGATCGCCGTCGACCGCGATCCCGACGCCTGCCGGCGCGCGCGCGCCAACGCCGCGGCTCACGGCGTGGACCTGCAGGTGGTCGAGGGCGAGGCACCGGGGGCGCTGGAAGGCCTGCCGGATCCGGACGGGGTCTTCGTGGGCGGCGGCGGGGACGAGCTCCCGGCGCTGGTCGACCTGGCCGTCGCGCGCGCCCGGCGGGCGGTCGTGGTGGCCCTGGCGACCGTCGAGCGGGTGACGACGGCGACCGAGCGCCTGGAGGCCGGCGGGCTGGAGGTCGATGCGGTGATGCTTCAGGCCTCGCGACTGCGCCGGCTGGGAGCCGGGCACCGCCTGGCCGCGGGCAACCCGGTGTTCGTCGCGTGGGGACGGCGACGGTGATCGCCCTGGTCGCGGCCACCGCCGCCGGACGGGCGAAAGCGCGTCACCTGGCCTCCGTGCTGCCCGAGGCGCAGCTGCTGCCCGGGCGACCCGGCGAGGCGCTGCCCGACGCCTTCGCCAGGGCGTCGGGCATCGTGGTGTTCCTGGCCACCGGCATCGCGGTGCGCCTGCTGGCGCCGCTGCTGTCCGACAAGCGCAGGGACCCCGGCGTGGTGTGCGTCGACGACGCCGGCCGCTTCGCGATCGCGCTCACCGGCGGCCACGCCGGGGGCGCCAACCGGCTGGCCGAGCGGGTCGCCGGGGCGCTGGGCGCGGCGCCGGTGATCACCACCGCCAGCGAGGCCACGGGTCTCCCCGGGCTCGAGGCGCTGGCGCAGGACAACGGGTTCGGCATCGAGCCCGGAGGCGATCTGGCCGCGGTGGGGGCAGCGCTCGTGGGCGGCGAGCGGGTGGCCCTGGTCAGCGACCGGCGGCGACCGATCGGCCCGCTGCCGCCCAACGTCGTCGGCGACCGCGGCGCCCGCAGCGGCCCGGCCATCGTGATCGACGACCGGCTGGGCGAGCCGCCGCGACCGGCCGTCGTGTACCGGCCCCCATCGCTGGTCGTGGGCGTGGGCGCGAGCCGGGGGGCGAGCGCCGACCAGATCATGGCCCTGATCGACGGGGCGCTGGCCGACGCCGGCCTGGCTGGCGCGAGCGTCGCCGCGCTGGCCTCGGTCGACGCGAAGGCCGGCGAGCCGGGGCTGGTGGCCGCCGCCCGCGTCCTGGCCAGGCCGCTGCGCCTTCACCCCGCCAGCGCACTGGCGGGAATCGAGGTGCCCAACCCGTCCGAGGCGGTCCGCCTCGCGGTCGGCACCCCGAGCGTCGCCGAGGCCGCCGCGCTGCGCGAGGCCGGCACCGGCGCCGAGCTGGTCGTCCCCAAGCGCCGCTCGGCCGAGGCCACCGTCGCCGTCGCCCGGCGCGCGGTGCGCGGCCGCCTGGCCCTGGTGGGGCTCGGCCCGGGGGACGAGGCCCTGCTGCCTCCGCTCGCCCGCCGGGCGCTCGCGCGGGCCGAGGTGGTGGTGGGCCTCGCACGCTACGTCGAGTCGGTCCGCCACCTGCTGCGGCCGGGGACCCGCACCGAGCCGTACCGGCTGGGCGAGGAGCTCAAGCGGTGTCAGCGCGCGATCGGCGAGGCGGCGGCGGGTGGGTCGGTGGCGCTGGTGTCCAGCGGGGATCCGGGGGTATACGCGATGGCCTCCCCGGCCCTCGAGCAGCCGGGGATCGAGCGCGTCGACGTGGAGGTCGTGCCCGGGGTCACCGCCGCCCACGCCGCGGCCGCGCTCGCGGGCTCGCCGCTGGGCCACGACCACTGCTCGATCTCGCTGTCGGACCTGCTGACTCCCTGGGAGGCGATTCGCGAGCGCGTCCGGGCGGCGGCGGAGGCAGACTTCGTCGTCAGCTTCTACAACCCGCGCAGCCGCGAGCGCGACTGGCAGCTGGACGAGGCGCGCGAGCTGCTGCTCGAGCGCCGGCCCGGCTACACGCCGGTGGCGATGGTGAGCGACGCCCACCGGCCCGGGCAGCGGGTGACCCTGACCACCCTCGACCAGCTCGATGCGGCGGAGGCCTCGATGGCCACCACGGTGATCGTCGGCAGCTCGCAGACCCGCATGGTGGACGGTCGGATGGTCACGCCGCGCGGATACCGCGCAGCCGTGGAGGCGGCGCGGTGACCGTGTTCGCCGCCACCGCGGCTTGCGCGGGCTGCGGCGCATGCCTGCGCACCTGTCCGGAGCGGGCTCTGCGGCCGGCCCAGCCCGGCGGCGAGTCCCCCCTGCTCACGCTGGCCGAGCGCTGCAGCGGGTGCGGCGAGTGCGTCGAGGTGTGCCCCGTGGACGCCTTCGTGGCGCTCGCCGCCCGCGAGGTGGGGGGATGAGAGTCGCCCGGCATCCGATCGAGCGCGAGAGCTACCGCATCCTGCGCTCGCTGGTCGACCTCTCGCACCTGCCGCCGCTGTCGCGGGCGGTCTGCGAGCGGGTCGTCCATGCCAGTGCCGACCTCGACTACGCCCGGACGCTGGTGCTGGACGAGACCGCGCTGCGGCGCGGCCGAGCGGCCCTGTCCGCCGGGGCGCCGGTGGTGGCCGACGTCGCGATGGTCGCCTCCGGCGTCACCTCACGGGAGGTCCGCTGCCTGGTGGGCTGCCCCCGGGCCCGCGCCAGCGCTTCGGCCGGCGGACTGACGCGCTCGGCCGCCGCCTTCCGGCTCGCCGCGGCCGAGGTGGGGGCCGGGGCGGTCTGGGTGGTGGGCAGCGCGCCGACCGCCCTGACCGAGCTCCTGCGCCTCTCCCCCGACCCGGCGCTGGTGATCGGGTTGCCGGTCGGGTTCGTCGGCGCCGCCGCGTCCAAGGCGGCCCTGGCCGCCAGTGGCCTGCCCTGCCTGACCAACCGCGGCGCCAAGGGCGGCTCCGCGGTAGCCGCCGCCGCGCTCAACGCCCTGCTCTACCACGAAAGCGAGGAAGTCGATGACCGATAGCCCCAGCCTGCTGATCGTCGGGCACGGCACTCGCGCCGCCGAGGGAGCCGCCGAGTTCCACGCGCTGGCCGACCGGGTGGTGGCGCTGGCGCCCGAGCTGCGGGTCGCGGCCGGCTTCATCGAACTGTCGGCGCCCGCGGTCTCCGAGGCGGTCGCGGAGCTGGTCGCCGACGGCTTCACCGACGTGGTGGCGGTTCCCCTGATGCTGCTGGCCGCCGGCCATGCCAAGAACGACATCCCGGCCACCCTGGTGCGCGAGCGCCTGGTCCATCCCGGCGTCCGCTTCCGCTACGGCCGCGAGCTGGGGGCGCGGCCCGAGCTGCTCGAGCTGGTCGACCGGCGGATCGCCGCGGTGGTCGAGCCGTGCGAACTCGACCGGACCGCGGTGCTGCTGGTCGGCAGGGGCTCCTCGGACCCCGACGCCAACTCGGAGCTGTTCAAGGTCGCCCGCCTGCACTTCGAGGGACGAGCCCACCCCCTGGTCGAGGCGGCCTTCGTCAGCCTGGCGCCGCCGTCGGTGGCCGAGGGTCTGGAGCGATGCCGGCGCCTCGGCGCCGAGCGGGTCGTGGTGGTCCCCTACTTCCTGTTCACGGGCGTGCTGGAGCGGCGCATCCACGACCAGGCGGCGCGGTACGCGCGGCGCACCGGTCTCGAGGTCCGGGTCAGCGCCTACTTCGGACCCGACCCGGCGATCGCGGCGCTCGTCCTCGAGCGCTATCGCGAGGCGATCGCCGGCGACGCGCGCATGAACTGCGACATGTGCATCCACAGGGTCGCGCTGCCGGGCTTCGAGGATCGGGTCGGGGCGGTTGCCACCCCCCACTACCACCCGGACGAGAACGGGCGCCATCACCACCACCCCGCCCACGCGCACTGATGCCGCTGGTCCTGGTCCTGGGAGGGACGCGCTCCGGCAAGAGCGAGCTGGCCGAGCGGCTCGCCGCCGAGGCTGGCGAGCGGGTCACGTACGTGGCGACCGGGACCGCGGTGGACCAGGAGATGGCCGAGCGGATCGCGGCCCACCGGGCGCGGCGGCCGTCGGGCTGGCGGACGGTCGAGACCGCCGACCCGCTGGCGGCCCTGGCCGCCGCGGACGGCGACCCGGTGGTGGTCGACTCCCTCGGTGGCTGGCTGGCCGCCCTGATGGGCCGGCTCGGGCTGCTCACCGAGGCGCCGGTGGCCGCCCTCGGCGAGGACGGCCGGCGTGGGCGAGCCGCTCTGCTCGGTGCGGTCCGCGAGCTCGCGACCGCGGCCGGAGCACGCCCCGCGCTCACTGCGGTCGTGGCCGAGGAGTCCGGTCTG
>DATAEY010000095.1:0-4338 GCA_036257715.1 Solirubrobacteraceae bacterium | reverse complement strand
ATCGTGATGTCGGCGATGTTCGAGTTGCCGCTCGAGCCGACGCTCACGCGCGAGCGCAGCTCGTCGACCTGGTCGGCCGGGACCCCGGCGACCCGGGCGACGCGCTCAGCGACCGAGTTCGAGACCACCAGCTTGATGTTGGTGGCGGCGTCGCGGTCGGGCTCGCCGCTGCCCGAGAGGACCGGCGAGCCGAAGATCGCGCGGTCGAGCTCGGCGGTGCGGAACAGCACCCGGGCCGTCGCTGCGTAGCTGTCCTCCTTCTGGCTCTGGACCGCGTAGCCGACGAGGGCGGCGAAGATGGCGGCCCCGATGACCACCGCCCACTGCCCCGGCGTCAGCCGGAGCCAGCGGGGAATCCGTTCGAATGGGCGGTTCACGTGGCGACCTCCGTGGCGCTCTTGGCTTCGATCTCGATCTCGTCGATGACGTCGCCCGAGAGTTCGAGCGCGCGCAGGACGATCCGCCGGTCGTCGGCGTCGAGCACCACGATGTGGTGCTCCGGCAGGAAGACGTCGTAGTCAGGACAGGACGACCCATAGAGGTCGCCGCCCGCACCACCGGTGATCACCTGCTGGATCGCCTTGGCGCGGCGGATCTCGATTCGGGCGTACGCGTGCTCGTGGCCGTTCAGCACCACGCCCACCCCGCCGGCCTCGAGCGTGCTCCAGAGCCGGTCCCGCTCGTCCGGCAGCGCGTCGAGGGCGTGGCCCCGGTGCAGGCCGAGGGGGAAGGCGGGCTCGTGGTAGACCGCGATGCGGTGCGCGGCGGTCGTCTCCGCAAGCGACGCCGCGGCCCAGTCGCGCTGCATCGCGTCGACCAGCCCCGAGGTGGTGTCCAGGCCCAGCACCAGCACCGGGCCGAGCTCGAGGCGGAACCCCAGCCCCTCGCTGTAGGGCGGGGCCGGGCGGCGGGCCGGGACGACCTCGCGCCACAGCTCGAGGCCGCGGGGGCTGTCGAGGTCGTGGTTGCCGGCGACGGCGTAGACCCGGTCCCAGAGAGCGCCCCAGTCGCGCCGCCACTGGTGCAGCATCCGGCGCCGGCGCAGGTCGGAGGTGCCGGCGTAGGCGGCGTCGCCGACGAAGAGGACCGCGTCGGGCGCGCACGCCGCCGCCAGCGCGAAGGCGTCGCGCTGCGCGGGCCGCTTCGAGTCGCCGGCGGCGACCAGCCGGGTGGCGCCGTCGGGCCGCGGCAGGGGGTTCCCCCTGCGGACGCCGAGCGCGCGGGCGATGCGCCTCATCAGGCGGGGCACGGGTTCTCGATCATGTCGCCCACCGCGTCGCGCAGCGCGGCGCGGTAGGCCTCGGACGAGAAGCGCTCGGCCCGCTCGCGGATCTCGCTCGCGTCGAGCTCCTCGCGCGCGGCGTGGCGGACGGCCCGCTGGACGTCGCGCACGCCCCGGCCACGCATCAGCCAGCCGGTGACGCCGTTCTCCACGATGTCGAGCGCGCCTCCGGCGTCGATCGAGATGACGGGGGTGCCGCAGGCCTGGGCCTCGGCCATCACGATGCCGAAGTCCTCGTCCACGGGGTAGATCATCGCGCGGGCCGAGCGGTAGAGCTCGCGCAGCTCCGCGTCGCCGACGCGCTCCACGAACGCGACGTTGGGGGTCGCGCGCGCACGGAGGGAGGACGCCATGGCGCCCTGCCCAACGACGGTGAGCCGGTACGGCAGGCCGCGGAACGCCTCGACCACGAGGTCGGGCCGCTTGTAGCCGGTCAGGCGGCCGACGTAGAGGAAGCCGTCGCCGCGCTGGCCGCCCGGGGTGAAGAAGTCGGTGCGCACGGGGGGCGGCACCACCTGGGCGCGGCGGCCGTAGTGGCGGCCGATCCGCTCGGCCACCGCGCGCGAGTTCGCGACGAAGCGGGTCACGCGGCTCGCTGTGGCGCGGTCCCAACGCCGGAACCAGGCCATCAGCGCCCGCGCGCCGGCGCGCGAGCCGCGCGGGAAGCGCTCCCGCTCGGCGGCGAAGTCCCAGGCGTACCGCATCGGCGTGTGGCAGTAGCAGAGGTGGGGCGTGCCGTCCTCGACCGGCACCGCCTTGGCGCAGGCGTGGCTGCTCGAGATCACGGCGTCGACCCCGGAGGGCGGCGCCATCATCCTCCAGGCCAGGGGCATCAGCGGGAGCAGCCACTCGTGGTGGGAGGTCGCACCCGGGATCCGCTGGAGCGCCGAGGGGCGCGCGCCGCGCAGGTGCGCGGGCACGGCCGCCGGCTCGACCAGGGTCGTCATGACCTCGGCGCCCGGGAACGCGACCAGGAGCTCGTCCACGCAGCGCTCCGAGCCGGCGTAGCGCACGAGCCAGTCGTGGGCGATCGCCACCCTGGGGGAGGCGTCGGCCGCCGGGCGGGAGGCGGCGAGGGGTTCGGGATGGTGGAGTGTCATCGTGACGGTTGGCGTGAGCGCCACCTTCGTGGCGGCGCGCCGGAGCTTGTCGCCCCGAGCTGCTCAGACCGCTCCCCTGCGGCTCAGCACGACGCCTGCGGTGCGGGCGAGGATCGCGAGGTCGCGCTGGAAGGTCCAGTGGCGGACGTAGGAGTAGTCGAGCTGCATGCGCTCGTTCCAGGCGATCTCGCTGCGGCCGAGGATCTGCCACAGCCCCGTGATGCCCGGGCGGACCTCCTGGCGGGTGAACTGCCAGTCGGCGAGCGCGTCCACCTCGTAGCGGCGCAGCGGGCGCGGGCCCACCAGGCTCATGTCGCCCTTCAGCACGTTCCAGAGCTGGGGCAGCTCGTCGAGGCTGGTCCGGCGCAGGAAGTGGCCGACCTTCGTGATCCACGCGTCCGAGCGGTGCTTCAGGGTCTCGGCGACGTCGGAGATGGCGGCCGGGCCGGCGGCGATGAGCTCGCTCGCCTGCAGCTCGTCGGCGCCCTGCACCATGGTCCGGAACTTGACGATCTCGAAGGGCCGGCCCCACTGGCCGATGCGCGTCTGGCGGAAGAAGGAGGGCTTCCCGTCCTCCACCCGGATCGCAACGGCGATCGCCAGCATCACCGGGGCGAAGAGCACGAGGGCGGCCGCCGAGACGACGATGTCGAGCGTCCGCTTGGCGAGGCGGGCGAACACCCCGGCGCGCCGGCCGCGCACGGTCAGCAGCCCCATGCCGCCCAGGGTCTCGACCGTGGGCACGGGGCCCACGAGGTCGAAGAGGCGCGGGACCACGTCGATGTCCACTCCCCCCGCGTCGCAGGCGCGCAGGGCCGTCAGGACCCCGTCGTCGGTGTTGGTGGTGAAGGCCACGACGACCCGGTCGACGTCGTGCGCGGAGATCACCTCGGAGAGGTCCTCGACGCGGCCCAGCAGCGGCGGGTCGATGCCCTCGATCCAGGCGCCCTCGTCGTCGACCGAGCCGACGATCTCGAAGCCCCGCTCGGGGTGCCGGGCCACGAGGTCGACGACCTGCCGGGCCACCTCCCCCGAGCCGAGCAGCAGCACGCGCTCGGGCGCCCTGCGGCGCGCCCTGTCGGCCAGCTGACGGCCGGCGAGCCACGCGAAGGGCGCCGCGAGGGTGATGACCGTGAGCTGGCCGATGTCGAGCCACCAGCCGGCGATCGCCCCGATCGGCCAGATCGCCCACGAGGTCAGCAGCGCGGCCACGACCAGGCGGGTGAAGCGGCCGAGGCTGAGCGGGTTCTGGCTGCGGCCGTAGCCGCCGGCCAGCGCAATCACGATCGGCGCGATGGCGGCGAAGACCAGGGCCGGCGCGCCCTTCGCCCCGACGCCGGCGGCCTGCCAGCGCTCGTCGAAGAGCGGGATCCCCGCCAGCGGGGCCGTCGCCGCGAAGAGCAGGATGGCCGCGAGGGCGTCCCACGCCACCAGGGCGGGGGTCGTCGTGAGCCACGACCGGGCTCCCGAGCGGACAACGGCGGTGAAGGTCCGCGGGCTGCTGTCCTCGAGGGGAAGCGTGCTCAAGTGCACCTCTCCGGAAATCGACATGGGCGGACCGGCACGCCGATTTCACACAATCGATCTCGGGCCGACACCCCCCGTAGGCACAGACTGGGGCGGGTCGAAGGGGGAGCCTTTCGCATACGGGCGGCTCCGGCCGCCGGCTCCGCCCCGGGGACGGGAGCCGCGCGGGCATCGGCCGGCGCGGGGCGATCAGCGCCGTTCGTCTCTGGGATGGCACGCTGCGGTTCCGGCCTGGCCGCGGATCGCAGCACCTGCCGTCGCCCGCGTTGGAGTCCTGCCGGCGGGGCCGCCGAGGGCGATCGCCCAGCTCAGCCGACGCCCGCGCCCGGATCACCCGGACCGCCTCGAGCGCGTGGTCCGGGGTCGTGCTGATGGTCGTGGCGAGCCGCCCGGGCGCGCCGGGCTGGAGCACAGAGTGCAGGCGCGGCT
>DATAEY010000094.1:0-19305 GCA_036257715.1 Solirubrobacteraceae bacterium | reverse complement strand
GTCGGCGGAAGCGCGGCCCGACACGGCGCTGGGGCGCCTGGCCGCCGAGGGACGAGAGGTGGCGGGGACCGACGCGGTGGCGGCGGCCAAGGACGGCGACGAGGAGGCCGTCCGCCTGCTGCGGGTGCTGGGCGAGCGGCTGGGCATCGGCATCGCCAGCGCGATCAACGTCTTCGATCCCGAGCAGGTCGTGGTCGGCGGCGGCGTCTCGACCGCGGGCGATCTCCTGGTGGGACCGGCGGCCGACACCGCGCGGCAGTACGTGCTCCCCGGGGGGGGGCGCCGAACCGAGATCCGCGTGGCCCGATACGGCGTCGAGGCCGGAGTCCGGGGCGCCGCGCTGCTGGCGGCGCACGAGTCGGTGGCGGCGTCATGAGGATCGCCTGCGGCTTCGACCACGCGGGCTTCCCGCTCAAGCCGGAGGTCATCTCGGTGCTCGAGGATGCGGGGCACGAGGTCATCGACCTGGGCACCGACTCCACCGAGCCGGTCGACTATCCCGACGTGGCGCTGACCGTCGGACGCGCGGTCACGTCGGGCGAGGCCGACCGTGGCGTGCTGGTGTGCGGCTCGGGCGCCGGCGTGGCGGTCGCCGCCTCCAAGATCGACGGGGTGCGAGCCTGCACCGTGCACGACACGTACACCGCCCACCAGGCGGTCGAGCACGACGACATAAACGTCCTGTGCATGGGCGCACGGGTGATCGGCGCGGAGCTGGCGGGCGACATCCTGCGCGCGTACGCCTCGGCGCGGTTCTCGGGCAAGGAACGCCACGTCCGCCGGCTGGGCAAGCTGCTGGAGATCGAGCGCACCCACGGCAGCCCGGGAGGGTGAGCCGGGCGGGACAGACACCGAAGGGAGAGCGATGAGAGTGATCGAGTGCAATTTCTGCGGAGAGGTGGTGTCGGCCGCCAACGACGAGGACCTCGCGCAGGCGGTCCGGCGCCACATGGACGATCAGCACGCCGAGGCTGCGATCGACGAGCAGCAGGCGCGAGACATGGTCGAGCGCAGCGCCTACTCCGCCACCGACTCGTAGTGCCGTCCACCGGCCCGGAGGTGGTCGTGGTCCGTCACGGCGAGACGGAGTGGAGCGCGGCGCGCAAGCACACCGGCTCCACCGACGTGCCGCTCACCGACGCCGGGCGCCGCGAGGCGGAGGGCCTCGGCGCGCAGCTCGCGGGGCGGGAGTTCGCCCGCGTGCTGACCAGCCCCTTGTCGCGGGCGGAGGAGACCTGCCGGATCGCCGGGCTCGGCGATCGAGCCGAGGTCCGCGACGACCTGCGGGAATGGGACTACGGGGAGTACGAGGGGGTCACGACGGCGGAGATCCGCTCGCAGCGCCCCGAGTGGCGGCTGTGGCGCGACGGCTGCCCGGGCGGCGAGTCGCCAGCGCAGGTCGGCGCCCGGGCCGACCGGGTAATCGCCGAGCTGCGCGGGCTCGACGGCGACGCTGCGGTGTTTGGCCACGGCCACCTCCTCCGGGTGCTCACGGCTCGCTGGCTCGATCTGCCCCCGGCTCGGGGCGCCTGCTTCGCCCTCTCCACCGGCGCCCTCGGTGTGCTGGGGTGGGAGCGCGAGGACGCCGCCATCTGGCTCTGGAACCGGACCCCCGGCGGGTAGCCGCCGCTCGTCCCAGGTCCGAGCGGGCAGCTCATCCGGGCGCCAACACCTGAGCGCCGAACACCGGCAGCCCGGCCGGGCGCCAGTCTCGGTCGTGCATCAGCTCGAGGCGGAACGCGGAGCGCGCGTCCACCAGCACCCCGCCGGGGCCGGTGCGCGCCTCGACCTCGAAGGAGCCGTCCTCGTCGGTGCGCCGCTCGCGGTTGAAGACCGGGAGCGGCCTCCAAACCGAATCGAGCCGGCGCACCGTGATGCGGAACCGACCGCGGCTGCCCCGCGGGCGGACGCGCCCCCACAGCGCCACGTGGTGAGGGCCGAGGTAGTGGACGACCAGCGTGTAGGCGAACGCCGCCATGGCGGGCTTGGGTGTCCCGCGGGGCAGCTCGAGCCCGGAACCGGGCGCCCGAGACCCGAGGGGCGGGTCCCGCAGCGGAGACTGGGCGAAGCCGCGCGCCCCGCTCGTGCGTTGGGCGATCCACTCGGCCTCCCCCAGCCAGCGCGCCTGTCGGTAGAGACCGACCGACCGGTCCGGGTCGGGCGGGTCGGTCCGGTAGCCGAAGGCGCTGACATAGACCGGCATGGCCCGCTCCAGGCGGGCCTGCGCCCGCAGGCGGCGCAGCAGCGAGGCCAGCCTCCCCAGTCCCGAGATGGGAGCGTCGTCGAGGTGGGGATCTCGCCGCCAGGGGGCGGCCGTGCCCGCATACGGCTGATGCGCCCACCCGTCGCCGGGCAGCGGCCGGAAGCGGGCGCAGCCGCCGGCTCGAAGGGGTGCGTCTCGAGGCGACACGCAGGCCAGCGCGCGCACGAAGCGCAACGGGGCGACAGCGCTGTTCGTACCGCGGGGCCGTGCGGGCCCGGTGGGGGAGGTGTTGCCGAGCAGGACCAGGCTGCGGGGAGCGGAGCGCTTGATGGCCGGGTAGGCGGCGTAGACCATGGCGCGGTAGCGGTCGGCGGAGGCGACGATCCAGCGCCCGGACCGCCGGAGCCACTGCGGGCGCAGGCCGGCGGGCGAGTTCGGCTCGTCCCAGACGGCGAAGGCGGCTGCGGCGGGAAGCCCGCGCACACGGCCCGAGTAGCGCTGCGCCACCGCGGCGGCGAACCTCCCGTACGCGCCCGCGTCGCCGCCGCCCGACCCCGAGGCCCACCGCGGAGGCGGGCCCGCCACGTCGATCATCAGCCGCAGGCGGCGCCGCGCCGCCAGGTGGGCGAGGCGATCCAGCGACTGCCAACCGGCGGCCGGGTAGGCGTCGGGGTCGCCGGCGTCGAAGGTGGGGGCGCCGCGCGAGCGCGGCGAGGGCGCGATGGCCGACCAGCGCGCGGTCGCCCGGATCCAGTCGACGCCGAGCCTCCGCGCCGTCTCCAGCGCGGCGGCGACTCGCGGTGAGGAGCCTCGCGTGAGCAGGGCGTCGTCGCGCAGGATGGTCGGGCCCGCCGGCGGGCGTGCCGGCGATCCGCGGCTGGACAGCAGCCAGGCGGCGAGCGCCCCCACGAACAGCGCCGCGGCGAAGACGGCGAGCCACGAGCGCCGGCCGGATCGCATGGCGCGCGAGCGTAGCCGCCCGCGGCTCGGGCGACGACCGCCGACCGGGCCGCATCGCGAGTCGGTGACCGGTCGCGAGAGGCCCGGCCGGCCGCCGGGCGCTGGCCTGGGCTCCCCGGATGAGCGCTCGGGCGACCCTCGCGGTCATTGCCACCGGGACGGCGATCGCCCTGAGCACGGCCGCGTGCGGCACGGGCGGCAGGGCGACGCCCCACCGGCGCGACTTGAAGGACCGCCGCCCCCCGCCGGAGCGTCCCGTGGTCATCCGGGCCGCGGCTCGCGGACGACGTGGGCAGCGGCGGCGGTGGCGCGGTGCGCGGTGGCGTCCCTAGAGCCGTCGTCCAGGACGCGGTCGGCGTGCCCCGGGCCCCGGCGACCACGGCGCGGTTGCGTCCTCCTCGTCGAGGGCGGGATCACCCCGCACACCCAGCCGGGCTAGGCCTGGTGCCTTAACGCGGCTCCACGTCGGCCAGCGCGCGCGCCAGCAGCAGGGGCACGCCGAGGGCGATCAGCGCCGCCAACGCCCAGAACGTCCACGCCCCGACCAGGCTGGGGCGAAACAGCGCCGCGCGTCGGAAGATCAGCGGCACCTGGGAGAGGACGGACCGGGGACGCTCGCGGAAGAAGCGAAGCGACAGCGCGTAGCCCTCGATCTCCTTGCGTCCCAGGACCAGCCGGCTCTCCGGAGCGCTCTCCGCCCGGCCGCCGACCAGCGTCACCCCTGCGGGGCCGAGGGCGCCGATGCACACGTCGATCCGCCGGGCGCCCGCCACCCAGCCGACCGTCGCCCTCAGCGGCTGACCGCCGCGCCGGCCGGCCGGCACCAGGCCGCGGCCCAGCACCTGGCCGGAGCGGCTGTCCACCACCCGGACGGCCAGCCTTCCCCGCACGACCGGCGGTGGACCGGGGATCAGCTCGACCGCGCGGAAGGGTGCCTTGGCCCGGAGGTCGCGCTGGCAGGCCACGCGCCCGGGGTCCACCTGGACCACCGGGCCCAGGGCCGGCACGCCGGGCGTGAACGCCAGGTCGCGGCGATCGATCGCCGCTGCGACGACGAGCCCGGCGATCGCCAGGACCGCCACCGCGATCAGGACCAGCGCCCCGCGGGCCGGGCGGCGGCTAGACATAGAACCTCACCGCGACGAGCCCGAGCGAGAACAGCTGCAGGGCCAGCAGGCCCCCCAGGACGGCGCCGGCGGCGACCCCGCGCCAGCGGACGCGCAGGTTCGCCACCGCGGCGGCGGTCAGCACGCCGCCGAGCGGCAGCAGCGGGAGCATGTAGCGGCCCTGGATGAACGACTGGCGCTGGTCGGCGAACTGGCGGAACTCCGCCCAGTGCAGCACCGCGACCAGCGTCACGGCGGCCAGGACGAAGAACCCCAGCACCGCGGCGTCGACCGCGAACCGCCGCCGGGCGATCGCGGCGACTCCGGCGGCGACGACCGCCGCCGAGATCACCGCCAACAGCACGTAGACGGTACCCGGGAACTGGATCTCCAGCCATCCGAAGGCGGCCCAGCCGGTGCGTATCCAGATCTCGTAGCCCTCGAACGCTGCCAGGTGGGGAATCGGGCGCTGGAAGGGAAGGTTGGGCAGGTAGGCCTGCCACAGGTAGTCGACGAAGCCGGGGATGTCCTTCGGGCGGAACGTCAGCGCGCTCCCGATCCGGCCGGAGGTCGCCACGACCGCCGCCGCGAGGGCGAGCGCGCCGCCCACGAGCAGGACGCCGACGCGGCCGCCGCCCAGGTGCCGCCCGCGCAGCGCCCGGCGCGCGGCCACCAGCAGGGCGAACGCCACTCCGGGGAGCAGGGCGAGGGAGCTGGCCTTGACCAGGAGGGCCGCCGCGGTGACCGCGACCAGCGCCGCGGCGCCCCGCAGGCCGGCCCGGCCGCGCAGCACCCGGACCCCCAGCCAGAACGCGAGCGCCCAGAGCGGGATCAGCCCGGCGTCGGGGTTGATCGAGGCCGAGATGAACGAGGCCATCGGCTGGAGGCCCACGACCCCCGAGGCGATCAGCTGCGCCAGCCGGTCGCCGCCGGTCAGCTCGCCGACCAGCAGCCAGGTCGCCACCACCGCCGCCGCGAGCAGCAGCGCCGACCACATCCGCATGGCGTACAGCCGATCGAAGAAGTCGCCGGCATAGGCGGCGTAGTAGGGCAGCGCCTCGTATGCGTAGTAGAGCGGGGGATTGCCGGCGGCGGAGTTGGGGCCGCCTCCGTTCGAGCGGGCAGCGGCGCCCAGCCGGGCGCTGTCGCGCCGCCAGCGGCGCTCGGTAGCCGCGTCCCATTCGGCCTTGACCGCAGGCTCCGCGTACTGCCACTGCTGATGCGAGCGGTCGCGCGCGAGCCGCTGCTCGCGCGAGTAGCCGCGCTCGCGGCCCGAGACATCGTCGGGTTCAGGCACGTCGAGCCGCTCGGCCAGGACCTGGGCGTAGGCGATGTGCGAGGGCTCGTCCGGCGACTGGCCGCCGGGCACGAAGAGGGCCCACGCGAACCCGAGGATGACGGTGGCGCCGACCAGGGCCGCCAGCGGGCGCGGGGGCCGGCGCCGAAGCGCCCGCAGCGGGCGCTGCGGCGGCTGCGGGCGGACCGCGGCCGTCGGCTGCGTGGCGGGCTGCACCCCGGTGCTCAGGTCGCGCTCCCCGTGGCCGCGCGGACCGGCGCCGCCTGGGAGGGCGCGGGCGCCGACCGGCCGTCGTCGGCAGCGCTGGCTCCCATCGCCGCCAGGAGGTATCGGCCTACCCTGCGCCCGGACCGACCGTCCATCGGCCCGCACTCGCGCGCCGCGGCCTCGCGGCGACGGGCACCGTCGCGGCCGGGGTCGTCGAGGTACCGGCCCACCTGCTCGACCAGCTCGGCCAGCGAGTGAGCGACGCGGGCGGCGCCGCGCTCGACCAGCTCGCGGGTGTGCTCGTAGTCGGCGAACTCCCTCGGCCACTCGGGGGCGACGTGCGGGACGCCTCCGGCCGCGGAGAGGTGCGCCTCGGGGGAGACCATCACCACCGGCCGATCCACCAGCATCGCCTCGAGGCTGGTGGTTGAGAACACGTTGACCAGCACGTCGCAGTGCTTGATCAGGGCGCCCAGGCGCGTCGTCTCGGCCGCCGGCATGTCGCTGCGAAGCCTCTGGGAGACGACCGTGGGCACGTCCAGGTGCACGTGCGGATGCTGGTCGGACAGCCGCCGGTACTCGTCGAGGGGCAGGTGGTAGCCGGGCCGGAAGGAGACCGGGTGCAGCCGCACCACCAGCTGCGCCGGGTGACCCAGCGCGCCGTCCGCGACGGCGCGGGCGAGGGCCTCGGCCACGATCGGGCTGTGGGGGTAGCTGGCCGGCGAGCGGGTGGCGAACAGGACCAGCCTCCGGCCGGGGTCCAGCCCCAGCCGGGCGAACAGCTCCTCGCGCGAGGGCAGGCCGTCGGGGCGCAGGTAGGGGTCGAAGTGCGGCACCCCTCCCACCAGGATCCGCTCGCGCGGATAGTCGTGGTGGCGAACGATCTGCTCGGCCATGCGCTCCGACCAGACGATGGTGAGGTCGGGATCGGCACCGCGGTACCCCTTGTTGGTCGGGTTGTCCCAGGCCAGCACCACTGCGGCGGTGGGCACGCCGCGCCGGCGCGCCTCGCGCAGGACCAGGGCGTCGGGCAGGAACCAGCCCGGGCTGGTGGTGACCACCAGGTGCGGCCGGTAGCGGTCGAACAGGTCGGCGTGCAGGTCGCGGGTGAACCGCCGCGCCTCGAACGCCAGCAGCGCGCGGCGCAGCGCGCGTGATCGCCACAGCGGCTGCAGTGCCAGGTGGATCCACCGGGCAACCGCCGGATGGTCGGCGGCCACCTGGCGGCGGAAGCCCCGGTAGTAGTCCAGGAAGGCCTGGCTGTGCCACGGCTCTCCGAGCGTGAAGGTGCGCAGGTTGTGCACCAGCCACCACCACCGGGAACGCTGGACCACCTCCCGATCCGCCCGCAGGGGCTCGACCTCGACGCCCTGCGCCGCGAGCTCCTCGACGAGGTAGCGCTCGTCGGGGTTCGGCGCGAGCACCACCACGCGCACGCCCGCCCGCCTGAGGGTGGCCAGCACGTCGGTCCGCAGCAGGAAGCGGGCGGCGAAGCCCTGCTCGACCACCAGGAAAGCGGTGCGCGGGCCACCGCCGGGCGGCTTGGGTGCAGCCAGCTCTTCGCTACGGGTCATCGGGAGGCGGACCGGGGGACGCGGGCTCGGCGAGCGCTCGCCGCCGGCAGCGGGCCGTTGCGGCGGCCGGGGCGGCCGGCCGGGAGACGATACCAACGGGTTCCCTCGACCCCGGCGGCGGGGCGCTCGCGCCGCCCTCAGTGCGACCAGCGCCTCCCGCCCGCCCCGCGAACCGCGCCCACCGCCGCCCGGAAGGCGCGCCGCTCGCGCAGCCGCAGTCCGGAGACCGGCCGCAGCAGCTGCTTGCGCGCCTGCCGCCAGGTCGAGCTGGCGAGGTAGACCGCGGCCAGCCACAGGCCGGCCCAGCGCCCGACCGCGGGGCGCACGGCTGCGTCGATCGAGAGCTCGCGGGCGAGCGCCATCGAGTGCGCGAGCGGCCAGGGCAGGAGCGTCGACGGCGATCCGCGGCCGGCGAACAAGGACCCACGCTGGCGCCGGGCGGTGACCGCCAGCACGTAGCGCCGGCGCCACAGCAGCTCGGGCACCTGGCGGAACTCGCCAGCCAGCGACAGCCTGGCCAGGAGGAGCCGGTCGGGCATCAGGGCGCTCGGGAAGCCGAGCGACTCCAGGGGGCCGGCGCGAAACAGGCCGTACACCATGTCGCCCGAGACCCCGGCGCGGCAGAAGCGCGCGAACCGTCGCCGCGGGTCGGCGATCCCCGCGGTGTCGAAGCGCCAGGGCGGGCCGGGGCGGAGCGGCTGGCCCAGCTCGCCGATCCTCTGCGCCAGCGGGTAGGCCAGCACCGCCTGCGGATGGCCGTCGAGCTCGGCGAGCATCCGCTCGAGCCAGCGGTGGTCCCATACGTCGTGGTCGGACGCCCACGCGAAGTACTCGGCACGCGGGTGACGCCGGCGGGCCAGCTCGAGCGCCCGCCGCCAGGTCCGGATCAGCCCCAGCCGGACCGGATTGCGCTCGTAGCCCACCCGCGGGTCGGCGGCATAGGAGCTGACCACCTCGGCGGTCCCGTCGGTCGAGGCGTCGTCCACCAGCACGACCGCGAGGTCGCGCTCGGTCTGGGACAGCAGCGAGTCCAGGGCCTGCGGGAGGTGGCGGGCGTTGTTGTGCAGCGCCGCCCCGAAGACCGCGACGGGCATCTAGCCGCCGGCCGCGGCGAGTGCGGGATCGCGCTCACCCGCCGCCGCCAGCCCCGGGGGCGCGCCGCTGCGGCCGGCAAGCTCGATCGCCTCCGCCACCACCTCGCCGGCACGGCGATCGATCCCGCCCGGCCTCACGAAGTAGCCGACGAAGCGGCGGCGCTGCGCCCGCCGGGGATCCTCGCCGGCCAGGATGCGCGAGACGATCGCCGCCGCCCCCTCGAGGTCCGGCGACGTCTCGATGAAGCCGCCGTCGAGCAGGTGATGGAAGTGCCCACGCTCGACCTGCCCCTGACGGTGGCGCTCGGAGACGATGCTCAGGCACGGACGGTCGGTCACCGCCGCCTCCAGGAAGGCGGTGGTGTTCACGCCCACCACCGCGGCGCTGTGGGTCAGCGTGTCGAAGTAGTCCTGGCGCGGGCCTTCCAGGTCGGGGCGGGCTCCGTCGGCCGGGAAGACCTCGACGCCGGACTCGGCAAACCCCGCCCAGCAGTCGACGTTGAGCGGGTGAGGGCGCACCACCATCTGCAGGCGCTCGAGGCCCGGACTCGCGCGCAGCGAGCTGGCCAGGTCGCGGACGAAGCCGGTCTCGTCGCCCGCGACCTGCTTGGACGAGCCGACGTAGAGCACGAACGGCAGCGCCGGGTCCAGGCCGGCGCGCGCGCAGAAGTCGTCCCGGCTGCGGGCGCGGTCCAACTCGAAGTAGGCGTCGAACTTGGCGGCTCCGGTGACGTCGATGCGGTCGCGGGGCAGCGCATGGATGTGCTCGGCCTCGTCGGCCAGCGGCTCATTCCAGACCAGGACGCGATCGACGAGCAGGTGGGCGGCGCCCTTGGTGGTCAGGTTGTCCCAGCTGCCCACCACGCCCACCGTCCTGATTCCCTGCTTGATCGCCGCCCGCAGGTACTCGAGGTCGTTGCAGAACGTGTACACGAACGGGCATCCGACCACCACGTCGGGCGACGCCTGCGCGACCTGCGCGGCGATCCCGGGATCGGGCGGGAACAGCGCGCTGGCGCGGCGGGCGGCGCGCCAGAAGCGGTCCCCAGCCACCAGCCGCCGGCCCGCCCGCGTCCTGACCGCCGCGCGCACCGGACGCGGGCAGTGCCCGGCGATGCGGTCCGCCAGCTGCGGCGAGTTGTGCTGGGGACGGAGGTACAGGGCGTAGTCGAGGCAGGCTCGCGTCAGGTTCACCGGCAGCGTCCAGTGGTCGCCACGCACGATCATCCCGAGGTCGTAAGAGCCGCCCTCGACGCCGGCGACGCTGGCCATCATCGCCTCGCGGTACTGCCGCTCGTCGTCGGAGCCGGTCTTGCGGATGAATCGGGTGATCACCCGGACCTCGTGGCCTCGGTCGGCCAGCGACGAGACGACCGTCTCGAAATGGCGGAAGAAGCCGCCGTGGCTCAGGGCGATGAGGATCCTCATGGCGGCGGCGGCTCAGCCGGCCACCGAGACCAGGCGGTCGTACAGCTCGCCGGCCCGAGAGTCGACGGCAGGCGGGCGCCGGGCCGTGGGGACCGCCCCGGCCGGGAGGCCGTTGAGCGTGGGCCGGCACAGGATGGACGAGAACTCCAGCCCCAGGCCCGCGGCGACCGAGCGCATGACCGCCTGGGTGTCGTCGGCCAGCGCAACGGCGGGGACGATCGTGAGCCGGTCGCCGTAGGTCCGCTTGGCCTCGAGGAGGGACTCCGCGCCGGCGGGCCAGTCCTCCAGCGACGGGTCCGGGCTCGACACCACCAGGATCAGATGCCCGTCCGGATAGTCCTCGAAGAAGGCGCGCTGGTTCTCGGCCCCGAGGCCGAGCCGGGCTCCGAAGCCCGTCACCCAGAGCCGCTCGCCGCCGTAGAGGCTCTGGTAGTCCAGCCACGCGTTGAAGTAGGAGGTCATGTAGCAGTCGAGCACGTCGCGCGCGGACGCCGGCTGCCACTGGGCGACGCAGTGGTCGAACATCCGGCGCTGGAGCGCGGGCACGAGCAGGAACGGCGCGCCGTCGCCGGCGGCGCCCTCGTCGTCCTGCGCTCCCGAGGAGGCGCTGCCGTTCGCGAACGCGCGAGCCGCGGGCCGCTCGCGCAGCGCCTCCCACCAGGCGTCGGGCCCGGCCCCCATGTCGAGGGCCGGCCAGGTGTCGGGCTCGGGGTGGCCGACGTCGAGCCGGTGGGGATGGACGTGGCACTGCGGATGGCCATCGAACAGCCGGTTGAGCAGGTCGCCGCCCTCGCCGCCCAGCTGGGAGATCAGCGCGAGCGGCTGGCGCACCGGAATCGGGTGTCCGTCGTGGAGCACCAGCAGGGCCGCTCGCTCCTGCTCGCCGGTGGGAGGCGGCGGATCCTGCTTGCGGCGGGCGGGCCGCGACGGCGGAGGGGCGATCCGGCTGGGGAGGATGGGCTCGGACTCGCGGACCCCGGTGCTGGCGGTCTCCAGGATGGCCTCCGCCACCGCCGCGCCGGCGGGCCGGTCGATTCCGCGCGGTCGCACGAAGCTCCCGACGAACCGGCGCCGACGCGCCTCGCGCGCGTCGCGGCCCTCGAGCACGTCCGCCACCACCGCGACGGCGCCCTCGAAGTCGGGGACGGTCTCGATGAAGCGTCCCTTGAGCAGGTGCTGGAAGTGCCCGCGCTCCACCTGGCCCGCGCGGTGGCGGTCGGACACGATGCTCAGGCAGGGGCGGTCGGCGATCGCGGCCTCCAGGAAGGCGGTGGTGTTCACGCCGGCCACGGCCGCCGCGTAGCGAAGGGTGTGGAAGTAGTCGTCGCGGGGACCGGCGATGTCCGGGCGCTGGCCGCCGCGCGGGAACACCGTTACCCGCTCGTCCTCGAAGTCCAGCCACACCTGACCGTTGAGCGGGTGCGGGCGAACCACCACCTGCACCGCCGCGGTGCGCGGGTCGCGGGCCAGCGCCGCGGCCAGCTCGCGCACGAACCCGGTCTCGTCGCCGGCGACCTGCTCGGAGGAGCCGATGTAGAGCAGATACGGCCGCCCGGGGTCGACGCCCACGCGGGCGCAGAACTCGTCCCGGCTCATCGACGGCTCGAGCTCGAAGTATGGATCGAACTTCGCCGCCCCGGTGACGGCCAGGCGGTCGCGCGGGATGGCGTGGATGAGCTGGGCCTCCTTGGCCAGCGCCTCGTTCCAGACGACCACCGAGTCGGGCAGCAGATGGAAGGTCCCCTTGGTCGAGAGGTTGTCCCAGGAGGCCACCACCGCGACGGTGGGGATCCGCAGCTTCTGGGCGGCGCGGATGTACTCGACGTCGTTGGTGGTGCGGTAGATGAATGGGCAGGCGACCACCACGTCGGGGCGCTCGCCCTCCACCACCCGCACCAGGCAGCGGTCCGCGGGCAGGTGGGCCTGCAGCCGGCGGTATGCCGCCAGGAAGCTGTTGCTGGCCACCAGGCGGCGCCCGACCCCGGTGGCGAACACGGCACGCGCGGGGGGCAGTGACAGCCGGGCCATCCGAGGCGCGAGCTGGGGGGAGTTGTGCTGGGGCCGGAAGTAGATCGCATGGCTCATCACCCCGGCCAGCCGGCGGGTCGGCCGCGTGCCCACACCGCGTCGGCGCAGCAGCGTGAAGTCGTACGACCCCAGGTCGTAGTCGCGCACGCTGGACAGCAGCTGCCGCTGATAGAGCTCGTCGGCGTCGACCTTGCGCCCCCGGCCGCTGACCACCTTGACCTCGTGGCCCTGGTCCAGGAGGTGCGCGCCGACGCTCTCGAGGTGGCGGAAGAAACCGCTGTGGGTGAGTACGACGAGGACCTTCATGGGCTGCGAGATGCTAGCCACGAGCCGCGACGGGCGCCCCCCGGGCCCGGGGGCCGGCCGCGCGGCGTCATGCGGTCAGCTGGAGGACCCTCTGATACGTGTCGGCGGCGAGGCGGTCGATCGTCTCCAGGGCGCCGCGGCTGAGGCCCTCCTGGCGCTTGAGCGGTGCGTCCAGCACCCCGTGGCGGTCGGTGCGGAAGCTCGAGTTCGCCTTGATCGGCAGGCCGTTGAAGGTCGGCTCCAGGAGGGTGGGCTCGAAGTCGATCCCCAGGAACGACGCGATCCGCTCCATCGTCGGCTCCAGCTCCTTGAGCAGCCGCTCGAAGGAGATCAGCAGGACCCGGTCGCCGTAAGTCTCCTTGGCCTCGATCATCGCCCGGGCCGACTCCCTCCAGCGCTCGACCGAGAGCTTGAGGTTGCCGTAGCGCTCGGCGTTGTAGGCGACCGCCGAGGCGTACCAGCCGCGCGGCTCGCGCGCGATCGACATCAGCCGCCCCTCGGGGTAGTCGTCGAAGAACCGCTTGCGGTTGTCGCGCGCGACGGCCAGGCGGGCGCTGAACCCGGTCACCCACAGCTTGTCGCCGTAGAGGTTGCGGTTGTCGACCCAGGCGTTGAAGTACGAGGTCATGTAGGCGTCGAGCACGTCGCGCTGACGCGTGATCGCCCAGCTGCGCGCGCAGCGCTCGAACAGGGCCCTCTGCAGCGAGGGGATCAGCAGGAAGGGGTACGTCTCGAGCCGCTCGTCCTGGTACCTGACCCACTTGCGGGCGTACTTGGTGTAGCCCTGCAGGAACGTGCGCTCGACGTGGTACTCGCGCAGCATGTCGAACCACTCGCGCGGCTCGGCCATCAGGTCGAGGGCGGGCCAATCCCCCTTGTCGCGGGGGTAGCCGATGTGCAGCTCGTGGGGGTGCGCGTGCAGCTGGCGGTGGTTGTCCAGCAGCTGCGAGAGCAGCGTGCCTCCGGAGCGCTGGATCTGCGAGATCAGGACGACCGGCTGTCGCACCTCCACCGGGTGCCCGAGGCGCTGTTCGAGCAGCCGCTCGAACTGATCGGGCGGGACGAGCTGGGCGGCAGGGACCTGCGCGCCCGCCGGGACGGCGGTCTGGGCCGCGGGCACCGCTACAGGCTAGCGGGATGCCTGGCGCTCCCGGTCCGGGCGGTATGGTCCGCTGCCGGTCGCTCGATGGTCGACGAGCTGAAGATCCCCGCCTGGGGGGTGGCCCCCGAGCACCTGGACCTGGGCCCTGGAGAGGTCCACGTATGGCACGCGAAGCTGAACGCGCGCTTCGCGCAGGAGGGCCTGCCGGTCCTGTCGCGCGTCGAGCGCCGCGAGATGAAGCGCCACGACGTCGCCAAGCACTTCGCGGGAGGGCGCTATCTCGTCCGCGCGCTGCTCGGGCGCTACCTGCGTCGCAATCCGGCGAAGCTGCGCCTGCGCGCAGGCCCCGACCACAGGCTGGAGCTCGACGAGGCGGGCGCGCCCCACTTCGACTTCGCCATCGGCGCCGGGCGGGGCCTGCTGGTGATCAGCGCGTCTCACCGCCTCGCGCTCGGCGTCGACTTCCTCCCCGACGACATGGACGTCTCGCAGCGCATGCGCGACATGCCGCCCCGGCAGGTGAGGATGGCCGAATTCCTGTCCCCCGAGAGCCGCGTCCGGGCGGTGGTCGGCTATCAGGCCGAGGTGCGGGCCGCGCACCGGCTGGCCAGATACTGCGGCCACGACGGGCAGACGCGCCCATCGGAATACCGGGTCGAGCGGTTGCGGATCGGCGACAGGGTGGTCGCCGCGTTGGCGGTCGAGGGCTGGGACTGGTCGTCGAGCTTCTGGAGCTACGGGGGAGAGGCCCCTCCGGCCGAGCCCGACGCCTAGCGCCGGCTCAGGCCGCGCTCGGCGCGCGCAGGGCCTCGAGGTTGTCGCGCACGCGGCGCGCGGCCGCCTGGACGTCGACGCCCCACTGCTCGGCCAGCGCGGCCAGCACCACGCGGACGTCGGCCGGCGCGCTGGGGCGCCGGCCGATCGTCGTGTACGGACCGTCGGTCTCGGTGAGGACGCGCTCGGGAGGGAGCGCGGCCATCAGCCGCCGCCCTGCGCTCGAGCGCACCATGGCGGGATTGACCGAGAAGCGCATGCCGGCCGCCAGCGCGCCCCGCGCGTCCTCCAGCGAACCCCGATACCAGTGCAGCACGGCGGTCACCCGGGCCCGGGCCAGCGTGGCGATGACCTCGGGCTCCGCCCCGCGCGAGTGGACGGTCAGCACCTTGTCCCGGATGGCGGGGTGGGACAGGACGCGACCGAGGGCCTCCCGCTGCTCCGGCAGGGTCGGAAGCCCATCCGGCGAGCCGTCGAGCCCGACCTCGCCCACCCACGCGCATCCGTGCACGAGCTCGTCGAACTGCGCCAGCTCGTCCGGGCGCAGCTCCGCGGCCTGGAGCGGGTGCAGGCCGAGGGCGACGTCCACCAGCGGGGGGCGGCGAAGCCGGGGCCGAGCCTCCCGGTATTCCGCCGGTGTGTCTGTGACCGCCACGCAGACAATCCGCTCCGACTCCACCCGGCGCAGGACCGCCGTGGGGTCGGGGTAACGGCCGAGATGGACGTGCGCGTCGACGTACACGGAATCAGGGGCCGGCTACCGCGTCCCGAGCACCTGCGCCAGCGTAGAGCCGGACGCACCCCGGCCGGGCAGAGCCGCCACCCATGCCCCGGGATCGACTTCCCAAGCTGCTAGCTTGCGAGGTCCCGCGCTCGCCCCAGCGGCTTCGCGCGCGCGTCCCAACGCCACCCCGGGCGGTGTACACGTGCTGAGTCCAACAAGCCATACCCCAGCCCGTACCACGAGCCACGGAGGAGCGGCCCGATGAGCGGCGGCCCCAACCTTCGACGCGCGCCCCGCCGCGCGGTGGCGCCCGATTCGGTGGTAGACGTCGGCCGGCTGAGCCCCGACCGGCGGTTTCCGCCGGTGATGCGGCCGAACTTGGCAGGGGTCGAGCTGACCGAGTGGGCCCGCTTGAGCTCCCAGACGGTCGAGGCCCAGGTCCGCGAGCAGGGTGGCGTGCTGTTGCGAGGCTTCGACGTCCCCACGATCGAGGCTTTCCACGACTTCGTGGCGGCGGTGTACCCCGCCCTGGCCGATTACAACGACCAGACGACTCCGCGCACGTCGGTCGGCGAGCAGGTCTACACCTCGACCGAGTATCCCGCCAACCAGGTGATCGACCAGCACAGCGAGATGTCCTACGCCCGCGAGGCGCCCGGGCGGATCATCTTCTATTCGGTGATCCCCGCCCGGGAGGGCGGCGAGACGCCGCTCGCCGACAACCGCGCGGTCCTGGGCCGGCTGCCCGACGAGATCCGGGACACGTTCGTCGACAAGGGCGTGATGTACATCCGCAACTACCGCGATGAGCTGGGGCTGCCGTGGCAGACGGCCTTCCAGACCGACGACCGCGACGAGGTCGAGGGGCGCTTTCGCCGCGAGGAGATGGACTTCGAGTGGACCGCCGACGGCGGGCTGCGGCTCCGTCACGTCGGCCCGGCCGTCATCTCGCATCCGGGTACGGGCGAGGCGGTGTGGTTCAACCAGGCCGACATGTTCCACACCTCCAGCCTGCCGCCCGAGGTCCGGGAGGCGCTGCTGTCGAATTTCACCGAGGAGGATGCCCCGAACCATGCCTGCTTCGGCGACGGCTCGCCCATCCCCGAGCAGTGGCTAGATGAGGTGCGCCGGGCCTACGACGAGGCCAAGGTCATGTTCCCGTGGGAGCGCTCCGACATCCTGATCCTGGACAATCCGCTGGTCACGCACGGGCGGATGCCATTCAAGGGAGAGCGCAAGGTGCTCGTGGCCATGGCCGAGCCATTCCGCGTCGCGGACTTCGAGCTCGAGCGCGTCGGGGCGGCGCGCTCGGTCGGCTGAGCACTCCCCACCCACCACTTCGCCATGACGGAGACCGCCACCGAGGGGTTCCCGCTTTCCGTCCAGCAGCGCCGGATCTGGGCCGCCGGCCCCGAGGGCGCCCACCGCCTGCGAGCTCTGCTGCTGGAGGGGGAGCTGGACACCCGGGCGCTGCGTGAGTCCCTGGGCGCAGTGGTCGAGCGCCACGAGATCCTGCGCACCACCTTCCAACGCGCTCCGGGCCTGCGGCTGCCCCTGCAGGTCATCTCACGGGTGCCCGCCGCCGACCTGAACGTGCTCGACGTCAATGGGGACGCCTCGCGCGCCGCGGGAGAGGTGCTGGAGGCGACCAGCGCCCGCCTGCTGGCCGAGCACAGCTTCGATCCGGGCGCCGACCGGCCGCTGCGCGCGTGGCTGGTGCCGCTGTCGCGTGACGCCCACGGCCTGGTCGTCTCGGTCCCGGCGCTCTGCGCCGACGAGCCCTCGCTGGACCTGATCGTGGACGAGCTCGCGGCCGGCTACGCCGCCGCTCGCCGCGGGGAGCGGGCCGAGCGGCCGGATCCGGTCCAGTACGCGGACTTCGCCGGCTGGCAGGAGAGCCAGGCCGGCGAGCAGGATGCGGCCGAGGCGCAGGAGTTCTGGCGCCGCCGGCGGGAGGCGGCCACGGCGGCGCTGAGACATCCCTTCGACGCCCCCGCGTCGCCCGCCGCGGCCGGCGGCAGGGCGACCGTGCGCCTGTCCGGTGAGCAGATGGCACGGGTGGAGGCGGAGTCGGGCGCTCGCGGACTTGGTCCGGCGGACTTCATCGCGGCCTGCTGGCACGCGCTGCTGTGGCGGTTCGAGCAGCCGGGGCGGGTGGCCGTCGAGCACGTGCTGGACGGCCGCCCCCTGGACGAGCTCGCCGGGGCGGTTGGTCCCTATGCCCAGCCGGTGCCGGTGGTCAGCGCGCCAGAGCCGGGCATGCCCTTCGAGCGCCTGCTGGCACAGCTCGTCGACGAGCTCGGCCAGGCGAGCCGGCGCCAGGGCCACTACGGGCTCGGGGACGGCGGCGAAGACCCGCGACCGGGCCCCGTCTGGCAGTTCGAGTGGCGCGCTCGCCGGACCGCGCCTCGCTGGGACGGCCTGGATGCCCGAACCGTGCGCGAGCTCGCGGTCGCCGACCCGCGCGCGATCCGCCTGCGCTGCGAGGCGCGCCCGGAGGGCCTGGACCTCGCACTCGAATACGACCCGGCCGAGCTCGAGCCGCAGGACGCCCAACGGCTGCTGGGCTGGCTGGTGGAGCTGGTCGGCGGCGCGCTCGAGCGGCCCGCGACCGAGGTCGACCGGCTCCCCCTCATGTCGGCCGGCGCGCGGGAGCAGGCGCTGGCCAGCAGGCCCGCGTCCGAGCCGGTCGGCGATGCCGAGGCCGCCACGTTCCACGCCGCGGTCGAGCGCCAGGCGGGGCTCACCCCCGACGCCGTCGCGGTCGAATTCCGGGACGACAGCCTCACCTATGCCGAGCTGGTGGCCTCCTCTCGGGCCGTCGCGGCCGCGCTGGCCGAGCGCGGCCTGGCGCCCGACGGACGGGTTGGAATCTGCCTCGAGCGCTCGACCGCCAGCATCGTCGCGATCCTCGGGGCCATGCTGGCCGGCGGCTGCTACGTGCCGCTGGACCCGGACCACCCCCCCCGCTACGCGCGGCGAATACTGGCCGACGCCCAGGCCCATGCGCTTATTACCCAGCCCTCGCTGGAGGCACGGTTCGCGGACGCCGAGATCCCCACCCTGTCCCTCGATCCGCGGGCGCCGCTGCCGCCGGCGGGCGCGGGGCGCTACGACCCGCCGTCGGTGGGACCGGACGCCCCGGCGTACGCGATCTACACGTCGGGTTCGACCGGTGCGCCCAAGGGAGTGATGATCAGCCACCGCTCGGTGATGGCGCTGGCCCGGGCGCTGGGGGAGACCGTCTTCGCCGGCGAGGGGACCCCGCTGCGAGCGAGCGTCAACGCTCCCTTCACCTTCGATGCATCGGTCAAGCAGCTGGTGCTGCTGACCGCCGGCCACACCGTGCATGTGCTTCCCGAGGACATCCGGCTGGACGCGCACGGCCTCTCGGATCATCTCGAGCACCGGCGGCTCGACGTCCTGGACTGCACCCCGTCCCAGCTGCGCCCGCTCCTCCACGCCATCGACATCCACGACGAGCGGCACTACCCGCGGATCGTGCTCGTGGGCGGCGAGCCCATGGGCGAAGGGCTGTGGTCCGACCTGCGCGCCCGCGCCGGGATCGAGACGTACAACGTCTACGGCCCCACCGAGACCACCGTGGACGCCACCGTCGCCTCGGTCCGGCGCAGCGGCGCCACGCCCACCATCGGCCGGGCCCTCCCCGGCGTCCAGGCGCTGGTCCTCGATCCCGGGCTTGCGCCCGTGCCGCCGGGCGTGCTGGGCGAGCTGTGCATCGGCGGTTGGGGCGTGGGCCGCGGATACCTCGGCGATCCCGAGCTGACCGCAGCCTCGTTCGTCGAGCATCCCCGGCCGGCGAGGCCGGGCGAGCGCGTGTTCCGGACCGGGGACCTGGCGCGCGCCCGGCCCGACGGCACGCTGGAGTACGTCGGGCGCCGCGATCGCCAGGTGAAGCTGCGGGGATTCCGGGTGGGGCTCGCCGAGATCGAGGCGGCGCTCGCCCGCCACGCAGACGTGACGGCGGTCGCCGTGGTGGAGGTCAGGACCCGCGCCGGATCCCAGCGGCTGTCGGCCCACGTGGTGGCGCCCGGACGCGACGAGAGGTGGATCGACGATCTGCGGGCCCACGCCGCCGTCGAGCTGCCCGAGCACATGCGCCCGGCGACCTACGAGCTGTGCGAGTCGCTTCCGGTCACCGCCCACGGCAAGGTAGATCTGGCCGCCCTGCGCTCGCGGGCGTCCGAGCGCCTCGAGGCCTCGGGCGGCAGCGAGCCGCCGCGGACCCCGACCGAGAAGCTCCTGGCCGAGATCTGGGAGTCGGCGCTGGAGGCGGAGGGGATCGGCATCCACGACGACTTCTTCGACGCCGGCGGCGACTCCATCCTCCAGATCATGGTGGTCGCGCGCGCCAAGGAGCGGGGCCTGGACCTGACGCCGCGCGACCTGTTCGAGCATCCGACGATCGCCGAGCTCGCCACGGTCGCCGATGGGCCGGCCGGCGATTGCGCCGGCGCGCGCGGCTAGCCAACCGCCGCCCG
>DATAEY010000093.1:0-7770 GCA_036257715.1 Solirubrobacteraceae bacterium | reverse complement strand
GGAGGAGCGGCTCTCGGTTCAGCGTCGACGCCTGTTCCAGGCCGCCGCATCGGTGTTCGCCAGCGTCGGCTACGCCGACGCCAGCGCCGAGGCCATCGCCCGAGAGGCCGGCATGTCGAAGGCCACGTTCTACGAGCACTTCGCCAACAAGGAGGAGTGCATCCTTGCGCTGTTCGACCGGGCCGCGACGCTGGTGCTCGGCGCGATGGCCGAGGCGGCCCGCGGCGCCGGCAGCGATCCCCGCGAGCGCCTGCGCGCCGGGACCCGCGCGTTCCTCGAGATGCTGGCCGAGCACCCTGCCGCCGCCCATACCCTGCTGGTGGAGGTCATGGCGGCCGGTGAGCGGGGCGCCGAGCGGCGCGACCGCGTCATGGCCGCCTTCGCGTCGGTGATCGACGCCGAGAACGCGGCGGCGGCGGCCCGGAACGGCGGGCTGACACGACTGGCGTCGCCCGACGACTCCTTCGCCATCGTCGGAGCCGTGGTCGAGCTCGCCTCCCGTCAGCTGCGGCTGGGCGTGCCGGCCGACATTCGCGACCTGGAGCCCGTTATCGAGCGGCTGGTGGTCTCCCTCATGACCCCGGCCGCCGCCGCTTGAGCCACGCGGCCGCGCTGGCCGACCTGGAGGGGCGCGTGGTCGAGTGCCGCCGGTGCCCCCGCCTGGTCGCCTGGCGTGAGAGGGTGGCGCGTGAACCTCGCGCCGCCTACGCCGGCTGGAGCTACTGGGCTCGGCCGGTCCCGGGGTTCGGGGACCCGGCCGCCCGCATCCTCGTCCTGGGGCTGGCCCCGGCGGCCCACGGGGGCAACCGCACGGGGCGCGTGTTCACCGGCGACCGCTCGGGCGACTTCCTGTTCGCGTCGATGTGGCGCTGCGGCCTGGCCAGCCAGCCCGTGTCGCGACATCGCGGCGACGGGCTGCGCCTGCACGACTGCTGGGTGGCGGCGGCGGTTCGCTGCCCACCGCCGGCCAACCGCCCCACTCCGGCCGAGCGCGACCGCTGCCTGCCCTACACCGTCGCCGAGCTGGAGCTGCTGGATCGGGTCCGCGTGATCGTGTGCCTGGGTGCCTTTGCCTGGGACGCCGCCCTGCGGGTGCGGGCGGCGCTGGGCCGCCCGCCGCCTCGCCCCCGCCCGCGCTTCGGTCATGCCGCCGAGCTGGCGGACGACCGCTGGTCGCTGCTCGGCTGCTTCCATCCCTCCCAGCAGAACACCTTCACCGGGAAGCTCACCCCGGCGATGGCCGACGCGGTCTTCCGCCGCGCCCGGCGGCTCGCCGGGCTGCCCGCCTAGCGGCGCGTATTCTCGACCCATGCCGCTGTCGTCGTTCACCCCCCGTGTCAGGGCGTGGTTCGAGTCCGCCTTCGCCGAGCCCACCCCCGCCCAGCGCCAGGCGTGGCCGGCGATCGCCACCGCGGACAACGTCCTGATCTCGGCTCCCACCGGCTCGGGCAAGACGCTGGCCGCCTTCCTGTGGGGCCTCGATCGCCTCGCCGCCGATCCGCTGCCCGACGGCGCCGCACGGACGCCCAGGCTGATCTACGTCTCGCCGCTCAAGGCCCTCTCCTACGACGTGGAGCGCAACCTCCGCGCCCCATTGCGGGGAATCGGGGCCGACATCAAGCTCGCCATCCGTACCGGCGACACGCCCCAGCGCGAACGGGCAGCGATGCGCCGCCATCCGCCCGACATCCTCATCACAACGCCGGAATCTCTCTACCTGATGCTGACTTCCCAGGCCCGGGAGGTCTTGACCGGCGCCGAGACCGTGATCGTCGACGAGGTGCACGCGGTCGCCGCGAACAAGCGCGGCTCCCACCTGGCGCTGACCCTCGAGCGGTTGGAGGCGCTCGCCGGGCGTGCCCTGCAGCGCATCGGGCTGAGCGCTACGCAGCGCCCGCTGGAGGAGGTCGCGCGGTTTCTCGTCGGGCCCGAGCGTCGGTGCACGATTGTCGACGCCGGCATAACCAAGCCGCTCGAAGTGCGAATCGAGGTCCCGGTCGAGTCGATGGTGGAGCCCGACCAGGGCCCGGAGCTCTCCGAGGTCGGCGGCGACGCCACCCGCAGATCCATCTGGCCGGCGATCTATCCGGAGATCCTGGAGGCGGTCCGGGCACACCGCTCCACGATCGTGTTCGTCAACAACCGCCGGGGCGCCGAGCGCTTGGCGCTGCGTCTCAACGAGCTCGCGCAGAAGGAGATCGCCCGCGCCCACCACGGCTCGCTGGCCCGCGAGGAGCGGCAGGTCGTCGAGGAGCTGCTCAAGTCCGGACGCCTGCCGTGCCTTGTCGCCACCTCGAGCCTCGAGCTTGGGATCGACATGGGAGCGGTCGACCTGGTGGTCCAGGTCGAGTCCCCCAAGTCGGTGGCGCGCGGGCTGCAGCGCATCGGGCGCGCGGGCCATCGCGTCGACGACGTCTCGCGCGGAGTCGTCTTCCCCAAGTTCCGCGCCGACCTGCTCGAGGCCGCCGTGGTCGTAAGCCGCATGCGCCGGGGCGAGATCGAGTCGACGGTGGTGCCGCGCAATCCGCTGGACGTACTGGCTCAGCAGGTGGTCGCCATCGCCTCGTCGTCCGAGGAGCCGGTGGCGGTCGACGACCTGCATGCCCAGGTCACCCGCGCCTATCCCTACGCCGAGCTGTCACGGGCCCAGCTCGACAACGTGCTCGACATGCTCGACGGCCGCTACCCGTCCTCCGAGTTCGGGGAGCTGCGTCCGCGGATCGTGTGGGACCGCGTCGCCGGCACCATCCGGGCGCGGCGCGGCGCCCGCCAGCTGGCGGTGACCAACGCGGGCACCATCCCCGACCGCGGGCTGTTCGCGGTCACCCTCCCGGACGGACGCCGCGTCGGCGAGCTCGACGAGGAGATGGTCTACGAGGCGCGCCCGGGTCAGACCTTCCTGCTCGGCGCTTCGACCTGGAGGATCGAGGAGATCGGGCGCGACCGCGTCGTGGTCACGCCGGCGCCGGGCGTGCCCGGAGCCGTTCCGTTCTGGCGCGGCGACGGCGTCGGCCGGCCTCGCGAGCTGGGCCGGGCGATCGGCGAGTTCGCCCGCTGGGCGGTCGACCAGCGTCCTGAGGCGCTCGAGCGCGAGCACGACCTGGACCGGCGCGCCGCCCGCAACCTCGTCGAGTTCCTACGCGAGCAGCAGGCCGCGACCCGCGTGCTCCCGTCGGACCGCACGATCGTCGTGGAGCGCTTCCGCGACGAGATCGGCGACTGGCGGCTGTGCATCCTCTCCCCCTACGGCGGTCGCGTCCACGCCGCGTGGGGCCTCGCCCTGTCGGCCCGGATCCGCGACCAGTTCGGTCTGGAGTCCGACGCCATCTGGTCCGACGACGGGATAATCGTTCACCTGCCCGACGCCGACGAGGCGCCGGGCGCCGATCTCGTCGTGGTCGATCCCGACGACCTGGAGGACCTCGTGGTTCGCGAGCTCGGGGGATCGGCGCTGTTCGGCGCCCGCTTCCGCGAGAACGCCGCGCGCGCTCTCCTGATCCCGCGGGCCTATCCGGGCCGGCGCACGCCGCTGTGGCAGCAGCGCCTGAAAGCGCAGACGCTCCTTGAGGTCGCCCGACGCTACGGCCAGTTCCCGCTGGTGCTCGAGACCTACCGCGAATGCCTCCGCGACGTGCTCGACCTCCCCGGCTTGCAGGAGCTGCTGCGGGCGCTGCACCGGCGCGAGCTGTCGCTGGTCGAGGTCGAGACCCCGACCGCGTCGCCTTACGCCTCCTCCCTGCTCTTCGACTACGTCGCCACGTACATGTACGAGGGCGATACGCCCAACGCCGAGCGCCGGGCCGCGGCGCTGTCCCTGGATCGCGACCTCCTGCGCGAGCTCCTCGGCCAGGAGGAGCTGCGCGAGCTCATCGATCCCCAGGCGCTGCAGGCGGTCGAGGACGATCTTCAGCACCGGTCCGGGCGCACCCGGGCCGCCAACCGCGACACGCTGCACGAGGTGCTGCGGCGGGTGGGGGATCTGACCACCACCGAGGCGGGCAAGCGGGTGATCCCGGGTGTCGCGGTGGAGCCCCTGCTGGCCGAGCTCGACCGCGAGCGACGCGCGATACGCCTGCGGCTGGCCGGCGAGCAGCGCTGGGCCTCCGCCGAGGACGCGGGCCTGTACCGCGACGCGCTGGGTGCGGTCGCGCCGGGCGGGCTGCCGGACTCCTTCTTGGTCGAGGCCCCCGATGCGCTGGCGCGGCTGGTCCGCCGCTACGCGCGGACCCATGGTCCGTTCACCACCACGGAGCTGCGCGACCGCTACGGGTTCGACCCCGGCTCGGTGCTGCGCGAGCTCGAGCGCGCCGGCGAGCTGGTCCAGGGCGAGCTGCGGCCGGGCGGTACCGAGCGCGAGTGGTGCGACGCCGAGGTGCTGCGACGCCTGCGGCGCGCCTCGCTGGCGGTGTTGCGCCGGGAGATCGAGCCCGCCGATCAGCGCGCCCTGGCCGGCTTCCTGCCCTCCTGGCAAGGAGTCGACCGCCATCCGCCCGGCGGGGCAGGTCCCGACCGCCTGCGCGAGGTCCTGGTCCCGCTGCAGGGACTGGCTCTGCCGGCCGATGCCTGGGAGCGCGATGTCCTGCCGCGACGCACGGGCGCCTATTCCCCGGCCTGGATGGACCAGCTGTGCGCCGCGGGCGAGCTGCTCTGGATCGGCGCGGGAGCGCTCGGCCGCCACTCGGGGCGCGTCGCGCTCTACTTCCGGGACGACGCCGCGGTGCTGGGGCCCCCACCGGTCCACGGCGAGCCGCCGGATGAGCCGTCTCACGACGCCGTCCGCGAGCGCCTGGCCGCCGGCGCCTGTTTCTTCACCGACCTGCTGGTCGACGTCGACCTCGCGCCCGAGGTGCTGCAGCAGGCGCTCTGGGACCTGGCCTGGGCGGGCGAGGTGACCAACGACGCCTTCGCGCCGCTGCGTGCGCCCCGGCTCACCCTGGCTCGTGCCCGCGGCTCCGGTTCGGGTCGGGGCGGACGGCGCTTTGCCTCACGGCGCGCCGGAACCGCGGCCCAGGTGCAGGGGCGCTGGTCGCTGGCCAGGCCGCTGTTCGTGGCCCCCGGCGATCCCGGGCAGCGGCGCCGGGCGCAGGCCGAACTGCTACTTGAGCGCTATGGCATCGTGACCCGCGAGCTGGTGCGCGCCGAGGGGGTCCCCGGGGGCTTCTCGACCCTATACGACTCCCTCTCGGCGCTGGAGACCCTTGGGGTCGCGCGGCGGGGCTACTTCGTCGAGGGCTTGGGCGGGGCACAGTTCGCGCTGCCTGGGGCCGTCGAGCGGCTGCGGGAGGCAAGCCGGGAGGCAGGCGCGGCGCCGGTCGTGCTGGCCGCGGTGGACCCCGCACAGCCCTACGGAGCCGCGCTCCCCTGGCCGCGGCCGGAGCCCGACACCGAGCGCCGGCGCCCGCAGCGAGTGGCGGGCGCATACGTCGTGCTGGCGGGCTCGGAGCCGGTCCTCTACCTCGAGCGCTCGGGCCGCGGCGCGACGACTCTCGTGGACCCCGACGACGAGCGCCTGACCGCCGCGTTCGAGGCGGTGGCCGCCGAGGTGCGTGCCGGACGCATCCGCCGGGTCGCCCTCGAGCGGGTGGACGGCGAGCCGGTGGTCGGCTCGCCTTTTGGCGAGCTGCTGATCGAGCTGGGCTTCCGACAGGGCCCTCGGGCACTCACCCTCACCGCCTGACAGCGGGGCGCCGGCGCTGGCATTTACGCTTCGGGCCGATGCCCGAGCACGACATTTCCGGGATGCGGGAGTCGGCCCGCACCGGGCACCACGCGCGCAGCAGCGTCTACTGGCGCTCGGGACGGCGGTGCCCTCGATGCGGCGAGGGCATCAGGGCGCGTGGCCAACGTGACGAGAATCGAACGATGTTCTGGTGCCCGAGATGCCAGCCCTGAGGAGGGTCGGCCACAAGGGAGCCGACCTGATCGCGCCGGGCAACACGCTGTCCAGCTTCGACGCCGCCCTCGCAGCCGGTGTCGACATGATCGAGTTCGATGTGCTGCCCGAGCGCGGGTCCGGCCGCCTGGTGCTGGCACACGACTACGCCGCCGCCGGGCACGGCGACCCGCCGACGCTCGAGGAGGGCCTCAGCCATTTCGCCTCCGAGGCGTTCGACGGCATCGAGCTGGACGTCGACCTCAAGCTGAGCGGCTATGAGGAGGCGGTGGTGGAGGCGCTGGGTCGCCACGGCCTGGTCGACCGCGCCCTGGTGTCGTCCCAGTACACCGAGAGCCTGGCGCGCGTGCGCAAGCTCGACCCGTCGCTGCGTCTGGGATGGTCGGTGCCCAGGGCCCGGCGCGACTACACCGATTCACGCTGGACCGCGCTTCCAGCTCTCGCGGTTCTCTGGGGCTATCGGCTGTCGCTCCCCCATCTCGCGGCTCGAGCCATGCGGGCCGGCCGGTGCGACGCGCTGATGGCCCACTGGCGGGTGATCACCCCTCGGCTGGTGGCCGCGGTCCGGGACGCGGGGGGCGAGCTGTTCGCCTGGACGGTCGATGAGCTGCCGCGCATCCGGGCTCTCGAGGCTCTGGGGGTGACGGGCGTGATCACCAACGATCCGCGCCTGTTCACGGCGCTCGCCTGAGCGCCGAGGCGGCGAGATCCACCGATCGGAGGACGGCCGACTAGGTCGATCGATGGGTTGTCGCCGGCAAACCGGCCACTTGCTGGCAGGGGGACATAACCACGGCTCGCCGAGTTCGATAAAACCCCGAAATGGGCCCGGGGGACGTGCGGATACGGGTGTTCGTCGCTGACGACCATCCCCTCTACCGTGAAGGCGTGGTGCGGGCGATCAAGGACCGCCCTGACCTCGAGCTCGTCGGCCAGTGCGGCGACGGGCGCATGGCCGTCGCCCATGTCCAGGAACTCGAGCCTGACGTCGTGGCCTTGGACATGCGCCTGCCCTCGCTGAACGGCATTCAGGTGATCACCGCCCTTGCGGATGCCGGTTCGCCCACGCGCGTGCTGGTCCTGTCCGCGTTCGACGAAGCGGCGCTCGTGTATGAGGCGACCGCCGCGGGCGCGCACGGTTACGTCACGAAGGACGCCGACCGCCAGGTGATCTGTGACGCCATCGCTGCGGTCGCACGGGGTAGGAGCTACTTCTCGCCTGACATCCACGACGGGCTGGCATCACAGATCCGCGCGCATCGCCACGACGAGCGTCCCCGTCTCAGCGACCGCGAACGAGAGATCCTCGCCCTCACCGCCGAGGGCCGTTCAAGTCCGGAGATCGCCCGCGTCCTGTTCCTGAGCACCTCGACCGTCAAGACCCACCTCCAGAACGTCTACGAGAAGCTCGAGGTCTCCGACCGCGCAGCGGCCGTCGCTAAAGCGCTCCGCGAGGGAGTCCTTCATTGACCGAGGCGATCCTGCCAAGGCCCGGGGTCCGTGGTCCCCGGGCCACGATGGCGATCACTTTGCCGGGACTGGCGGTCTGCTTCGTCGCATTCGCCCTCGCCCCTCACGACCAACTCCTGTCGCCATTGACTTTGGTCCTGGCGGGCTGCGCGGTTATAGCCAGCGTGGCCTGGATCGACCTCGACGACCGTCTGCTCGTCGACGCCTCGTTCGTTCCGTCCCTCCTTGCGATCGGGTTTCTTGGACCAGCTGAAGTCGTCGCGGTCTTGGCATTGGGCGAAATTTGCTCCTGGTGCATCCGTCGCTATCGCGCGGTCGTCGTGCCGATCAACATGTTTGGGCTCATCGCGCCGGCCTTGCTCGCCGCGACCGCTTTCGACGCGATCGGGCCAAGGGGGGCACTGTTT
>DATAEY010000092.1:0-9187 GCA_036257715.1 Solirubrobacteraceae bacterium | reverse complement strand
GCCTGGGCGACCCATACTCCCGACATGGCGCCTCCAGCCGCACGCTCCCCGCGCCCCCCGGCCGGGCTGTGCGATGCCTGTCGCCATCAGCGGCTCGTCCACAACACACGGGGCTCGACCTTCTCGCTGTGCGACCGCTCGCGCACCGATCCCGGCTACCCCCGTTATCCGCGCCTGCCCGTGGGCAGCTGCCACGGGTACGAGCCGCGCGGACCGGGCGCGTGACCCGCGGCGGTTTGCGGCCGCTCGCCGGGGGAAGCCCAGGGCACGATGGAGTTCGACGTCGAGCGCAGCCCGGCCGGCGGATGGCGCGTCATGCTGCGCGGCAATTCCAGCCCGGTCTCACGCCACGACACCGAGGAGGAGGCACGGCGAGCGGCGGCGTCATACGCGCTCGGAAGCGCCCCGTCGGCGGCGCCGCGCGGCGAGCTCGTCGAGCTGCGCGACGGAGGACGAGTGCTAATCCGTCCGGTGCAACCGGGCAGCGCCGAGCGGCTGGCCGCCGGGTTCGAGCACCTGGGCGAGCGCTCACGCTATCAGCGCTTCCTGGCGCCCAAGAAGCGGCTCACCGAGCCGGAGCTGGTGTTCCTGACCCATCCCGACCATCACGACCACGAGGCGCTGGCCGCGGTGGACCCCGACACCGGCGAGGGGGTCGGCGTGGGCCGGTTCATCCGAGAGCCCCGGGACCCGACGGCCGCCGAAGCGGCCGTCGCGGTGGCCGACGCCTGGCAGGGGCGGGGAGTGGGCGGCGCGCTGCTGCGCATGCTCGCCCGGCGCGCCCGGGAGGAGGGCGTCGAGCGCTTCAGCGCGACGCTGCTGGTCGAGAACCGGGCGATGCTCGCTCTGTTCGAGCGGCTGGGCTCGATGCGCGTGCGCCGCGAGGACGGCATCGCGGAGATCGAGGTCGAGCTCCCCCTCGGGGAGGGCGACTCCCCGGCCCTGTCGCGTACCCTGCGCGCCGCCGCCGCTGGCGACGTGGGGCCGGCTCAGTCCGTCGAGGTCCGGTGATTGAGGACCAGGTAGGCGCTGAGGTCCTGCCCCTGCTCGAATGAGTAGACGAACAGGTTGCGGCCGGTCAGCTGCCTGACCATGCTCGCTTCGGGCGCGTCCTCGACCGAGTTGACGGTCGGCGGAGGCGTCGGCAGGATCGTCGTGAGCGGCCGGTCGAGCACCGCCTTGAGCTGCTGCTTGCGGAAGAACAGCGCGTTCTCAGGCTTCTCGCCGGGGGCCGGCGGAAGCAGGGCGACCACGTTGTCGACGCCGTTGAGGTAGCGGAAGGTGTAGAGCGCGAGCTCTAGAGCCTCACGACGCAGCAGCAGGAACCGCTCCACCGAGGGCGCGCCCTTGGCGATCGAGCAGCGCTCGCCCAGCCCGCACAGCTGGTAGAGGATGGTATTGCCGCTGACCACCGAGGTTCGGGCCCCGGCGCCGCCGCCCACCACCGCCACCTTCGCCGGCAGCAGGTCGCCGACCCGGGGCGGCCCGGCGGTGACCAGCACCATCTGGTCGCCGGTGGGCAGGCGATAGCTGGGGGCGACGTGGCGCGCGATCTGGTTCGCGCCGGCGGTGCCACTCTCGGTCGGCTTCCACGGAGACCATGCCGGGCCCGGCTGGAACCCGGGAGCGAATAGCGCAACCGCCGCGGCCACGAGCGCGCCGATCGCCAGCCCCACCAGGCCACCGGTCAGGGCGCGGAACCGCGGCGCGTAGACCGAGGGCGGCCCCCCGCTCAGCGGGCGGTCGAGCGCTCCATCGACCTGCTCGGCCCGCACGTCCGGAAGCGTCTCCGGCTTCGGCGAGCGCTCCTCCGGGTCGCCGCCTCCGCGCCGAGCCTCCGGCAACCGGCTCGGATCGGCCTCCGGCTCGTCGGGCGAATCGGCTTGCGGGCGATTCACATCCTCGGCCATGAGTCGCGGTCCAGCAGGTCGATGTTGGGCCGCCGGGGGGCGACCTCCTCCAACAGCTCGAGGACGTCGTCTCCGTGCAGCTCGCGCCTCTCGACGAGCACGTCGGCCATCCGCTCCAGCGCCTGGCGGTTGTGGCGCATCGCGTTGTACGCGGTGACATAGGCCTGGCCCAGGATCTGGGCCGCCAGCGTCCGCTTGTACCGGTCGTCCAGCACCCCGACCAGCGCCTGGGCATACGGGCTGCCGGCGCCGGGGTCGGAGCGATGGATGATCTGGTTGCCGATCCGCTCGAAGCGCTGCATGATCTTCTCCCGGGCCTCCTCCTCTTCCTCCTCGCTGGCGAGCTGGCCTGTGAGATCCACGTACTCGGGCGCCATGCCGGCCACCCCGACCATCGCCATCGCGCGGAAGGAGGCCCCCTGCAGGTCGCCGCCGACGCCGCGCCCGTTCTCGCCGTAGATCACGTGCTCGGTGGCCATGGCCGAGAGGATCATCACCAGGAGCGCCATCTCCTCGCTGCGCCAGCTGCTGAAGCGCTCCTCCTTCTCGGCGCTCTGGAAGTGGCCCAGCGCCTCGCCGCGCTTGCGGATGGTCAGGCGGGTGGCCTCGATGTTGTCCTGGAACAGGTAGGAGCCGACGGCGTGGCCCGCCTCGTGCAGCGCGACCGCCCGGGTCTCCTCGGGCACGTACTCGACGCCCTGGGCGGTGCCGGTCTCGACCGTGGTCATCGCCTCGACGATGTCGGCGCGGTTGAACTGCATCCGTCCCTCGGAATGGGCATAGGTGAGCGCCATCGAGCACACCTGCTCGATCATGGCCGGCGAGTACCCGCTGGTCATCCGCGCCAGCTCGTCGCGACGGCCCTCGGTGTCGAGCTCGGTCTCGTGCGCCACCTTGTTGATGTACAGGTCGAAGATGTCCTTCCGGTCATCCTTGGTCGGCGTGCGGAACCAGATGTGGCGGCCCATCCGCCCGGGTCGGATCAGCGCGGGGTCGAGGGCGTCGATCGGGACGTTGGTGGCGCCGATGAAGTAGATCTGCTCGGGGCGCGGCTCGACCGGCGACAGGCGCAGGCTCACGCTCCCGACGCGCCGCGGTATCACGTACATCGCGTCGAGCAGCGTGTTGATCCGCTTGGTCATGAACCGCTTCAGGAACGGCGGGTTGTCCACGCCGTCCATCTGGACCAGGAGCTGGTTGAGCGCCATGCCGCCGCCGAATCCCATGCCGCCCGGGAACATGAAGTTGGCCAGGCGCGCGCCCAGGTTGGCCACGGCGGGCGGATCCAAGCGAGTCGGCGTCCTGGCCCGGCTGGCGAACAGCCGCTCGCGCCAGGCGCGCGACTCGATGATCACGTCGCCGCTGGCCGTGATCGACCCCCACGGTCCGTAGAAGTTGACGTCGTCCAGCGAGGGACGCGGCTCGAACCCGATCCCCGGATTCAGCGCCTGGCGCCGCATGCCGACGGCGTCGATCTCGTCGATGAAGATGATGCACTGACCGCCCCACTTGCGCGCCAGCCGCCGTGCCCGGGCCACCAGCAGCAGCACGACCAGCACGTCGATGCCGATGAACGTCTGCGCGAAGCCCGAGCCGGGCATGAGCATGATCGGCGAGTTGAAGGAGGTGGCGATGGCCTTCGAGAGCATCGTCTTGCCGGTCCCGGGCGCGCCCAGGAACAGCAGCCCGCGCTCGGGCTTGCCGCCGGCCTTCTTGAACTCCTCGCCCGACTGCCACAGGGAGATGACGCGGGTGACCTCTTCCTTGGGCTCCGCCTGGCCGCGCACGTCGGCGAGCCTGACCCCCCAGTCCGCGTCCCCGGGCTCGAACGCCTTCATCTGCATGATCCCCATGATCGCCAGGGGGCCGAAGAGGATCAGGGCGTTGAACAGGAAGAACAGCGGGAAGAGGACCAGCAGCGGGAGGATCTGCGGCAGCAGGAGCAGCAGCAGCTTGCCGAGCAGCGGCAGCGAGCCGAACAGCGTGACCTGCTGGCCCGCTATCCGCAGCACCACCCACGCGATCACCAGGAGACCCAGCAACGTGAGCAGGAACCAGGTCAGGTGCCGGAACCGCGTGCGCCAGTACCAGGTCCGGCGGCGGGCCACCACGTCGGCCTCGAGCATCTCCTGGGGCGCGCCGTACAGGTTGGGATGGGGGATGAGCTTGTGGGCGAGCACGTCCACCAGCCCGCGGAACGCCACGACCGCGAGGAAGGTGACCAGTAGGGACACCGGCACGCTCCAGCCCTTGCTCCTGTGCAGGACCAGGAAGAAGGCGGGCGCGGTGAGGATCGCGACCGCGGTGGCGGCGCGGGTGAGCTTGCGCCATTCATGAGCCAGCGACGACGCCTGCTGGCTCATGGTCGGGCGCAGGGCGGGGGTCTCCTCCGCGTAGGACATCGGCCCGCTTGAGGGTACTAGCCTATCCGCGCGGGCTCGCCGGCGGGCGGGCGTTTGCACCGTCCCGCCGCCCGGGACGCCGCGTGCCCCCCATCAGGCTGGCCGTGGCTTCTCGGGAGACGGTGCCTCGGGCACCCTCGCCGGCAGGAACCGGGTCGCGATGGTGACCAGCAGGTGCACGATCCCCAGGGCGATGAAGAAGGCGGTCGGGTTGGTCTCGTTCGAGAAACCGAAGATGAACGGGCATGCCACCAGGACGCCGGCCAGGATGTAGTCGAGCAGCACGTGGACGGGGATCGGGACCTGGCTCACGAGGCCGGTCGAGCCGACGGTGGTGGCGACCACGAACAGCAGGACCACGCCGATCACGATCGACGCGCCGGTGGCGGCACCCGCCTGGAAGTGGAGCACGAACGGGGCCACGATCAGGACCACCACCTCCACGTACTCCAAGATCCCGTGCAGCCAAGCGGGAATCGGCCCCTGGCGGATCACGCGGCGATCATACCCGCGGTCCCCCGCCCGGATCCGGGCCTAGGGCAGGGTGCGGGGGGCCGGCAGCAGTAGGCCGGCACGCGTCCAATCGGCGATCTGGCAGCCGTCGGCCCGACCGAACCAGCGGTGTATCGCGGTCGCCCCGATGCGCCCGCGCACCAGCGCGCGGTCCGGACCTCCATAGACCTGGGTGCACAGCCGCCCCCGAGCCGGGGTCGCGCCCAGGAAGCCGCGCAGGACGCGGGCCCGGCGGCACAGCAGCGCCGCCGAGCGATGGATCAGGAAGCCGGTCACGCGCACACGGCCTGATCGGCAGCTGAGCGTCGCGCCCGCGTGCACCCGCCCGTCGGTATAGGTCATCGACAGCGCGACGGCGGGCGGCGGAGTCGTCACCGTGGCCGGGGCGCACGAGGCGCCCAGCCCCAGCCACAGAGCGATCGCGCCGGCGAAAGTCGTCGAGCGGCGCGCCAGCATGGCTCGATTATGTGCCCCTGACGCGGGCCGTCAACGCGACGCCTCGTGCAGGGTCGACCCGGCCCACAACCGGCGTCTGGTCCGCCTACAGCGGCGCACCGCGTCGGGAGCGCTCCTGACGGTGCGCGAGATGACGCCGGTGGTCGACCATCGGGAACCGATCCTTCGCACGGCTGGCGGGGGTGCTCTTCACGGCATCTATCGCGTCGTCGCCTAGCGCGGCGGCGACCAGCTGACCGGCTACAGGCGGAAGCGGCGGCGGTGACCCAGCCCTGCACCGCGCCCGGGCTGCGGTCAGGCCACGCCCAGCGCCGGCGCCAGGGCCATCGCGCCCAGCGCCACGGTTTCGGCGGCCAACCCGACGGCGCCCGTGATGTCGCCGGTGATCGGCCCGTAGCGTCGCCGCCAGCCCCGCTCGGTGACCAGCGCGAGGGCGGCGCCCGCCAGGACGGCGCCCGCACAGAGCGCCCCCGCCGCCGGGCCGCCGGCTGCTGTCCCCGCCAGCGCGGCCAGTCCGGTGGCCAACGCCAGCGCCGCCGCCGCGACCGGCGGCGTGGCGGCGGCGCCGAGGGAGCTGGCCAGGGACGACGCGTCCGGGCGGCGCCCCGCGGCCAGCGCCACCACCATCGCCGCCCTCCCGCAGACGGGCACGGCGAGGAGCGCCAGCCACAGCCCCGAGCTCACCACGATCCAGGCCCAGGCGAAGCGCAGGATCAGCGCCAGCGCCACCGCCGCGACACCGCCCGCCCCGACCTGGGGCTCGCGCATGATGCCTAGCGCCTCCTCGGGCGGGCGGCGGCTGGCGAGCCCGTCGCCCAGGTCGGCGACGGCGTCCAGGTGCAGGGCGCCGGTGGCCACCACGTCGACTGCCAGGACCAGGGCGGCCGCCGCGAACGGGGTCCACGCGGTCGCGCCGGCCCAGGCCGCAACCGCCCACAGGGCCCCGAGGGTGAGGCCCGCCAGTGGGAAGCACAGCAGCGCGCCCCGGCCGGGCGCGGCCGGCCGCCGGGCTACCGGCAGGACGGTGAGGAACGAGAGCGCGGCCCTCACGCCGGGATCCCCGCCTCCTCGAATGTCGCCATCCGGCTCAGTGCGGCGGCCGCGGCCCTGACCAGCGGCACGGCGAGCAGGCCGCCGGTCGCCTCGCCCAGCCGCATGCCGAGGTCCAGCAGCGGCTCGAGGCCGAGATGCTCGAGCCCCAGCGAGGCGCCCGGCTCGGTCGAGCGATGACCTGCGATCAGGTAGCCGCGGACCGCAGGGCGAAGCGCGCAGGCCACCAGCCCCGCGGCCACCGTCGAGACGCCGTCGAGCACCACCGGTAGGCGCCCGCGCGCGCCGCCCAGGACCAACCCGACGAGGGCGGCATGCTCGAGCCCGCCCACCGCGGCCAGCGCCCCGAGCGGGTCAGCGGGCGCCGGCCGGTGGCGCTCGAGCGCCCGGCGGACGACCTGCGCCTTGCGCGCCAGGGTGCCGTCGTCGAGCCCGGCTCCCGGCCCCGTCGCACGCTCGGCCGGCGCTCCGGTGAACGCCGCGACCAGGCAGGCAGCCGGCGTGGTGTTCCCGATCCCCATGTCACCCGTGACCAGCAGGTCCACGCCCGCTCCGGTCAGCTCCTCGGCGATTCCGGCGCCAGCCAGCACAGCCCGCGCCGCCGCCTCCCGATCCATGGCCGCCGTGCGCGACAGGTCGGCGGTGCCCGGCTGGACCTTGGCCGTGCGCAGCCGCGGGTGGCGCGGCAGGTCCACCGCCACCCCGACATCGAGCACGCTCACCTGCGCCCCGACGCAGTCGGCCAGGGCGTTCACCGCCGCCCGCCCCGAGCAGAACTCGCCCACCATGGCCGGGGTCACCTCGGCCGGCCACGCCGACACACCCTGGACCAGCACGCCGTGATCGCCGGCGGCCACCACCGCGGCGGGCCGCTCGCAGACCGGCGGGGGACAGGTGCCGGCGACCGCGGCGAGCCGAGCCCCGAGCTCCTCCAGGCGCCCCAGGCTCCCCGCCGGCTTGACCAGGTATCGGTGACGAGCCCGGGCCGCGGCGGCGCAGCCGTCGTCCGGCGCGCCCACTTCGGCCGCTAGCTCGAGGACGCGGTCCTCCAGGGTCACGCCGCCCGCCCCGGCGTGGCTTCCCGGCGCTCGGCCACCGCACCGGCCAGCACGGCGGCGTGCACGGCGCGGGCGAGGCTGGACCCGGCCACGGTGGCGGGTCCGGCGAACTCCACCCGCCCGCCCGGGGGGCAGGCGACGCATACGCTGTCGGTCGCCGTGCCGGTCGCCCACCCACCCGCGTTGGCGGCCGCGACCCCGGCGTCGGCCAGCGCCTGGGCCTTGGCCTCCACCGCGGTCTGGAGGGCACCGGCGAGGCCGGCGTCGGTCAGCGGCTCGCCGACCGCCACCAGCAGGTTGATCGTGCCCACCGGAGGGACCGTCCTCGGCCGCGCGCCGGCTGCGGCCAGGGCGTGCCGCGCGCCGACGGTGGCAAGGGCAGTGGCAGGGCCGTGATCGTCGCGGGTGTAGGTGGAGACGTCGACCGCGGTGAGCATCCCCACCACCGGCCCGGCCAGCCCGGCGGCCTCGACCGCGAGGTGCTCGGCCGGATCGGTGCGGTCATACCCGGTCGGCACCCCGAGGTTCACCCAGGTGCGCAGCCAACCCAGCCCGCCGCCCAGGACGGCGGAGGACAGGCAGCGATGCACGCCCGGCAGCTGGGCCACCAGCATCGTTCCCCGCAGCCCCACCCTCATCTCAACACCCCGGCGAGCGCGACGACGATGCGGCGGTTGGCGGCCGGGTCCCTGACTGCGAGCCGCAGATGGTCGGGGCCCAGGCCGGGAAAGCTGCGCGCCGGGCGCACCGCGATGCCCCGCTCGAGCAGCGCGGCGTGCACGCGCTCGCCCTCGGGGACCTGGGCCAGCAGGAAGTTGGCCGCCGACGGCCAGGTGCGGACCCCCGGGACCTGGGCCAGGTCCGCGATCAGCCGCTCGCGCGCCCGCCCCACCCGCTCGGCCACCTCACGGGCGGCGGCGGCCCGCGCGGCGCACGCCTGCACCGCCGCGAGGGCCAGGGCGTTGGCGTTCCAGGCGGGGCGCAGCGCCCGCACCGCGGCGGCGATCCGGGCCGGCGCCAGCAGATACCCGGCCCGCACCCCGGCCAGCGACCACAGCTTGGTCAGGCTGCGCACGATCACCAGCCCCGGCAGGTCGCGGCGTCTGGCGAGGCTCTCAGGCTCTCCGGGCACGAAGTCCATGAACGCCTCGTCGACCACCAGCACGCGGCCCGGCGCAGCGAGGCAGGCGACCTCGCCGGCCGGGTCGAGCGTCCCCGAGGGGTTGTTGGGGTTGCCGGTCACCACGAGGTCTGCCCCGGGTGGAACGGCCGCGGGGTCCAGCCCGAAGTCCGCCCGCCGGCGAAACGCCCGCTCGACCGGCCGCCGATGGGCCCTCAGCGCCGCCTCGGGCTCGGTGAACGACGGATGGATGCAGACCGCGTGGCGCGGCCGCAGCGCGGCGGCCAGCAGCCAGAACGCCTCCGAGCCGCCGTTGGTCACGACCACCTCGTCGGGACGCCGGTCGTGACGCGCGGCCACCGCGGCGACGGCGTCGCGCTCGTCCGGGTACTCGCCGACGGCGGCCAGGGCGCCGCTCAGCGCCTCCTCGAGCCACCGCGGCCGTGGCTCGCGCCTGACGTTGACCGCGAAGTCCTCGGCGCCGGCGGGCACCATCGAGTCGCCGTGCAGGCGCAGCTGCGGCCGGTCCGGCACGGCCGTCGCGGGGCCGAGCCGGATCGCGCGGCCCGCCACGACCAGGATGACCTCGGCCGCCGCGGCAGACAGCAGTTGCGCTGCCTCCCCGGCCCGATCGAGGTAGCGGCGGGTGGCGGCGCCGGCGGCCACCGGCCCCAGACC
>DATAEY010000091.1:0-20951 GCA_036257715.1 Solirubrobacteraceae bacterium | reverse complement strand
TGCATCAGCGACCTCTCGGGAGCCGCTGTCTTCGGCAGCGAATCACTCGCAGGCGCCATCACGCGGCGAGTCTTACATCTCGGCTGGCGCCCTGCAAGGCGAAGCGGCGCAATTTGCCTGGATCTCGACCTCAGCTAGAGGGACCCGCGGTCGGATCCCGGCTTTTGGTCCGATTTGCAGGACTTTCCTCGCCCTCGATGACCACCTCTCGGCTCTTTGGGGCGGTCCCGGCAGCCGAAACCGGACGACGGCGGGCGGCGTCCTCGAGCTCGGCAGCGATGCGCTCCCCGGCGGTCGGATCACGGAAGGTCTCGGTCCCCACGGCCACCAGCGACGCCCCCGCCTCCAGCAGGTCGAGAGCGTCCCGGCCGCTCTGGACGCCACCCATTCCCACGATCGGGAGATCGACCCGAGACGCTACCTGCGCCACCTGGGCGAGGGCGATCGGCCGTATGGCGGGACCCGACAGCCCGCCGGTGACTCCTCCCAGCCACGGGTCACCGGTGGCCGGAACCAGGGCCATGCCCCGCAGGGTGTTGATCAGTGAGACGGCGTCGGCGCCGGCCTCCTGGGCGGCGGCGGCCACCGCGGCCGGGTCCGGTGCGGACGGGGTCAGCTTGACGATCAGCGGCTTGCCGCTCAGCGGGCGCACCCGCCGCACCAGCGCTTCGGTCTCGGCGGGGTCCGCTCCCATCACCAGCCCGCTCTCGACGTTCGGACACGAGACGTTGAGCTCGAGGGCCGCGACCTCGTCCCGGTCGCCGAACGCTCCGACCAGAGTGGCCACCTCGTCCCGGCTGAACCCCATCACGTTGACGATCAGCGGGACCGGCAGCTCCGAGAGCGCCGGCAGGTCCTCCTCGAGGTAGCCGCGCAGACCCTTGTTGGGCAGGCCGATCGAGTTGATCAGCCCTGCCGGCGACTCCCACAGACGGGGCGGCGGGTTGCCCTGACGCGGCTCGAGCGTGACGGTCTTGGAGACGAAGGCGGAGAACGGAAAGCGCTCCAGCACCTCGTCCCCGAACGTCCGGCGGGCGGCGATCGCGTCGAAGGTCCCCGACCCGTTGACCACCGGCGAGCGCAGGCGCAGGCCGCAGAAGGCGACGGTCAATGCCCCGTACCCGGTATGAGGGCGGTGTCCAGGTCCCCGGCGTCGACCACCGGGCCGTCGAGGCACAGGCGCAGGTGGCCGCGGCGGGTCGGCACGGCGCACCCGAAGCAGGCCCCGAAGCCGCACGCCATCCCGGATTCCATCGCGAGCTCGGCCGGGGTCCCGCGCTCGGCGCACAGCGCCCGCACGGCCTCCAGCATCGCGGGCGGTCCGCAGGCGTAGACGCAGGGCGCCTCGACCGAGTCCAGCTCCGAGAGCAGAAGGTCGGTCACCGGCCCCCGGCTCCCGACGCTGCCGTCGTCGGTGGCGACCAAGGGGTCGTCCAGCAGCTCGGCGGCCTGCGCATGGGCGGCGTCGCGGAAGCCCAGCAGCGCGCGCGTGGCGGGACCGAGCTCCTCCTCCCAGCAGGCCAGCGGGACGATCCCGATCCCGCCGCCGACCAGCAGCGCGACGCGGTCGTCCCTCGGCGGGGAGAACCCGTTGCCAAGCGGTCCCAGCAGCCACAGGTCGTCCCCAGGGGCGAGCTCGGCCAGGCGGCGCGTGCCCGGACCGACGTCCTCAAGCAGGAACTCGAGCTCGCCCCCTCGGCGACGCAAGTACGAGAACGCCCGGGCGAGGAAGGGGCGCTCGGACTCGCCCCCGCCCCAGCGCTCCACCGCGGCCAGCATGTAGAACTGGCCCGGGCGCGGCGGGGGACCGGCCAGATCACGGCAGGCAAAGAGGCGGTAGGCCCCGACCGACCGGCTGCGGGTGACCGGCGCGCGGCGCCGGCCGAACGGCGCGATCGTGCGCCGCGCGGCCTGATCCGGCGCCGGGGCGGGCGGCGCGGGACGGCTCATCGAACGGGCGCCCGTCGCGCCACGCCGGCCGCGCCGGCCGCCCGATGCAGCTCCTGCAGCGAGCGGACCTCCGGGGCCCGTTCGCGGGCCGCGGCGATCGCCCGCGCGGCGGCGATCCCCCCGGAGAGCGTCGTCGCGCACGGGATGCCCTTGGCGACCGCCGCCCGGCGGATCTCGTAGCCGTCGGCCCGGGCCCCCGTTCCCATCGGGGTGTTGACCACCAGGTCGACGTCGCCGCGCTCGATCCAGTCCACCACGTGCGGCGAGCCCTCGCCGAGCTTGTTGAGCACCTCGACCGGGACCCCCATGCGCGAGATGGCGGCGGCCGTCCCGCGGGTGGCGACGATGCGCAGACCCAGGTCGTGCAGCTGGCCGGCGATGAACGCCGCCGCCGGTTTGTCGGCGTCGGTCACCGTGATGAACACGGTCCCTCGGACCGGGAGCACCGTGCCGGCCGCGGCCTGCGCCTTGGCGAAGGCGGTCGGGAAGTCCGGGCCCACCCCCATGACCTCGCCGGTCGAGCGCATCTCCGGACCCATCAGAGGGTCGGCGCCGTGGAAGCGGTCGAACGGCAGCACCGCCTCCTTGACCGACACGTGCTGGTGCGAGCAGGCGCGGGGCAGCCCCAGATCGCGCAGCGCCTCCCCCAGCATCACCCGGCAGGCGACCTTGGCCAGCGGCACGCCGGTCGCCTTGGACACGAAGGGGACGGTCCTTGACGCGCGCGGGTTGGCCTCGATCACGTACACGTCCTCCCCCGCCACGGCGTACTGGACGTTGATGAGGCCCACGACCCCGAGGCCGAGTGCGATGGCCGACGTCTGGTCGCGGATCGCCTGGAGCGTCTCGGGGCCCAGCGAGTGGGGCGGCAGCACGCACGCCGAGTCCCCCGAGTGGATCCCGGCCTCCTCGACATGCTGCATGATCCCGCCGATCCACACCTCCCGTCCGTCGCAGATCGCGTCCACGTCGACCTCGATGGCGTCCTCCAGGAACCGGTCCAAGTACGTGGCCCGACCCTCGGCGGCGCCCGCCCCAGCGCGGGTCAGGTAGTCGGCCAGGCCGGTTCGGTCGTAGACGATCTCCATCGCCCGCCCCCCCAGCACGTACGACGGACGCACGAGCAGCGGGAAGCCGACGGACTCGCATGCCACCAGCGCCTCCTGGACCGAGTGCGCGGTCGCGTAGGCGGGCGCCCGCAGGCCCAGTCGGCCCAGCAGGTCGCCGAAGCGCGCGCGGTCCTCGGCGAGGTCGATGGCCTCGACCGACGTCCCCAGCAGCCGCACACCGGCCGCCTCGAGGCCGCCGGCCAGCTTGAGCGGAGTCTGGCCCCCGAACTGAACGATCACCCCCTCCGGGCGCTCCTGCTCGATCACCCCCAGCACGTCCTCGAGGGTGAGCGGCTCGAAGTAGAGGCGGTCGGACGTGTCGTAGTCGGTCGAGACCGTCTCGGGGTTGCAGTTGACCATCACCGCGTCTCGGCCCGACTCGCGCACGCACATCGCGGCATGCACGCAGCAGTAGTCGAACTCGATCCCCTGGCCGATCCGGTTGGGTCCCGCGCCCAGGATCACCACGCTGGGGCGGCTGCCCCGCCGCACCTCGTCCCCCGCCCCGGCGCCCCGCGCCGGGCGCTCGCAGGCGGAGTAGTAGTAGGGCGTCTCGGCCGCGAACTCCGCGGCGCAGGTGTCGACCGCCCGGTACCTGCGCTGCCCGGCGAACGGACGCTGGGGGTCGCCGGCCAGCTCGGCCAGCTCCCTCAGGAACCAGGGGTCGATGCCGGTGCGGGCGTGTAGCTCCTGCAGTCCTGCGCCACGCCCCAGCGCCGACAGCAGCAGGTCGAAGCGGTCGGCGCTGGGCTGCTCGAGGCGCTCGAGCACCTGCTCGAGCGGTCCGTCGGTGCGGGGCGGCGCGTCGAGCTCGCGCGAGCGCATGGCCTTGGCGAACGCCTGCTGGAAGGTGCGCCCGATCGCCATCACCTCTCCCACGGACTTCATGTGGGTGGTGAGCCCGGCGTCGATGCCGGGGAACTTCTCGAAGGCGAACCTCGGCATCTTCACCACCGCGTAGTCGATGGTGGGCTCGAACGAGGCCGGCGTGCGGCGGGTTATGTCGTTGTCGATCTCCTCGAGGGCGTAGCCCACGGCCAGGCGGGCGGCGATCTTGGCGATCGGGAACCCGGTCGCCTTGGAGGCCAGCGCCGATGAGCGCGAGACGCGCGGGTTCATCTCGATCACCACCACGTCGCCGGTCGTGGGGTGGACCGCGAACTGGATGTTCGAGCCGCCGGTCTGCACCCCGACCGCCCGGATGGCGGCGATCGCCTGGTCGCGCAGGACCTGGTACTGGCGGTCGGTGAGCGTCTGCTGGGGCGCCACGCACACCGAGTCGCCGGTGTGCACCCCCATCGGATCGATGTTCTCGATCGAGCACACGATGACCACGTTGTCGTTGGCGTCGCGCATCACCTCTAGCTCGAACTCGCCCCAGCCCAGCAGAGACTCGTCCACCAGCACCTGCCCGATCGGCGAGGCGGCCAGGCCGCCGGTGACGATCGCTCGGTACTCGGCCTCGGTCCGGGCGAGGCCACCGCCCCATCCACCCAGGGTGAACCCCGGGCGCACGATCGCCGGGAGCCCCACCGCGGGCAGCGCCGCCTCGGCCTCCTCGAGCCGAGTGGCGATGGCGCTGCGGGGCACGCGCAGCCCGGCGCCGACCATGGTCTCGCGGAAGCGGTCGCGATCCTCCGCGCGGGCAATCACCTCGCTGTCCGCGCCGATCAGCTCGACCCGGAAGCGCTCGAGGGTGCCGTCCTCGTCGAGCGCGCGGGCCAGGTTGAGAGCGGTCTGGCCTCCCAGCGTGGGCAGCAGGGCGTCCGGGCGCTCGCGCTCGATCACCTGTGCGACCGACGCCGGGAGGAGCGGCTCGACGTAGGTGGCATGGGCGAACTCGGGATCGGTCATGATCGTCGCCGGGTTCGAGTTGACCAGCACCACCTCGTAGCCCTCCTGCCTGAGCACCTTGCAGGCCTGCGTGCCCGAGTAGTCGAACTCGGCGGCCTGGCCGATGACGATCGGCCCGGATCCCAGCAGCAGGATGCGCTGGATGTCGTCGCGCCTGGGCATCAGCGAGCCGGCGTCCCCGATCCGGTCATGCCGCGATCGCCTCCAGGAAGCGGTCGAACAGGTAGAGCGAGTCGTGCGGGCCGGGCCCGGCCTCCGGGTGGTACTGGACGGTCGCGCCCGGGACGTCGCGCAGGACCAGCCCCTCGACGGTGCGGTCGTAGAGGTTGAGGTGGGTGAGCTCGGCGGCGCCGAAGTCGGTCTCCCAGCACACCGGCCGGTCCTCGTCGATCGTGCGCTCCCCGCCGGGGCCCACCACCGCGAAGCCGTGGTTCTGGCTGGTGATCTCGATCCGCCCGGTGGTCAGGTCCTTGACCGGATGGTTGGCGCCCCGGTGGCCGAACGGCAGCTTGTAGGTATCGAGGCCCACCGCGCGGCACAACAGCTGGTGCCCCAGGCAGATGCCGAACACCGGGCGCCGGCCGACCAGGTCGCGCAGCGTCTCCACGACGTAGTCGAGCGCCGCCGGATCGCCTGGCCCGTTGGCCAGGAAGAACGCGTCGGCGTCGCGGGCCAGAAGCTCCTCGGCGCCGGCGGTGCAGGGATGCAGCTCCAGGCGGGCGCCCCGGGAGACGAGGTTGCGCACGATCGAGGACTTGATGCCGGTGTCGATCGCCACGATCCTGGGGCCGTCGCCCGCCCCCACCTCGGACATCTCGCCGGGGCTGACCTCGAGGGCGAGGTCGCGGCCCGCCATCGGCGGCTCTGCCGCGATCAGCGTCCGGGCGTCGTCCTCGGACAGCGAGCCGGGAAACACGCCGCCGCGCATCGCACCGCGGTCGCGGATGTGGCGCACCAGCGCCCGGGTGTCGACGCCGGTGATCGCCGGCACGCCGCAGTCGGCGAGCCAGTCCAGCCACCCGCGCTCGGCCCCGGGAGCGTCCTCGCGATTGACGGCCGCCCGCATGATGGCCGCCTTGGCGTGGACGCGGTCGGACTCCATCGCCTCCGCCGAGGCGCCGTAGTTGCCTATGTGGGGATAGGCGAAGGTGATCAGCTGCCCGGCGTACGAGGGATCGGTCATCGACTCCTGGTAGCCGGACATCGCGGTGTTGAACACCACCTCGCCGGTGGCGGGGCCCGGAGCCGCACAGGCCTCTCCCTCGAAGCGGGCGCCGTCCTCCAGCAGCACGAACGCGCTCACCTGACCAGCCTCTGCACCGCCCTGAACTCGTCGGTGCCGGCCTGTTCGACCAGCTCGAACAGCGCAGTCTCGACCGACGACAGCACCGCTCCGGCCCGTTCCATCTTGGCCAGGCCCACCCGCCGGTTGGCCGCCGTGCGCGACGACACGGCGTCGGTGGCGACATGGACCTCGACGCCGCCTCGGATCAGGTCGTGGACCGTCTGGCTGACGCAGACGTGGGCCTCGATTCCGCACACCAGGGCCTGCTCGCGCTCACCCAGGTCGAAGCCGTCGGCCCGACACGCGGAGAACGCCAGCTTGTCCAGCCGCGGGATGCCCTCGAGGTAGCGGGCCACCTCCGGCACCGTATCCCCCAGCCCCCGCGGGTACTGCTGGGTCACCACGATCGGCAGGCCGAGCCGACGCCCTCCCTGCACCAGCACCCCGGCGCCGTGAGCGACGGCCTCGAACTCGCCGACCGCCTCGCGAAACGCCTCCTGCACGTCAACCACCACCAGGGCGGCGCGGTGGCGCTCGAGCATCCCGGTCATGCCGCGACCGTGGACAGTGATCGGTCGCGGTGGGCCAGCGCGCCCGCGGCGATGGTGACCAGCACCCGGCCGGTCAGGCGGCGACCGGCGAAGCAGCAGTTCTCGGAGCGGCTCTCATAGCCCGACTCCCCCACCTCCCAGTCGACGCGCAGGTCGGCGAGGCAGAGGTTGGCGGGCTCGCCGACCGCGATCGTCGGCGTCGGCAGCCCGTAGACCGCCGCACCGGCGGTCATGCGCTCGACCAGGACGGGGAGGGAGAGCTCGCCGGTGAGGACCAGGTCGGTATGCAAGGCGGCGAACGCGGTCTCCAGCCCGGTGGTGCCCATCGGCGCCTGCTCGAACGGCGCGTCCTTCTCCTCGTGGGCGTGGGGTGCGTGGTCGGTGGCGACGCAGTCGATCGTCCCGTCCCGCAGGCCGGCGACCAGCGCCCGCCGGTCGCGCTCTGCCCGCAGGGGCGGGTTCATCTTGAGGCGGGTCTCCGGCACCGGGGCCAGGGCCCGGTCGGTGAGGGTCAGGTGGTGGGGGCAGACCTCGGCCGAGAGCGCGACCCCGGCCGCCTTGGCGGCGGCTATCGCCTCCACCGACTCGGCCGCCGACACGTGGAGCACGTGGACACGTGCGTCCTCGTAGCCCGCCAGCGCGGCGTCGCGCGCCACCATCGTCGACTCGGACACCGAGGGAACGCCCGCCAGCCCGAGCAGGGCGGACACCTCGCCCTCGTGCATGACGCCGTCCCCCGACAGCGACGGGTCCTCCTCGTGCAGCGCCACCACGCCGCCGCACAGCCGCTGGTACTGGAGGGCCCGGCGCAGCACCCCGGCGCTGACCACCGCTCCGCCGTCGTCGGTGAAGCCCAGCGCGCCGGCGTCCCGCAGCTCCGCCATCTCGGTGAGCTCGTGGCCGGCGCGGCCCCGGGTGATGGCGGCCAGGAACCCGACCGGCACGCGGGCGACCCGGGACGCGTCGTCGCGCAGGGCGCGCAGCACGGGCGCGGCGTCCACGGGAGGGTTGGTGTTCGGCATGGCCACCACCGCGCAGAAGCCGCCCGCCGCCGCCGCCCGGGTCCCGCTGTCGATGTCCTCCTCGTGCTCATCGCCGGGGACGCGCAGGTGCACGTGCGGGTCGACGAAAGCCGGGAGCAGGTGCCGTCCGGACCCGTCGATCTCGTCGATCTCCTCATGGGCGGCCGAGACCCCCGGGGGCGCCAGCTCGGCGATCACCCCACCGCGCACCACCAAGTCGCAGACGTCGTCGAGCGCCCGCCGCGGGTCGACCAGCCGCGCGCCCCGTACCACGGCGTCCACCGGCGCCGACGCGGCGCCCGAGAGCAGGCTCACGCGGGGGCCTCCGCCGCGGCGGGCTCGGCCGCGCGCTGCGGGGCGGCGGGCGGCGGGGCGGCCAGAAGCTCGAACAGGACGGCCATGCGAACGATCACGCCGGCCTCGACCTGGTCGGCGATGATCGCCTGGGGCGAGTCGACCACCTCGCCGGCCAGCTCCAGCCCCCGGTTGACCGGCCCGGGGTGCATCAGCAGCTGGCCGGGCGACAGGCGACCACCGTGGATCTGGTACCTGGCGGCGTACTCGCGCAGCGACGGGACGAACGCCTCGGTCATCCGCTCGCGCTGCATCCGCAGCGCGTACACCACGTCCGCCTCGCCGAGTCCGTCCAGCGAGTAGCTGACCCGGCAGCCGAGCGCCTCGATGCCCCGCGGGATCAGGGTCGGCGGGCCGCACGCCGTGACCTCGGCCCCCATGCGGCGGAAGGCCAAGATGTTGGAGCGGGCGACCCGGGAGTGCAGCACGTCGCCCACGATCCAGATGCGGGCGCCGTCGAGGGCGCCCAGGCGCGTGCGGAGGGTGTAGACGTCCAGCAGCGCCTGGGTGGGATGCTCGTGCTTGCCGTCGCCGGCGTTGACCACCGCCGCCCGGCTCCAGCGCGCCACCAAGGCCGCCGCGCCGACGTGCGGATGGCGAACCACGACCGCCACCGGGTCGTAGGCGCTCAGCGTCTGGACGGTGTCCTTGAGCGACTCCCCCTTGTCCACCGACGAGCCCGCGGCCCGGATCGAGACGACGTCCGCCGACAGCCGCTTGGCCGCGAGCTCGAACGAGGACGAGGTCCGGGTCGAGGCTTCGTAGAAGAGGTTGACCACGGTACGCCCCCGCAGGACGGGGACCTTCTTGATCTCGCGACCGGCGACCTCGGCGAACGAGTCGGCTCGATCCAGGATGCGCTCGATGTCGGCCCGCTGGAGGTCCTCGATCGACAGCAGATGCCTCACACCAGCGCCTCCTCCTGGGTGGCGATCGCCACCTCGTCGAGCCCGTCGATCTCCTGCACCCTTACGTAGACGCGCTCGTGGGGAGCGGTCGGCAGGTTCTTGCCGACATAGTCCGGGCGGATCGGCAGCTCGCGGTGACCACGGTCGGTCAGCACCGCCAGCTGGACGCGGGCCGGACGTCCGTAGTCGAACAGGGCCTCGATGGCGGCCCGTACCGTCCGTCCGGTGAACAGCACGTCGTCGACGACCACTACGGTCACCCCGTCGATCGGGAAGTCGAGGTGGGAGGCGTTGACCACCGGCGCGGCCAGGCGCTCGCGCGTGCCGATGTCGTCGCGGTAGAACGAGATGTCGAGGTCGCCCAGCGCGGCGCCGGACGGGGCCAGCTCAGACACCATGCGGTGCAGGCGCCGGGCCAGGTGAGCCCCCCGGCGGTGGATCCCGACCAGCGCCAGCCGGCCGTCCCGGTTCCCCTCCAAGATCTCGTGCGCGATCCGCGTCAGGGCGCGGCGCACGTCCTCGCGATCGAGAACTACCTTCTCGGCCTGCATCGTGCTCCTTCCAGGCCTCTCGGGACCGGGTTAAAGGAACCGCCACGATGAGCGTAGCAGCGGCGCGCGACGCGACCGGATCAGCGCCGGGCGACCGTGAGATGGACGGTCGCGCCGGTCGGCACCACGACGCCGCCGCCGGGCGTCTGGGCGACCACCTTCCAGCGACGCCCCACCAGCAGGCCGATCAGGCCGGCGCCGTCGACGTCGACCAGGAAGCCGGCGTCCTGGAGGCGGTCGGTCGCCGCACCCAGCGGCTGGCCCACCACGTCCGGCACGGCCGTCCGGGCCACCAGCGCGAAGTCCTCGGCGCGGGCGGTCTGGACCGTGATCGTCTCGACCTGACGGACCGGACCGCCGCCTAACGCCAGCGTCAGCAGCACCCCGGCCAGGCCCGCGAGCGAGGCGGCGAGGGCCACGCCCAGCCAGCCTGGCTGGCGGCGGGTCATGTGCGCACCGGCTCCTCCCAGCGCACCAGCTGGGGGGCGCCACGCTCGGGCAGCGGGACCTCGATTGCGTCGAAGTCGCGGGGAACCACCGTGTTGGCGAAGATCGCGCGCGCCTCGTCCCTCAGCTCGCCGCCCGAGTAGCGGGTGGACAGGTGGGTTAGGGCGAGCAGTCCGACCTCCGCCTCGCGGGCGACCCGCGCCGCCTGCGCGGCGGTGGCGTGAGCGGTCTCGGCGGCCCGCTCGCGCTCCTCGTCGGCGAAGGTCGCCTCGCAGACCAGAACGTCGGCCCGATGGGCGGCGACGGTGAGCGCCGGGCAGGGCGCGGTGTCCCCCGAGACGACCACCTTCCGGCCCTCGCGCGCGGGTCCCATGACCTGCTCGGGGCGCACTCCGGCGACCGTCTCGCCTCGCTGGAGGCGCCCGAACCCCGGCCCCGGCGGCACGCCCAGCTCCTCGGCCAGCACCGGGTCGAACTGGCCCGGGCGCGGGTCCTCGTAGAGCGCGTAGCCCAGGGCGGCGACGCGGTGGTCGACCGCGAACGCCGCGACCGAGTGGCGGTCTCGGCGGACCTCATCCCCCGGGCCCAGCTCGACCAGCTCCAGCGGGTACGAGAGGCGCCCGTAGACTCGACGCAGCGAGCCCAGCAGCTCGCCCAGCCCGGGTGGCCCGTGGATGGCCAGCGGCCGCTCGCGGGCGCGCAGGTCGAAGGTCTTGAGCATCCCGGGAAGCCCGAGCCAGTGATCGGCGTGGTAGTGGGTGATGAAGACGTCGTCGATCTCGGGCAGACCGACGCTGGCCACCAGCTGGCGCTGCGTGCCTTCGCCGCAGTCGAACAGCAGCCGATCGCCCCCACGCCGGATCAGAAGCGCGGGCAGGCCCCGGCGGGCGGTGGGCACCGATCCGGCGGTGCCGGCGAAGAAGATCGAGAGGTCCATGAGCCGAGGGCTGAGCTTAGAGGCCCCCCGGGGGGAAGCGGGCGGGCCCGGGCGACGTGCGGGCTAGTCGAGCGTGACCAGCTCGAACTCGACTCGCCCGTCCTGGGCCCGAGCCATGCCCATCGTGTGGCGGGGGGCGCGCCGGCGCTCGGTCGGGCTGCCGGGGTTGAAGATCTGCAACCCGCGGGCGTCGCGCTCGTGGAGGGGGAGGTGGGAGTGCCCGAACACGACGGCGTCGGCCCCCGGGAAGCGCCGTCGCAGCCGCGCCAGGCGCCCGCGCGCCGGGCCGGCGTCGTGGACCACCACGATGCGGGCGCCCGCGGCGCTCAGCGTGCGCACCTCGGGGAGCAGCCTGCGAAGCTCGAGGCTGTCGACGTTGCCGTGGACCGCCGCCACGGGCGTGTGCGCCTCGAGTTCGCGAAGGACCTCGACCGTGCACAGGTCGCCGGCGTGGATGATCAGGTCGGCCGCCTGGAGGCGCTGCAGGCAGGCGCCCGGCAGCCGGCGGGCACCGCTCTGCATGTGGGTGTCGGCCACTATCGCCAGCAGCACGGCCGGCGGGCACGCTAACGCTAAGCTGGCTGCTCCGCGCCCGTAGCTCAGGGGATAGAGCGCGCGCCTCCGGAGCGCGAGGTCGCAGGTTCAAATCCTGCCGGGCGCGCTCAAAATCCTGCTGCAAACCCTCGGGTTCTGTCTTTGCTGGCGAGACGACCGGGCGGATCGGCTCGCCCGCCGGACTGTTTCGTCTGCCCAGGTCTGCCCAAATGAGGCCCAGCCGCGCCTGTTTTCAGCCACATCTTGCTCTACGTCCCGATTTGCCACGGGCTCGGGCGTCCCGATGCTCGGTTTTGGAGGAGTCGCGGTGCCGCTATACCGCCCGCGATCCTTCTGCTAGCCGCGCTACGGCGCCCAGGACTGCGGCGAGACCGGGTCCGTGTGGGTCGTGAAGAACCAGACGGCAAACGACGCCACCGCCAGCGCCGCGGTGCTGACCATGATCACGTCTAGGACACTGGCGGGCTGGCGACGGTCGGTTGCGCGTTCGCGCTTTTCACTCCAACCGCGCCGCCACGGCGCGATCCGCCGAATGGTCGGGGTAGCCCCGGTGATCCGAGCGTAATAGCGGTTGAGCATCGAGAGCCCTTTGCCGATCGCCACGCAAGTCAGGATGAAGCCCGCCAGCAAGAGCACGTAGATACCCATGCTCGGCGGGCTCGGCTGGAGGGGCGCGATGATCCACAGCCACAGCATCGGATTGGCGATCCACATCGCCAGAGCTCCCAGCACCATCAGCGCGATCACGCTGCCTTTCCACAGTCGCGATGGCTGACGGCGCCTGGCCGGGGTCCCGTAGCCTGCGAGCCTCACATACGCCACTGTATCCCATACACTGCTGAATGTGAAATCCGGCTCGACGTCCACCGGTCTAACTCGCGCCGAAAAGCAGGCCCGCACTCGTGCGGCGCTGCTTGACGCCGGTGCCCGCGTGTTCGTCACTCACGGGTTTCAGGGCGCGAGCGTGGAGCTAATCGCCTCGGAGGCCGGCTACACCCGTGGGGCGTTCTATTCCAACTTCTCCTCCAAGGAGGAGCTCTTCGCGGAACTGCTCCAGGAGCGCGTCTACTCGATTTACCGCCAGATGGCCGAGACGAGCGCCGGTCCCGAGCGCCCGACCCTGCGCCAAGTCGGTGAGCAGCTGGCCGCAATCCAAGGAGATCCCGACGGCCGCTGGCTGTTTCGCCTGTGGCTGGAGCTGCTGGCGCACGCCGGTCGCGACGGACACTTTCGCCAGATCGCCGCCGGGTTCTGGAGCGCCAACCGCGCGCTCAGCGCCACCGCGATCGACAGCGCTTATGCCTCAGTCGGACGCCAGCCGCCGGTTTCTGCCCACCATGTCGCCAGCGCGATGATCGCCCTCGACATCGGGCTTGCCCTGCAGCACTTCGTCGACCCGGACGCCGTTCCGCTGGATCTCTATCCAGAGCTCTATGAGTTGCTATTCGGACCTCACGATCCGCACTGAGTTGACCGGCTAGGACCAGCGAGGCGCGGCGAAGCTAAGCAGCGCCCGATGACGGTCCCGCTCGTCTGCCCAAACTGCCAAAAATTGGTCGAAAACTGCCCGGATCCGGCCCTATCGGCCGCGTCGGCGCATCGTCGTGCAGAGCACATTTCCCCTGCTAATCGGGGTCTCTCGGCGTTCGGGCGGATCTGCCCGAGGCGCCTCCGGAGCGCGAGGTCGCAGGTTCAAATCCTGCCGGGCGCGCTTCCGAACGTCCTGCCGCCGGGTTGAGGACGCGGTGAGGGAAGTGAGAGAATCACTCACGTCCAGGGACGGACTCGATCCGATCCCGACGCGAACGCGGCGAAGTTCGCTGCATTGGGGGCCCCGAGCATGGGGAACGTCAACCACGCCTTCCGCCTCGCCTCTCGGCCCGTCGGGCTGCCAACGACGGAGAGCTGGGAATACACCCAGGCGCCCATCGGTGACCCCGGCGAAGGCCAGCTCCTGGTCAAGGTGTTGTACATCTCGCTGGATCCCGCCATGCGGGGGTGGATGACCGACACCCCGTCCTACATCCCCCCCGTGGGCATCGGCGAGGTGATGCGCGCCCTGGCCGCGGGGCGGGTGGTCGAATCCCGCCAGCCCGACTTCGAGGTCGGCGATCACGTCACGGGAGTCCTGGGAGTTCAGGAATACGCACTCTCGAGTGGCGAGGGCCTGACCAAGGTCGATCCCGAGCTCATGCCGCTTCCGGTCTATCTCAGCGCGCTCGGGATGCCCGGCATGACCGCCTACTTCGGCCTGCTCGACATCGGGCGTCCCGAGCCGGGCGAGACGGTCGTCGTCTCCGGTGCCGCCGGTGCTGTCGGCCAGGTGGTGGGACAGATCGCCAAGATCAAGGGCGCTCGCGCGGTGGGCATCGCCGGCGGGGCCGAGAAGTGCCGCTGGGTGGTCGACGACCTCGGCTTCGACGCCGCGATCGACTACAAGAGCGAGGACGTCGCCGAGGCGCTCGCCAAGCACTGCCCGGACGGCATCGACATCTACTTCGACAACGTCGGGGGCGAGATCCTCGACGCCGCGCTGGCCCGGCTGGCGCGCCGGGCGCGGGTGGTCATCTGCGGCGCGATCTCCCAATACAACGCCACCGACGGCATCAGGGGCCCCGCCAACTACCTGTCGCTGCTGGTCAACCACGCGAGCATGACCGGGTTCGTGGTCTCCGACTATCTCGACCGCTGGGCGGAGGCCGGGAAGGAGATGGCCGGCTGGCTGGCCTCCGGCAAGCTCAAGTCGCGCGAGGACATCGTTGAAGGCTTTGAGACCTTCCCCGACGCATTGCTAAAGCTCTTCCGGGGTGAGAACACCGGCAAGCTGGTCCTAGCGGTGGCAGAGAGCTGAGGGCTGGTCGCACGCATCGTTTAGCCGCCGGTTCCAAAACGTCGGCTTGTGGACATCGGCTCCTCGACGCCCCGCAGGCGGCCTCGGCACCGTCGAAGCGCACCTAGCGAGTTCAGGCCGCCTCGCACGCACGCGTTCAGGTCCGGATGTGTGTAATAGGAGTCCCGCTTGGCTGGGACTCCGCTTCCGCCCGACCCGGATTCGAACCGGGTGTCGGGGGGTCTCATCCGTCTTGCAATCGCTGGTTTCAACGGAGCGAAGGATCTACGCTGCGATGATGCGGACGGAAGCCGGCTAGGGGTCGAGGCTTGGCTGGAACCGCCCATTGCCCCGCGTGCGGCGAGGCCAACGATCCCGGGCAGCGTTTCTGCGGGAACTGCGGCGCTCCCCTGAGCCGACGCTGCCCCGCGTGCGGCGAAGGCAATCCGCCCGGGTTTCGTTTCTGTGGCACGTGCGGCGTGGGACTCGAAAGCGAGGCCGCGCCCGCTGGGCACGCGGCCATGGGAGCGGGTGAGGAGCGGCGGTGGGCCACCGTCGTGTTCGCCGACCTCTCCGGCTTCACGGCTCTGTCAGAGCACACCGATCCCGAGGATCTGCGCGCGATGGTCGACCGCTGCATGAGCGAGATGGCCGAGATCGTCGAGCGGTTCGGGGGCTCGGTCGACAAGGTGATCGGCGACGCCCTGATGGCGGTGTTCGGGGCGCCGGTCGCTCACGAGGACGATCCCGAGCGGGCAGTGCGCGCCGCCCTGGAGATCCAGCGACGGGCGGGCGAGCGAGCGGACGACTTCGGCGGACTGCGCGTGCGCGTCGGAGTGAACACCGGCGATGTGATATTCGCGCCGGTCGGGCCCGAGAGCCGGCGACAGTTCACCGTGATGGGAGACGCGGTCAACACCGCCGCGAGGCTTCAGGCGGCCGCCCCTCGCGAAGGCGTCATGGTGGGCGACGAGACCCACTCGGCCTCCGCCCGGGCGATCTCCTACGAACCGGTCGAGCCGATCCACGCGAGGGGCAAACAGGCTCCTCTCCGGGCCTGGCTGGCTCGGGCGGCCAAGACCGCCCCGGCCGAGCGCCCGCTCTCGGCCGCGCCATTCCTGGGCAGAGACGCCGAGTTGAACCTTCTGGTGAGGACATGGACACGAACCACCGACGACCTCCAGCCGCGGCTCGTCACCCTGGTCGGCCTCCCCGGCATCGGCAAGACGCGCTTGACGCACGAGGTCGCGGCTCACGTCGAGAAGACGGGAGGACGGACGCTGCGCGGGCGCGCGCTTCCATACGGAGAGCGCACCGCCTACGGGGCCTTCGGCCAGGTCATCAGGGCGGCATGCGAGATCTTCGCCACCGATTCGGCCGCTGTCGCCGCCGAGAAGCTGGGCCGTCGCGGACGCGCCTTGCTGCCCGCCGATAACGCGCGTGAGGTCACGACCCACCTTTCGATCCTGGCCCGCCTCACCGAGGACACCGTGGACGACCGGCATGCGCTGTTCGCCTCGGCTCAGCGGTTCCTCGAGGCGCTCGGGCGCGAGCAGCCCACTCTGCTGGTCTTCGAGGACCTCCAGTGGGCGGACCATGCTCTTCTTGACCTGGTCGAGGCGCTCTCCGTCCGGCTGGCCGAAGTGCCGCTCGTTCTTGTCGGCGTGGCGCGGCCAGAGTTCCTGGACGCGAGGTCGAGCTGGTCTCGGCTGCCCACCAACACGACGATCCGGCTCGAGGCCCTCGCCGACGCCCAGGTCCGTGAGCTGGTCTTGAGGCTGCTCTCCGGCGTGGCGAACGCGGATGCGGTTGCCGCGCGGGTGCACGAGGCAGCCGGCGGCAATCCGCTGTTCATCGAGGAGCTGGCGGGCTGGCTGGCGGAGCGCGAGCCCCAGGATGCCGCCGGCCTTCCGACCAACGTCAAGGCGATGATCGCGGCTCGGCTCGACGGGCTTCCGGCTCCCGAGCGCCAGGTGATCCGTGATGCCGCCGTGGTCGGCGACGTCTTCTGGCAGGGCATCCTCGAGGCGCTTGGCAGCGATGGCATGCTGGCGGCCACCCTGGACTCGCTCGAGCGGCGCGACCTCGTTCGGCGCTGCTCCGTATCCCGGATCCGAGGCGACCAGGAGCTTGCCTTCAAGCATTCGCTGATCCGCGAGGTGGCGTACTCGACGCTCTCCAAGGCCGCCCGCGCGCAGCGGCATGCCGCCGTGGCTCGGTTCCTCGAGGAGGCCGCGGGAGACCCGAACGCCTACGCGGCCATACTCGCCCATCACTGGCGACACGCGGGCGACCCGGTGAAGGCCGCCGACTATTTGCTAACGGCGGCCGACCAAGCCGGCCGCGGATGGGCCCATGAGGAGGCGGCCAACCTCTGCAGCCAGGCGCTCGAGCTGATCCCCGAGGACGACGTGGCGCGTCGTCGACGGGCGCGGCTGCGGCGGGCGGTCGCGCTGCAGACGGGGATGCACGCCGCCTACGACGTGCCGTCGGGAGAGCCCTCGCCGGCCTCGGGCGAGGTGTCGCCCCGCGTCGGCTAGACGCCGTCGGTCTGTCGCCTCTTGCTGCGTCCGGAACGCACTTGGTGCGGGGGTTGGGAGCTCCGGTTCGATTCCGGTCGGCGAGGGTGCGCGGCGCACGCCGGAGCCCGAAGGCGTGATCGCGACGGTCGTGGCATCGCTGACGGGCCCCGAGCGGCTCTCGAACGAGGCTCTGGAGGGATGTCGCCCCGGCGCCCTAGCGGCGCCTCTGACGAGACCCCCGGACCGTCACTCGAAGTCGTCGGGCGAGATGTCGCCCCCGATCTCGTAGATGCCCCGGATCGCGTGGTCGCCGAGCAACTCGGCGTGCTCGCGGATCAGCTCGGTGTTGGGCGAGGAATAGATGCAGTACGACTTCAGGTTCCCTTCCTCGCCCATGACCACGTGGCTGTGCTCCCACACGATCGTGGAGAACTGCTCGTTCTCGGTCAGGATTCGCTTCGAGAGAGGACCCTTCCCGTCGAGCTCCTCCTCTTCCTTGGCGTCCCAGACGCGCTCGATCAGATAGCGGGGCATGCTTCCTCGATCAGTCGACTTCGATCCAGCAATGCTACTCCCGAACGCCCGACCGGGTCACCCAGGTCCATCTGCGCGGGCGCTGGACTTTGACCAGGCCGGGCGCTAGCTCAGTCCAGCTTCGGGTCGGATCCGGACGCTACGGCACGGGAAGGCCGTGCGTGGCGGAGGTCTATCGAAATCGCGCCGAAGCACTCGAGGCCATCGGACACTCGCACCACCAAAGCGATCCCAGTGGTCGCGATTAATTACGGTCTCACCGTGCGCCTGTTGCTGAATCTCATCTGGCTGGTGTTCGGCGGACTGGTGATGGCGCTGGGCTACGCGGTCGTGGCGCTGGTGATGTTCGTGCTCATCGTGACCATCCCGTTCGGGATTGCGTCGGCGCGTATCGCCCTGTTCTGCTTGTGGCCGTTCGGGCGCACGCTCATCCGACGACCCGACGCCGGTGGCGGGTCGCTGGTCGGGAACGTCATCTGGATCGTGCTAGCCGGCTGGTGGCTGGCCCTGGGGCACGTGGTCACCGGGGTGCTGATGTGCCTCACCCTCGTGGGCATCCCGCTGGGACTGGCCAACTTCAAGCTGATTCCCGTCTCACTGACGCCGTTCGGCAGGGACATCGTCGACGTTGATCAGGCTCGTCGCCTCGGCCACACCGGACAGGTGACGATCCCGTAACAGGCCCTTCTGCGGCGTTGGGCAGCGTCGCCGCAGAAGTTGCCTCCGGAGCGCGAGGTCGGCAGCTGCGCGCGCGCTAACGGAACTGGCTGCGCGCCCACCGGGATTGGGCGTCGCCGCTGCAGCTGCTCGGAATCCGAGGATCCGGGTATCGCTGGCCATGCAGCGTCTGGCGGCACTACTGGTCTGCTTGGCGCTTGGCGGTGCCCTGGCTGGCGGCTGCGGAGGCCGCCAGACGGGCGGTCCCACCGAGACGACCAACGAGAAGACTCAGCCAACGTCTCCAAGCGCGGTCCCTACTCGGAAGCAGTAGAAGATCGACGGCCTCGAGCCCACCACTCCCCGGGCGGCGGGCGGGAACGCGCCTCGCTAGATCCGGCCAAGCAGCAGGAGGATCAGCAGAACCAGCGCGATCACGCCCAGGATGCCCCCGCCGACCGCCACCTTCGCCAGGAAGAGGACGACTGCTATGACGACCAGGAGCGCGACGAGACCGTAGAGCATGGGAGGTTCCTTTGCCGGTTTGCGCCGATGTCTTTACCCGGCGCGCGGCTCTCTCAACCCGGACCGTCAGCCGCCGGCGACCGCCGGGAGGATCGTCACCTCGTCGTCGTCGGACACCTCGGTGTCCAGCCCCGACAGGAAGCGGATGTCCTCACCCCGGACGTAGACGTTGACGAACCGTCGCAGATCGCCGTCCTCGCAGATGCGCTCGCGCAGGTCCGAGAACTGCTCGAACAGGCTGTCGAGGACCTGACCGATCGTGGAGCCCGTCGCCTGCGCCTCGGCCTCTCCCCCGGTCACCGACCGAAGCTGGGCCGGGATCTTGACGGTCACCGCCATCTCAGGCCGCAACCGTAGCGCCGACGGCCTGCGAGAACGACTCCGGCGTCGCGTCCACCTCGATCGCCGCGAACGTGCCCCTCACCGCGTCGAGGGTCTTGAGGCCCTCGCCGGTGATGTAGAGCACCACGCGCTCGGACGGCGCGATGTCTCCGCGCTCGGCCAGCTTGGCCAGGACCGCCGTGGTCACGCCGCCGGCCGTCTCGGTGAAGATGCCGGTGGTCCGCGCGAGCAGCGCGATGCCCGCCCGGATCTCGTCGTCGCTGACCGCCTCGATGGTTCCGCCGCTGCGCCGCGCGAGGTCGAGGGCGTACGGGCCATCGGCGGGATTGCCGATCGCCAGCGACTTGGCGATCGTGTCCGGCCTCACCGGCCGGCAGACGTCGCGACCCGAGTCGAACGCCTGCGCGACTGGGGAGCAGCCACGGGCCTGGGCGCCGCAGAACACCGGCAGCGTGCCCCCCACCAGCCCGAGCCCCAGCCATTCCTCGAAGCCGCGGGCGATCTTGGTGAACAGCGAGCCCGAGGCGATCGGCGCGACCACCCGGTCGGGCAGCTCCCAGCCGAGCTGCTCGGCGGTCTCGAAGGCCAGCGTCTTGGAGCCCTCGGCGTAGTAGGGGCGCATGTTGACGTTGACGAACGCCCATGGGCGGTCGGCCGACAGCTCGGTGCACAGGCGGTTGACGTCGTCGTAGGTGCCGCGGACGGCGACCAGGTTGGTGCCGTAGACCGCTGTGGCGAGGACCTTCTGCTCCTCGAGGTCGGCCGGGATGAAGACGTAGGACTCCAGCCCGGCGGCGGCGGCGTGGGCAGCCACCGAGTTCGCCAGGTTCCCGGTCGAGGCGCACGCCATGACCTCAAACCCGAGCTCGCGGGCCCGGGCGAGCGCCACCGACACCACCCGGTCCTTGAAGGAGTGCGTGGGGTTGGCGGCATCGTTCTTGACCCACACGTCGCGCAGGCCGAGTTGGCGAGCCAGGCGGTCGGCGCGGACCAGCGGCGTGCACCCGGTCGGAAGGGCGAAGCGCGAGGACTGCCGGGTCGAGGGGCCAGGCTGCGCCTCCAGCGGCAGGAAGTCGGCGTAGCGCCAGAGGTTCTGGGGCCCGCCCTGGATGCGGCGCCGCAGCGCGGGCACGTCGACCGGCAGCTCGTGGCGGTAGACCACCTCGAGTGGCCCGAAGCAGCGCTCGCACACGTAGCGGGCGTCGAGCTCGTACTCCGAGCCGCACTCCCGGCAGCGCAGGACGTCCATCCGACTCGTCCTGTCCTGGTTGGGCGCTGCCATGAAAAACCTCCGCCGGGCGATATGGCAGAGGCTCCAGAATCTCTCTGTCCACATCTCCCAGGCCTACTTGGGGACCTGCAGGATTTGGCACCGTTCCCGCCGGCTGCGACGGAATGGTTGCCGGGGCTTCACTGGGCCAGTCCCTCCACCCCTCTGGATGTGCACGGCTATGTGAGCGGCGGAGTATACCCAGGCGCCGCGGACGCCCTCAACCCGGCGGGCCGCTCGTGGGTGGCCGGGCCCGCCCCGCAGGTACACTGGCACGCAGGGCGAACTCCGATGACCGACGACCCGCGAAGTAGCCATGCCGAGCCTTCCCAAGCCACGGTTTGGTCGATCCGCCCGCGCGCGCGGACAGGTCGTCGCCGCCCCACCCGAGCCTGAGCAGGCCAATCCCGAGATCGTCGAGCATGGCGGGCTGCGCTGGATCAACATCGAGCGCCCCCGCGCAGTCGACCGGGCATGGCTGGAGGAGCACTTCGACTTCCACCCGCTGGACTACGAGGACGTCTTCTCACGCAACCAGCGGCCGAAGATCGACGAGTACGAGGGCTACCTGTTCATCGTGCTGCACTTCCCCCGCTACGACCATCACGTCGGCCGGCTGAACGCCGCCGAGCTCGACCTCTTCGTCGGACCCGACTTCCTGATCACGCTGCCCAACGAGCCGATCGACCCGGTCGAGTACCTGTTCGAGCGCTGCCGCGCCAATCCCGAGGAGCGCGAGCGTCACTTC
>DATAEY010000090.1:0-16535 GCA_036257715.1 Solirubrobacteraceae bacterium | reverse complement strand
CCGGCTGGCGCACGGAGTCGTAGGCGCGATCGGCGGCCCGCGCCATGGCGGCGCCGATCAGGACCGGATCGACCAGCTCGGCGCGGCGCGACGCCAGCTCCTCGGCCGCCCCCCGAATCAGCTGCGAGAGGATGACCCCGCTGTTGCCCCGAGCGCCGAGCAGGGCGGCCCGCGCCACGGAGTCCACTATCTCCTCCCGGCCGATGTCGTCCGCTGAGCGCTCGCCGTCTCCGGCCAGGCGGTCGAGCTCGGCGAGCACCGCCCGCAGGGTGAGGACCATGTTGTCGCCGGTGTCGCCGTCGGCCACCGGGAAGACGTTGAGGTCGTTGACCTCGCGGCGGCGCGCCTCGAGCGCGGCCAGCGCGCCCTCGATCGCACTGCGGAAACGAACCAGGTCCGAGGCGGCCACTCGGGGAGCCGGCTCAGGCTGCCTTCAGGACCTTTCCGGCCTTCAGGCAGCGCGTGCAGACGTATACGCGCCGGGGCGTCCCGCCGTCGTCGATGCGGACCTTCTGCAGGTTCGGGTTGAAGCGGCGCTTGGTGGCCACCATCGAGTGGCTGCGGCTGTGACCGAAGGCGGGGCCCTTCCCGCAGGAATGACAGACCTTGGGCATGGCGCGCAGTATAGGAGCGCGTCCCCGGTGCTGGCTGGGACCGGTCAGGCCTGGAGGCGCCGCCGCAGGGCGCACATGCGCACGACGGCGCGTGCGGCGTCGCGGCCCTGGTCGCGCTTGTCACCGCCGGCCCGGGCCAGGGCCTGCTCCATCGTGTCGACCGTCAACAGGCCGAACCCGCACGGGACGCCGGTCTCGAGCTGAACGCGCTGGATGCCGTGCGCCGCCTGCGAGCAGACGTGCTCATAGTGGTCCGTCTCACCCCGGATGACCGCCGCGACGCAGACCACGCCGTCGTAGCGGCCCGAGCGCGCGGCGTAGGCGGCGGCGAGCGGGAGCTCGAAAGCGCCGGGCACGTCGAGCACGTCGATCCCCTCGGCGCCGGCTGCCTCCAGCTCGGCCCGCGCGCCGGCCACCAGGCGTTCGGCCAGCTCCTCGTAGAAGCGGCCAACGGCGATCGCGAACCGCCCGGCCGCCCCATCGGTCACGGCCGTGTCCCTGGCGGCCTGGGCTGGTGGCGGCCCCGTTCTCGGTCCTGCTCCTGCTCGGAGTGCAGCAGCTCCTCGTCCAGGGCGAGGCCCTGGTGGTGGAGCATGTGCCCCAGCCGCTCTCCCTTGGCCCGCAGGTAGGCCGCGTTGTGGGGGTTGGGCACCACCCGGATCGGCACCTGATCGGTCACCGAGAGCCCATAGCCCTCCATGCCGATGATCTTCTTCGGGTTGTTGGTCAGGATGCGGATCGTCGTCAGCCCCAGGTCGGAGAGGATCTGGGCTCCGATCCCGTAGTCGCGCAGGTCGGCGGGCAGGCCAAGGCGCAGGTTGGCGTCCACCGTGTCCAGCCCGTCCTCCTGCAGCTTGTAGGCGCGCAGCTTGTTCAGGAGGCCGATGCCACGCCCCTCCTGCGAGAGGTAGAGCAGCACACCCCGGCCCTCAGCCTCGATCATCGCCAGCGCCGACTCGAGCTGCTGGCCGCAGTCGCAGCGCAGCGAGTGGAAGACGTCGCCCGTCAGGCACTCCGAGTGCACCCGGACCAGAACGTCGGAGGCCGACTCCACGTCTCCCTTGACCATCGCGACGTGATGCTTGTTGTCGACCAGCGAGCGGTAGCCGATGGCCTGGAACTCGCCGAACGCGGTGGGCAGGCGGGTGGACACGACGCGCTCGACCAGCTTCTCGGTGCGTCGTCGGTAGGCGATCAGGTCGGCGACGGTTATGAGCTTGAGCCCGTGGCGCTCGCAGTACGGGATGAGATCCGGCACCCGGGCCATCGTGCCGTCGTCGTTCATCACCTCGCAGATGACGCCGGCCGGGATCAGTCCCGCGAGCCGGGCCATGTCGACGCTGGCCTCGGTGTGACCCGTGCGCTCCAGGACGCCGCCCGACCTGGCCTTGAGCGGGAACACGTGCCCCGGCTGGACCAGGCCGTCGGGGCGCGTCTTGGGGTCGATCGCCACCTGGACGGTCCGGGCGCGGTCGTGCGCCGAGATGCCCGTGGTCACGCCCTCGCGCGCCTCGATCGTGACCGTGAACGCCGTCTCCAGGGCCGACTCGTTCTTGGCCGCCATCAGGTCGAGCCCCAGCTCGTCGCAGCGCTCAGGGGTCAGCGCCAGGCAGATCAGGCCGCGGGCCTCCTTGGCCATGAAGTTGATGGCCTCGGGGGTGGCGAACTGGGCGGCCATCACCAGGTCGCCCTCGTTCTCGCGGTCGACCCCGTCGCAGACCACGACCATCCTGCCCTCGCGGATGTCGTCGAGCGCCTCCTCAACGGTGGCGAATCGGGTGCGCTGAGCGCTCATCGGATGAGCTTCTCCACGTACTTGGCCACCACGTCGACCTCCAGGTTGACCGTCTGGCCGGGCTCCGCCGAGCCGAGGTTGGTGCGCTCGAGGGTCTCCGGGATGAGGGACACGGCGAACTCGTCCCCGTCCACCGACGCCACGGTCAGCGAGATGCCGTCGACCGCGATCGAGCCTCTGTCCACCAGGTAGCGCCCGAGGCCCGGATCGGCCTGGATCCGCAGGCGCCGGGCAAAGCCCTCGCCGGCCACCTCCCGAACCGTGCCCATGCCATCCACGTGGCCCTGCACGAGATGGCCCCCGAGCCGGTCGGAGGCGCGCAGCGGGAGCTCGAGGTTGACCGCGGTGCCGTCGCGCACCGCGCCCAGCGACGAATGGCGAAGGGTCTCCTCCATCACGTCGGCCTGGAACGAGCCGTCGCCGACCCCGGTGGCGGTCAGGCATACGCCGTTCACGGCGACCGAATCACCCTCGGCGAGGTCGTGGGCGATGCGCCCCGCGACGGTCACGCGCGCGCCGTCGGCGGTCCGTCGCACGGCGGTGACCCTGCCCAGCTCCTGGACCAAACCGGTGAACATCTCGGCGTCCGCATTGTCGCAAGCCGCCCGCGGCTCACCACTCGCGGAGCCGGGCCGTGATCAGCAGGTCGTCGTCCACCTCCTCGCACCGCAGGCTCAGCGCCGACGCCGCGTCGGCAATCGACTCGGCGCCCTCTCCCTCCACCGGGCTGCGGGCGCCGCGTCCGCCCAGCATCATCGGGGCCACGAACAGCCGCACCTCGTCGACCTCGCCGGCGTCCAGGAAGGCCCCCGCCAGGTGCGGTCCGCCCTCGAGCATGATCGAGGTGATCCCGGCCGCGCCAAGCAGGTCGAGCGCCGAGGCCACCCGGGTCGGCTCGTTGCCGCCTGTGGCGATCACCACGTCGGCCCCGCCGCTCTCGAGTGCCTCGGTCGCCCGGCGCGGCGCCGCGCGCGAGACGACCACGGTCAGCGGGACGCTCGAGGCCTCGCGCACCAGCATGGAGTTCAGCCGCAGGCGTCCCATCGAGTCGAACACCACCCGGCGCGGCTGGCGGTCGGCGCCCTCGAAGCGGGCCGTGAGCTGCGGGTCGTCCGCCATCGCGGTGCCGATCCCGACCGCCACCGCATCGCACTCCGACCGCCAGCGGTGCACCAGCTCCCGGCTGCGCGGCCCCGAGATCCATTTGGAGTCCCCGCCCTCGGTGGCGACCTTGCCGTCGAGCGTCATGGCGGCCTTGAACATCACGTGGGGGCGCCCGGTCCGGGCGTGCTTGCGAAACGCCTGGTTGACCAGGCGGGCGCGGGTGGCGAGCTGGCCACCGACGACCTCTACTTCGACGCCCTCGTCCCGGAGGATGCCCAGACCCCGCCCGGAGGCGTGCTCGGTCGGGTCATCCGAGGCCACGACCACGCGGCTGATCCCGGCCTCCACGATGGCGTCCGTGCAGGGCGGCGTCTTGCCGTGGTGGCAGCACGGCTCGAGCGACACGTACAGCGTCGCCCCGCGCAGGTCGGTGGCCCCGGCGGCGGCTATCGCCTCCCGCTCGGCGTGCGCGGCGCCGAATGCGGTGTGGTAGCCCTCTCCCAGGACCTCCTCGTCACGGGCCAGCACGGCACCCACCAGCGGGTTGGGGCTGACGCGGCCCCGGCCGCACTCGGCCAGCTCAATGGCGTGGGCGAGATGCGCGGCGTCGATGTCAGTGCGGGTCCCCACGGCCATCCTGGAGGATACGTCCCGTGATCCGCACCGCTCGACCCGAGCGCCCGCTGGCGACGCGGACCGCCGGCTACGGGCGCGCGACCGGGATCCTGTCCGCCGGGCTCGCCGCCGCCGGCCTGGCCACCTTCGCCTTCTTCTCGCTCTCCAGCCACGTCCTCAGCGCGCCGGCCTACGCGCGCATCGTGGTGCTGTGGTCGCTGATGTTCATCGTGATCTCCACCATCTATCGCCCGGTCGAGCAGCTGCTGTCGCGCACGATCGCCGCCCGTCGGGCGACCGGCCTGGCCCACGCCCATCCCCTGCGGGTGCCGGCCGCCCTGCAGTGCGGCTTCGGGGTGCTGTTCATCGCCGCCGCGCTGGCGCTGCGCTCGCCGATCCAGGACGGCCTGTTCGGCGGTTCGGAGGCGCTCTATTGGGCGCTGCTGGCCGGCGTCACGACGTACGGGGCGGCCTATTTCGCTCGGGGCTGGCTGGCCGGCTACCAGCGCTTCATGGTGTTCGGAGCGCTGGTCCTGTTCGACGCCTGCGTGCGGGTCTGCTTCCCGGCGGCGGTGGCCCTGGGGGTGGGCGGTCCGGGTACCGTCGCCCTGGGCATCGCCGCCGCCCCGGCGCTGTCGCTGCTGGTGGTGCCGGCGGCGTTCGGCCGCCGGATCGCGACGTTGGGCGAGGAGCCCGCCGGGGCGCTGGCGCCGGCCGCCGACGCGGCGCTCGAGGGCCCCGGCGCCGAGGGGGCCGAGGAGGCGCTCACCGACCTGACCCTGACTCGGGGCGCCGGGTTCGCGGTGGCGGTGCTGGGCATCATGCTGGCCGAGCAGACGCTGCTCAACGTGCCCGTCCTGACCGTCGGGGCGGCCGCCGCCAACGTGGCCGTGGCGGGCTTCGTGTTCAACGTCCTGCTGATCGCCCGTGCGCCGCTCCAGCTCTTCCAGGCCGTCCAGCTGTCGCTGCTGCCTCATCTGGCCGGGCTGGAGGCCACCGAGGGCGAGGCGGCGTTCCGCCACGCCATCCGGGTGACCGCGCTGGCGATCGGAGTCTTCACGGTCGCGGTCGCGCTGGGGCTGCTGGCGATCGGCCCGGCGGTCATGACGGCGGTGTTCGGGGGTCAGTTCGAGTACGGTCGCGTCGGGCTGGCGCTGATGGGCGTCGGGATGGGCCTGCACCTGTTCGCCGGGACGCTCAACCAGGCCGCCCTGGCCCGCGACCGGGCCGCCGCCGCCTGCGCCGCCTGGCTGGCCACCGCGGCGGCGTTCGTCGCCTGGCTGCTCCTGGCCCCGGTCACCGACCAGGTCCTGCGCGTCGAGATCGGCTACTGCGGCGCCGCCGGGCTTCTCTCGGCGATGCTGGTGTTCGCCGCCGCGGCGAGGTCCGAGTAGGCGCGCGCCGGGTCCGCCGTCCCGAACACCGCCGAGCCGGCGACCAGCAGCGTGGCGCCGGCGTCCACCACCGCCGCGGCGGTGTCGGTGTCGATCCCTCCGTCGACCTCGAGGACCACGTGGCCGGGAAGCAGCGAGCGCAGGCGCTCGAGCTTGGCCAGCGAGGAGGGGATGAACTCCTGGCCGCCCCAGCCCGGGTCGACCGACATGCACAGCGCCAGGTCGATGATGTCGGTCACCTGACCGATCGCCTCCACCGGCGTGGCCGGGCAGATCGCCACCCCCGCCCGGCAGCCGCCCTCGCGCACGGCCTGGATCGCGTAGTGCAGGTGCGGCGTGGCCTCGGCGTGCACGGTGATGCTGTCGGCGCCGGCGCCGGCGAAGTCGCCGACGTGGCGCTCGGGGCGCTCGATCATCAGATGGACGTCGATGACGCCGCCCTGGTCGTGGACCTGATCCGCGATCGCGGAGACGATCAGCGGCCCGATGGTGATCGGGGGGACGAAGTGGCCGTCCATGACGTCGACGTGGATCACGTGCGCGCCGGCGTTCATCACCTCGGCCACCTGCCCGCCGAGGCGGGCGAAGTCGGCCGACAGGATCGAGGGCGCGACGCGGACGTCGTGCGGGAGCTGACGGCCGGACGTCGTCACAGTTGGCGCAGCATGCTTGCGCCGCAGTGGTTACAGCTCAGCATCGCCGTGCTGGACATGCGCACGATGGTGGAGTGCTCGCCGCAGTTGGGGCACAGCGAGACGAGCTCGAACCGCTTCAGGCAGTAGACGCACCGATAGCGACCCGGGAGGTTGGTCGGGCGCAGCCAGGGCTCGTGGCATTCTGGACACACCGTCCCCACCTGGATCTCGGCATCGCTCATGACGTGGCTGACCCCCGCCGCAGCCGGGCGATGAAGAACCCCTGCGTCGCGTCGCGATGTGGCATGAGCAGCAGGTGGCGGGCCACGTACGGATGTTTCCAGAGCGGGTACTCGGAGTGCAGGTCATCTGCGCGGAGCTGCGGGTGGCCGGCCAGCAGCCGCTCCACCTGCAGCTCATTCTCCGCAGGCGAGATCGTGCAGGTGGAGTAGACCAGCACCCCGCCCGGGCGCACGGCCCGCGCCGCCGCCGTGAGGATCTCCGCCTGCAGCCGCGCCAGCTGCTCGGCCGCCTCGGGCGACGCGCGCCAGCGCAGATCAGGTCGCGCGCTGAGCGTGCCGAGCCCCGAGCACGGCGGGTCGACGAGCACGCGGTCGAAGCCGTGCCCGTGGTCCTCGCGCGCGTCGCCGACCCGCACCCGCAGGTTCCTCGCCCGCGCGCGCTGGGCGTTGTCGGCCAGCGCGCGGGCGCGCGCCGGCCGCCCCTCCACCGCAACCACCTCGCCGCGGCCCTCGGTCAGCGCAGCCAGGTGCGTCGCCTTGGCGCCGGGGGCGGCGCACAGGTCGAGCACCCGGTCCCCCGGCTCCGGGCTGACGATGCGCGAGACGAGCATCGAGGCGCGCGACTGCGGCATTATCGCACCCGCGCGCCAAAGCGGCGACGCCTGCGCGTCGAACGGCGTCTCGACCACCAGACCCTCGGGCAGCCGCTGCGCGGGGTGGGTTGCGACGCCGGTGACGGCCAGCTCGCGCTCCACCTCCTCTGGGCGGGCGACCAGCGTGTTCGCGCGCAACGCGGACTCGGGCGGGTGGTTGCCCGCCGCCATCAACGCGCGTGCCTCCCCGGCCCCAAGGGCGTCCCACCACAGGCGAGCCACCCACTCGGGGTGCGAGTGCCTGATCGCGGCGGCCTGCGGCGTCTCGTCGTCCAGCGACTCCATCAGGACCCGCGCCTCGCCGGCGGCCCGGCGCAGCACCGCATTGACCAGGCGATGCCCGCCCCGGCCGCTCGCCTTGGCGAGCTCGACCGACTGATCGACGGCCGCATGGCTCGCCACCCCGTCGAGGAAGCACAGCTGGAAGAGACCCAGCCGCAGCGCCGCGAGCGTCGGCGCGTCCAGCCGCTCGACCGGCCGGTCGGCCAGGACCTCGATGAGGTGGTCCAGGGTGCCGCGGCGCTGGACGGCCCCGAGCGCCAGCCGAGTCGCCAGCGCCAGGTCGCGGCCCTCCAGCCCGGCGCGAGTGGCCTGCGCCCGCAAGGCGCGGTCGGCGTACGCGCCCTGCTCGAAGGTCCGGCGCAGGACCGTGAACGCGCAGCTGCGCGCGGCGGAGACCATCGCCTCAGACCGGGGCGTGCCCGCGCAGGTAGGCGGCGGCGTCCATCGGTCGCCCGCCGGCGGGCTGGACGACCAGCAGCTCCAGCGTCCCCGTCGCGCATCCCAGCAGCAGCCGTCCCCGGTCGGTCGCGAGCCGCCCGGGCGATGGTCCCTCGTCCCGAGCGGCGGCGGCGTGGACGGTGAGCGTCTCGCCGTCGGGCAGGACTGCCCGGGCGCCGATGTGGGGGTGCAGAGCGCGCACGGTGCGCTCGAGCTCGCGGGCGGGACGTGACGGGTCGAGGAGGCGGTCCGCCGGGCCGATCTTCGCCGCGTAGGTGGCGCCCGCCTCGTCCTGCTCGGCGAACGGGGGGCGCTCGCGCAGCGCCCGCACGAGCAGCCGGGCCCCTCGGTCCTCCAGGCGGGGGGCCAGCGAGCCGTAGGTGTCGTCCGCCGAGACCGGGTCGGGCTGCTGCAGGCAGACCGGGCCGCTGTCCAGCCCGGCGGTCACCCGCATGATCGACACCCCGGTCCGGGCGTCGCCGGCCATGATCGCGCGCTCCACCGGGGCCGCGCCGCGCCAGCGCGGGAGCAGCGACGGATGAACGTTGAGCATCAAGTGGTCGGACAGAAGCGGTTCGCGGATCAGGGCTCCGAACGCGCAAACGCAGACGACCTCCGGGGCGGCGGCGGCGATCCGGCGCCGGGCCGCCTCGTCGTTGACGTCGCCGGGCTGCGCGACCTCGATCCCGAGCTCCCGGGCCACCAGCGCCACCGGCGGCGGGGCCGGTCGGCGGCCGCGGCCCTTGGGGCGGTCGGGCCGTGTCACCACCAGGACCGGTCGGTGCTCGGTGGTCGCCAGCCGCTCCAAGACCGAGCCGGCGAACGACGAGGTCCCGGCGAAGACCGTGCGCACCGGCGGCGGGCCTCAGCGGGCCGGCGCGGCCTCTTCTCGCTCGCGCAGCTCCCGCATGGCGGCCTTGCGCTCCTCGCGCGAGGTGCGATCGAGGATCAGGACGCCGTCGAGGTGGTCGATCTCGTGCTGGATCACCCGCGCCTCGAGCCCGGAGGCCTCGATCACCAGCTCGTCGCCGCGCTCGTCCTGCCCGCCCACTCGCACATGCAGCGCCCGCTCGACGTCCACGTGGATTCCCGGGAGGCTGAGGCAGCCCTCCTCCATCGACTCGACCTGGTCGCTGGCCCAGTCGACCCGGGGGTTCGCCAGCACCGCCAGCGGCGCGTCCGCCCCGACCCGGTAGACCAGCAGGCGATGCATCACCCCGAGCTGGGTCGCCGCCAGTCCGACCCCCAGCGCGTCGTGCATGAGTGCGGCCATCCGGGCCGCCTCGACGCGCAGATCGTCGTCGAAGCGCTCGACCGGCAGCGCCCGAGAGCGCAGAACGGGGTCGCCGAACGTCCGCACCTGCGCGAGCGCGGCGGCCCGGCGCGCGGCGACCTCCGGGTCGAGCTCGGGAGGCTCGAGCTCCTCGAGCTCGTCCTCCTCGGCGGTGGGGCGCTCGGCGGTCTCGGTCACGGCCGTCGAGTGTAGCCGCGCCCTACTGCGGGTCGACGTCGACGCTGAACGCCGCCCGGCGGTGGGCGCGCTGGCCCACCACCGCCTCCAGCGCCTCCCGCACCGCCCGCAGCGCCTCCTGGCGCTCGAGCGCCTTGACCACCACCTGGGCGCGGTGGCGCCCGCGCCGCCGGAACAGCGGCGCGGGGCCGAGCACGAGCGCTCGCGGCGCCGCGACGGCGGCCCGCACCGCGGCCGCCGCCGCCTCGGCGGGCGCCGGCTCGGTGGACGAGCAGACCACCCGGATCAGGTCGGCGAACGGGGGGTATCGCAGGGTGGCTCGCCGCTCGAGCTCCGCGGCCAGGAACCCCTCGGTGTCGTGGCGCGCGGCGAACGCGATCGCCGGCGCGCGGGGGGAGAGTGTCTGCACCAGCACCCGGCCGCCGCGAGGTCCCCGACCCGCCCGGCCCGCCAGCTGGGCGATGAGCGCGAAGGTGCGCTCCTCGGCGCGGAAGTCGGGGAAGCGGAGCGTCGAGTCGGCGTCGAGCACCGCACCGAGCGTGACGTCGGGGAAGTCGTGCCCCTTGGCCACCATCTGGGTTCCCACCAACACCCCCGCCGGTGCGGCGTCGAAGCGCGCCAGCAGCTCCCCCGCCGCGCCCCTGCCGCTCGCCGCGTCGGAGTCCAGCCGGAAGACCGGGAAATCGTCCGCGCCCAGCGCGTCGAGCAGCTCACGCTCCACCCGCTCCGTGCCCGCCCCGTGGCGGGCCACCGATAGCGAGCCGCAGGCCGGGCAGCGGCGCGGGAGACCCTCCCGGTGCCCGCAGTGGTGGCAGGCGAGCGTGGCCTCCCCTCGGTGCAGGATCAGCGCCACGTCGCATTGCGGGCAGCCCCATCCGTGGCCGCACCCGCGGCAAGACACGAAGTTCGACCACCCGCGCCGGTTGAGCAGCACGATCGCCTTGGCGCGCTGGCGGCGGACCGCCTCGAGCGCCTCGCGGGTCCGGGGGTGCAGGGCGTGGGCGGCGCCGCGCATGTCGAGCAGCTCGACCGGGGGCAGAGGCCGCCCGTCCACGCGACGGGTCAGTCGCAGCCGCCGAAGCGACCGGTAGCTCTCCGGCCGGGGCGTGGCCGACCCGCACAGGAGGACGGCCCCGGCCTCCCAGGCGCGTCGAGCCGCGACCCGACGGGCGTCGTAGCGGGGGTCCCCCTCGTGCTTGTAGGACGGATCGTGCTCCTCGTCGACCACCAGCAGCCCGAGGCCGCGGACGGGCGCGAACACGGCCGACCGCGGGCCGACGCAGATCTGGGCGTTCCCCTGGCGCAGCCTCGACCACTGCTGGTGACGCTCGGTGCGGGCCAGGCGGGAGTGCAGCACGGCCACCCTGGGGCCGAACCGCGCCTGGAAGCGAGTTACCACCTGAGGGGTCAGCCCGATCTCGGGCACGAGCACTATCGCCCCCCTCCCCTGCTCCAGCGCCTGCGCCGCGGCGCCGAGGTAGACCTCGGTCTTGCCAGAGGCGGTGACGCCCTGAAGGAGGAAGGCGTCCGGCCGGCCGGCGGCCAGCGCCGCCGCCACGGGTTCGAGCGCGGCTAGCTGTTCGGCGGTCAGTCGCGGGGCTCGTCTCGGCGCGCGGCCAACCGCGGGGGTCCGGGCGGTCGGCGCCGCCCGCGCCCGTCGTCGCTCGGGGCGGCCCGTCGGCGGGGGCCGGCGCAGTCCCGTGCCCGGCGGCAGGACCAGGGCGAGCGCCCGAGCGGCGGTCGAGCAGTACTGGTCGGCGATCCAGCCGGCGAGGCGCACCAGCTCCGCGGGCACGCCGAGCTCGAGCGCGTCCACCGGCGCGGCGAGGCGCTCGGGCGGGATGTCGGACTCGCCGGCCAGCCCGACCACGACGCCCAGCACGCGTCGGCGACCGAAGGGAACGACCAGCAGCGAGCCGACGTCGACCCCCCGGAATGGCTCGGGCAGCCGGTAGTCGAACGGCCCGCGCAGTGCGCGGGCCGTGGTCAGCGGCTCCACCTTGGCAATCGCGGTCATCGGTCCAGACCGTAGGCCCGGCGTCGGACGCGGCGAGCGACGCGGCTGGACGGCCGAGATCCGCCGCGGCGACGGCTCGGTGGCGCCGTCAGGGCACCGCGGTCCAGGTCACGGTGCCGCTGTCACAGCGTCCGATCACCCGGCGGGTGCGCAGGCCGCGCAGGATCGAGGTCGCCCGCAGGGTGCCGCCGACCCCCATGGTCGAGAACCGGCCCGCGAACCTGAACGTGAACGACTCGATCGCGTCGACGAAGCGCTGGCTGTAGCGCTGCACCGTCGCGAAGCTGCCGTCCGGGCGGATCGCGGCGGGCGGCGCGTCGTTGGCGATGTCCCGCGAGCTCACCCCGCGGCAGCGGCGGTAGAGCCGATACACCGCCGCGTCCACCCGGGCGCCGTTCTGAGAGACGTGCAGCGCCAGGGGAAACGGCAGCAAGCCGCGCTGTGCGATCGCCCCGTAGTAGCTCACGCCGGCCAGCGGGGCTGGCGGCCCGGACGCCGGGCCGGAGGCCGAGCGGGCCTCCCAGTGCTGCGCGCCGCTGGAACAGCGCACCAGCGGCCGTCCGCGGCGGCGGACCAGGATCCTCAGCCGAAGCGAGCCGGCGGCCCGACCCGGGTCGACCAGGACCCCGGACGCGGTGAGCGACACGCTGCGCGACTCCGTCGCGCTCACCCGGTAGGTCCTGACGCCGTGGCCCCGGAACGAGCCGTTGGGGTCCACCAGCGTGCGCAGGACGACGTAGTCCTCCACCGGGCTCCTGCCGGCGCAGCGCGCGATCGCCTGACCCTCCAGGACGACGCGCCCGGAGGCGACCCGCATGGCCACCAGCGGCGCGGCGGTGGTCAGGAAGCCGCCGGCGTACGCCCCGTTGGACGGCGCCAGGGCGTGCCCCGGCGCGGCCGGCAGGGCCGAGAGGACGATGGCGGCCGCGATGGTCAGAGCGCCACCTCGCCACGGCGGTCTGCGGACCGGTCCCGGCCAGGCGGGATCCGCCGTCTGGCGACGACGTCCCACTAAGGGAGCGCGCCCTCGCGCTCCTCGAGCCCCGCGGCGGCGCGCAGGGCCGGGGCCTTGTCGGTCTTCTCCCAGGTGAAGTCGTGGTCCTCGCGTCCGAAGTGCCCGTAGGCGGCCGTCTTCTGGAAGATCGGGCGGTGCAGGTCGAGATAGCGGCGGAACGCCCCGGGGCGCAGGTCGAAGTGCTCGCCGATTAGCGCGGCGATCTGGGGGACCGGGACGCGCTCGGTGCCGAACGCCTCGACCATCACGGACACGGGGTGGGCGACCCCGATCGCGTAGGCGACCTGGAGCTCGAGGCGGTCGGCCAGCCCAGCCGCGACGACGTTCTTGGCCACGTAGCGGGCGGCGTAGGCCGCGGACCGGTCGACCTTGGACGGGTCCTTGCCCGAGAAGGCGCCGCCGCCATGGCGCGCCATGCCACCGTAGGTGTCGACGATGATCTTGCGGCCGGTGAGGCCGCAGTCCCCCATCGGGCCTCCGATGACGAACCGTCCGGTCGGGTTGACCAGGAAGTTCTTCATGAGCTTTCGCTCGTCGTATAGCTCGGCCGGCAGGATCGGGTGCAGCACGTGCTCGAACAGGTCCGGCTTGAGCAGGGTCTCGACGTCCAGGCCGTCCGCGTCCTTGTGCTGCGTGGAGATCAGTACCTTTTCGATCTCGATCGGCCTCCCGTTCTCGTAGCGGACGCTGACCTGGGTCTTGCCGTCCGGGCGAAGATAGGGCAGCACGTCGGCCTTGCGGACCTCTGCGAGCCGCTGCGCGAGCCGGTGGGCGAGCGAGATCGGCATCGGCATCAGCTCGTCGGTCTCGCGGGTGGCGTAGCCGAACATCATCCCCTGATCGCCGGCGCCGGCGAGATCGAGTTCGTCGTCGTCGGCCGGGTCGTGGCGCGCCTCGTAAGAGCGGTCGACGCCCTCGGCGATGTCCGACGACTGCTCGTCGATGGCGCTGATCACAGCGCACGTCTCGCAGTCGAAGCCGTAGGAGGCGTCGGTGTAGCCGATCCGCCGCGCCGTCTCGCGGGCTATGCGGGGGATGTCGACGTAGGTCTTGGTGCTGATCTCTCCCGACACGAAGATCAGCCCTGTGTTGACCAGCGTCTCGCAGGCAACCTTCCCGGCGGGGTCGTCGCGCATGATCGCGTCGAGCACACCGTCGGAGATCTGGTCGGCCATCTTGTCGGGATGGCCCTCGGTGACCGACTCCGAGGTGAAGAGGAAGTCGTTGGCGGACAGCTGGGTCATAGGCGGCGGCCGGCGGAGCCGGGAGAGGGCGCCGTCCGGCGGACGGGCGGGAGCCGGCGGCAAAGACTAGCGTCGAGATCCCGCCCGAGCGGCGATCGGACGCCCGTCAGCCCAGCGCAATCGACACGTCGGTGGTCGAACCGGCCCGTCCTCCCCAGCTTGCGGCGCCCACCGCCCGGATCTTGTGCAGGTCGGCACGGATCGACTGGTAGGCCGGCGTGGTGGCCAGGGTCGAGAGCTCCACCAGCCCCAGGAACTTGGCGAAGTCCAGGAAGACCATTGAGGTGACGCGCTGGGGGCGATCCCCGAGTGTCGCCCGGAAGCCGGGCGTATCCGGCAGGGCCTCGGACGAGCGGCGGGCGTCGGCGATGGCCTGCAGGGCGGTGGAGATCACGACCTTGCCGTCGAACACCGCGTAGTCGAGCTCGACACCCGGGCCTAGCCGCAGCCGGAACGCCTGGACGCCGGCGATCGCCTGTTGCTCGAACACGGCCGCCTGCCCGGGCCCTCGGGCGGGCGGGGCGAGGGCCGTGATCAGGGGGCGCTGCAGCCTGGCCAGCGCCTGTCGCGTGGCGCGCTCGTCACGGGTGCGGGCGATGAGCGTGAGCGCCGGCGCCGGAGCCGCCGCGTTCAGCCACAGCGCGACCTCCCCCCGGAACACCGGGGCGACCTCGCGCTCCAGGTCCAGGCCGGCCCGGCGGGCGTTACCGGCGGCGCGCGCCAGCAGGCGCGCCACCGCAGGAGCGGCACCCCCGGCCAGCGCCGGGAGAAGACTTCCGGCCGAGCGGTCGAGGCCGCTCACCCCGAGGTACCCCAGCGCGTCGCCGGGAACCGAGTCCAGCAGCCGGGGCTCGAATGGCAGGAAGCGCCGCGGCCCGGCGGCCGAGCGGTCGATGACGCTGTGGACCCGCAGGCGGGCGCCATCGCCCTCCGCGCTCAGCGACAGGCCGGTGGCTACCAGCCCGGGCTGCTGCAGCAGGGCGCCGGCCGCCCCGAGCGCGCTCGACTGGGCGGCCAGCAGCCGGGACACGCCCGCCGCGGGAAGGTACGCGTCGACCGCACGGTCGGCGGGCAGGCCCGCGGTCGCGCGGCGGAAGGCGGGCGAGCGCCCGAGCGCTCGGATGCGGCCGCCCCGGACGTCGATCGCCGCCTGGACGCCGGCCGGTGGTCCGACGACCAGGTAGCGGCCCAGGAACGCGGTGGCCAGGCCGCCGTAGCTCGTGATGGTCACCCCCTGATACGCCGAGGCGGCTGGCGGGCGGGAGGCGCGGCCCAGGAAGGCGTCGGCGCGGGCGCGGTTCGCCACCGCTACGACGGCCACCGGGGTGGCGGTGGGGCCGGGCGTGTCGAGCAGGGCGACCGCGGCTTCCAGGCCCAGCCAGGGACGCACGTCGCGACGGTACGACAGGCCGGGCCCGATCGACGTGAGCCGGCTGGTGACCGCGTCGCGCGCCTCGGCGCCGCTGGAAAAGCGCCGCAGCAGCTGGTCGGCGCGGCGAACCGCGTCACGGTCGCGGTCAGTCGAGACGTGCAGGTAGGCGAGCGCGGTGTCTGGCACCAGCCGGGCGGCGCCGGTGGCGGGCGGCCGCTCGCCCCGGCCGACCAGCAGCACCACCGCGGCGACCGCGGCGACGGCCAGGACCGCCGCCGCGACCAGGGTCCGCCGGGACGTCACGTCGCGACCGGGCGCCCGCGCCGCCCGCGCCGCGAGCGTTGCTCCCGGCGCTCGACGAGGTCGATGACCAGCGGGACGCCCTCTAGGCGGAACCGCTCGCGAAGCCGGTTCTCCAGGTAGAAGGCGTAGTCGCGGGTTACCCGCCCGCGGTGGTTGACCTGCACGGCGAAGCGCGGAGGCCGCTCGCCGACCTGGGCCATGTACAGCAGCTTGAGCCGGTGGCCGCCACGGGCGGGCGGCTGACGGTCCTGGACCAGCTCGCCGAGGAAGCGGTTGAGCTTGGGCGTGGGGATGCGGGCGGCGGCTCGGTCGGCCAGGGCCGCGGCCTCGACCAGGAGCCGGGAGACGTTGCGCCCCGTGCGCGCGCTGGCGGTGAGAACGCGTGGCCGCAAGCGCAGCTTCTGAGCCACCCGGGCGCGCTCGTGGTCGAGGTCGAGCCCTTCGCCGGCCAGGTCCCACTTGTTGAGCACGAGCGCGGTGGCGCATCCGCTGGTCATCGCCAGCTCGGCGATCCGCAGGTCCTGCGCGGTGACGCCATCGCGCGCATCGCAGACCACCAGCGCCACGTCCGCCCGCTCCGCCGCCCGGCGGGAGCGCAGCGTGGTGTAGTACTCGACCCCGTCGCCGGAGGCCGCCACCCGCGACTGGCGCCGGATGCCCGCGGTGTCGATGAGCACGAACCGCCGGCCGTGCACCACCGTCGCCTCGTCGATCGCGTCCCGGGTGGTCCCCGGCCGCTCCGAGACGATCACCCGCTCGCGGCCGAGAAAGCGGTTGACCAGCGATGACTTGCCCACGTTGGGACGCCCGATCACCGCCAGGCGCACCTCGCCGCGATCCGGGGGCGCCTGCGCCGCCGCGGGCTCGGAGGGCGCCGGCGCGCCGGCGGCCGGCAGCGACTCGACCAGTCGATCGAGCAGGTCGCCGGTGCCCAGCCCGTGCACCGCGGAGACCGCCACTGGGTCGCCGAGCCCGAGGCGGTGGAACTCCGCGGCCAGCGCCACGTCGCCCGGTGTGTCGCACTTGTTGGCCGCCACCACCACCGGCTTGTCCGCCCGCCTCAGCAGGTCCGCCAGCTCCTCGTCGCCCGGCCCGAGCCCGGCGCGGGCGTCCACCACCAGCAGCGCGAGCGCTGCGTCGGCCACCCCGGCCCGGGCTTGCTCGCGCACCGCGGCGGAGAGCCGGTCGGCATCGGCCAGGTCGATGCCGCCGGTGTCGATCAGGATCAGGGGCCGGCCGTTCCACTCGGTGGGCAGCTCCTTGCGGTCCCGGGTGACACCAGGCGTCTCGTGGACGACCGCCGTGCGCGTCGCCGTCAGCCGGTTGACGAGCGTCGACTTG
>DATAEY010000089.1:0-14829 GCA_036257715.1 Solirubrobacteraceae bacterium | reverse complement strand
TCTGCGCCACGGCTCGGGCGGCGCTGTCGAGGTCCGGGACGGTCTCGATGAACCGGCCCGCGAGCAGGTGCTGGAAGTGCCCGCGGTCGACCTGGCCCTCGCGGTGGCGTTCGCTGACGACGCTCAGGCAGGCGAGGTCGGCGATTGCGGCCTCCAGGAACGCGCTGGTGTTCACGCCCAGCGCCGCGACCGCGTAGTGCAGCGAGTGGAAGTAGTCCTCGCGGGCGCCCTCGACGTCTGGTCGCGCGCCGACGGGCGGATAGACCGTGACGGCGTCGTGGTCGAAGTCCCTCCAGATCGGGCCGTTGACCGGGTGGGGACGGACCAGCACCTGCACGTCGGCGGTGCGCGGGTTGGCCCGCAGCGCGTCGGCGAGGTCGCGGGCGAAGCCGGTCTCGTCGCCCGCCACCTTCTCAGAGGAGCCGAGGTGGAGGAGATACGGTCGCCGCGGGTCGATGCCCGCGTGGGCGCAGAACTCCTCCCGGGAGACCGACGGCGCCAGGCCGAAGTAGTGGTCGAACTTGGGCCCCCCGGTGAGGACCAGGCGCTCGGGCGGCACGGCGTGGATCGCCGTCGCCTCGTCGGCGAGGCTCTGGTTCCACACCAGCACCGAGTCCGGCATGAGGTGGAACGTGCCCTTGGTGGACAGGTTGTCCCAGCTGGCGACCGCCGCTACCGTGGAGATCCCCAGCCCCTGGGCGGCGCGCAGGTACTCGAAGTCCCAGCACAGCGGCGAGATGAACGGGCACGCGACCAGCACGTCCGGAGCCTGCGCGGCGACCTGATCGGCGATCGCGGGGTCGGCCGGGACGCCGGCCTGCCAGCGCCGGTAGAGGCGCAGGACCGCGTCCCGCGAGACGAGCGCACGGCCCGCCCGCGTGCGCACCAGCCGGCGTACGAGGGGCGGGCAGCGCTCCCCACGACGATCGGCCTGCAGCGGGGAGTTGTGCTGGCGCCGGAAGTAGACCGAGTAGTCCGTCGCCTCCCGGGCGGTGCGCAGGCGGCCGCGCAGCGAGTCGCTTCGCTTGCGCAGCTCCACGTCGTAGGCGCCGTTGGGATGCCGGGCGAGGGGCTCCAGCAGGTCGCGCTGGTATTCCTCGCCGCCGCGGGGCCCGAGCCGCGTGGTGACCGAGACCCGGTGGCCACGGTCGCACAGGGACGCGGCCACCGTGTCGAAGTGGCGGAAGAAGCCGCTGTGGTCGAGCGCGATGAGGACCCTCATGCGGCGGCCGATGATATCCGTGCCTCCGCGGGCCACTGCGCCCGCGGGCTGCCGGGCCGGCGGTTACTCCAGCGCGAAACGGGCCGCGGGTGACGACGGGTCGGGCAGCGCGTCCGGCAGCTCGAACCGCCGCTTGGTCAGATCGCTGGCCAGCGCGGCCGGCGAGACGTAGGTGAAGTTCGCGGTCACCCGGGGCTTGCGGGCGAAGCCTCCCCGGTGAAAGCCGCCGGTGTCGCACAGCACGACGGTCCCCGTCGAGCCCTCGGCGGCCACCCGGTCGGATTCGGGGACGCGGCGCTCGAACTCCTCGGGCGGCGGATAGTGATCGGCCGATTCATCGTCGGGCCGCCACGCCCACAGGTCGCCGTGGCGTCCCCCCGCGGCGCTGCCCCTCACGTACTCGGTGGCTCCCGCGTCCGCGTCGACGTCGGAGAAGTAGGTGAACACCTTGACGATGTTGCGGTCGATGTGGTCGCGATGCCAGCGCTGGGAGGCGATCCGGTCGGCGTCCTGCGGCGAGGGCGCCGTGTACCAGTTGTCCACATAGGTCAGCTTCGAGCGCAGCCCCAGGTAGGCGTTGACCACGCCGAGCAGCTGGTCGGAGAGCGCGTAGCGCAGCGCCTCGGGTGGCGGGGCGGCGCCCATCAGCGCGCGGCGGCGCACGATGAAGTCGTCCTTGCCCATGAATCGGCCCCCGTGCGCGCGGATGTGCTCCTCGGCCGCGGCCACGAAGGACCGGACCCCCGCTGCGAGCTGCGCCCACAGGGCGTCGTCGCCGATCAGCTGCGAGAACGGGACGATGGCCAGCCCGTCGCCGCGCAGCGCGTCTACCGCCGCCTGCTGGGGGGCGGTCAGCTCCGGGGCCTGCGCGCGGAACGCGCGCCGGCTGGCGCCGTTGCGAAGCGAGCGATTGAGCTGGTAGCGCGCCCGGAAGCGCGACCGTTCGAGGGTCTTGCCGAGGCCGCTCACGGAAGCGCGGCAGTCTAGCAACGGGCCGGTCCGCCCCCGCGGCCGGCCCGGCGTCATCCGGTGGCCGAGATCAGCTGCTCGTAGAGCTCGCCGGCGCGACCGTCGACGCCGGCCCGCGAGGGGGCCGCGGGCGCCTCCACCGCCATGCGATTGAACGTCGCGCGACATAGGACGGGGTCGAAGTCGATCCCCAGCCAGCTCGCGATGCCGCGCATGACCGGCCCGGGCTCGGCCGCCACGGCGGCCCCGTCTACCACCCGGAGCCGATCGCCCCGATCGGACCGCGCCCGCAGCAGAGCCCGCGCCCGGTCGGCCCACTGCCGGGCGCCGGCGTCGTCGCCGCCGGCGGGCGGCTCGACCACGGCGATCAGGCGTCCCTCGGGGTAGTCGGCGAAGAACCCGGCTCGATCGCCGGGGTCCAGCCCGAGCGCGCCGCCCGACGCGCAGACCCAGCGCTGGTCGCCTGCGTGGAGGTTCTGGTAGTCCAGCCAGGCGTTGAAGTAGGCGGTCAGCCAGGCGTCGAGGACGTCGCGTTGACGCTCCATCGGCCACGAGCGCACGCAGTGGTCGAAGACGCGGCGCTGAAGGGTGGGGGAGAGCAGGAACGGCCGCTGTCGCGCGGAGGCCGGCCCGGTGCCGTCCGGAGGCTCCCGCAGCGCCTCCCACCACGCCTCGGGCGGGGCCCGGAGATCCAGGCGGGGCCAGGCGGGCGGATCGCCGCCGGGACGGAGCCGTCCCGCCTTGGGATGCAGCTGCGGGTGTCCGTCCAGCAGGCGGACGAGGTGGTCGCCTGCGCTCGCCCCCAGCTGCGCGACCAGCACCAGGGGCTGACGTACCGGAATCAGGTGCTGGTCGTGCACGCGCATGAGCGCCCTGCGCTCCTCCTCCTCGGTGGGCGGCTGGCGTGCCTTGCCGATCTTGGCGCGTCCCGGCAGGGCGGCGCGGCGTGAGGGAAGGACCGGCTCCGCGGGCCGAGCGCCGCGGGCCGCGGTCTGCAGGATCGCGTCGGCCACCACCTCGCCCGCCGGGCGGTCCAGGGACACCGGGCGCAGGAACGTGGTGAGTAACCGCCGCCGCATCGGTGCCCGCGGGTCGCGGCCCTCGACCAGGTCGCCCACCGCCGTTGCGGCTGCCGCGGGGTCGGCGACGACCTCGACGAACCGGCCCTCGACCAGGTGCTCGAGGCGGGCTCGCACCCGCTCGTCGGTGCCGCGGCGCTCAGCGGCCAGCAAGACGCAGGGCCGGTCGGCAATCGCCGCCGCCACGAACGCCCACGGGTCCGCGCCGGCGATTGCCGCGGCGTGGGAGACCGCGTCGAACAGCCCCTCGGAGTCGTTCGCCGCCGCCGGCCCGACCGCCACCGCGAGCCCGCGCGTGCGGCCGTCGGCGTCCAACGCCCGGCGCAGCCGCTCGCCGTGGGCGCGGTCGGGAGTCGGGCCGGCGTGCAGGACATATGGCCGGCGCGGATCCACGCCCAGGCCGGTGCAGACCTCCGCCCTCCCGCTCGCCCCCCGGCGCTCGAACCACCCGTCGAACGCGGCCGCGCCGGTAACGAGCAGGCGGTCGCGAGGGACGGCGTGCGCCCGGCGCGCCTCGCGCGCCACCCGGGAATTCCAGGCCAGGACCGAATCCGGCAGGGTCGACAGGGTCCCGGCGGTGGGACCGTCCTCCCATGTCGCCAGGGCGGCGGTCGGCAGGCCCAGCCGGGTGGCGGCGTGCAGGCCGGCCTGGATGTAGCGGTCGACGAGCAGGCAGCCGACGACGACCTCGGGCTCGCGGACTCGCAGCTCGTGCAGCGGGCGGCGCGCGGCCGGGAGCCGCACCCGCAGCCGGCGGTAGGCCGCCGCGACCGAGCCGCCCCCGGGAAGCCGACGAGCGGTCGGGCCCCCGGGGCGCTGCGCCGCTGCGTCCGGCGCCGTCACCTCGACCCGGTGGCCCCGGGCGTCCAGCGCGGCGACCACCGACTCCACGCGGCAGCCGAGATCGCCGTGGCCGAGGAGGATCAGGACCCTCATGGACTGCCAGGCCTGTGTGGGACCCTCAGCCGGTTAGCGCGAGGACCCGGTCGTACAGCCCGTCGGTCAGCCGGTCGATGGTCTCCAGGGCCTCGGCCGGCAGCCCCTCGTGACGGCGTAGCGGCGCGTCCAGCACCCCACTGCGCTCGACCCGGAACGAGGAGTTGGCCTTGATCGACAGCCCGTTGAAGGTCGGGGTGATGAGCGTCGGGGTGAAGTCGATGTGCAGGAACTCGGCCAGGGCGCGCATGGTGCCCTCGGTGTCGGCCAGCATCCGCTCGAAGGCGATCAGGAAGACGCCGTCGCCGAACCGCCGCTTGGCTTCGATCATCGCCTCGGCCGACGCGGCCCAGAGCCGCAGCGATATCTCGGGGTTGCCGTAGCGGTCGGCGTTGTAGGCCAGGGCCGAGCCGTACCAGGAGCGCGGCTCGCGAACGATCGCCACCAGCCGGCCGTCCGGATAGTCGGCGAAGAAACGCTCGCGGTTGGGGGCGTCGATGGCCAGCCGCGCGCTGAACCCGGTGATCCACCGCTTGGGGCCGGTGTAGAGGTTGCGATTGTCGATCCAGGCGTTGAAGTACGAGGTCATGTAGGCGTCGAGCACGTCGCGCTGGCGCCCGATCGGCCACGAGGTCACGCAGCGCTCGAACAGGGCGCGCTGCAGCGAGGGGATCAGCAGGAAGGGGTACGTCTCCAGCCGCTCGTCCTCGTACTGAACCCACTTGCGCGCGTACTTGCGGTAGCCGCCCACCAGCATCCGGTCGACGTGGGCCTCGCGGAGCGCTTCGAACCACCGCTCGGGCGCCTGGGACAGGTCAAGCCGCGGCCAGTCGCGCTTGTCGCGGGGGTAGCCGATGTGCAGCTCATGGGGGTGGGCGTGCAGCTGGGGGTGGGCGTCGAGCAGCTGGGAGAGCAGGGTGCCGCCCGAGCGCTGGATCTGCGAGATCAGCACCAGCGGCTCGCGCACCGCCACCGGGCGCTGGAGCCGCTGCTCGAGCAGCGCGTGGAACTCGTCGCGGGGCGCCCGCTCCAGCTCGGGCGGGGCGGCGGCGGTGGGCGAGGTCGCCATGCCCACAGGCTAGCCGGGTGCCCGGGGGACTCGGGCCGCGGCTGGGCTACACTCCCGGCGCGCCCGAGGCCAGGCGCACCACTCCGCCCTCGACGCACCGTCTTCGTGACCAAGCTGCGCAAGAAGCTCAACAAGAGCCTGGATAGGTCTCGGCTGCAGGCGCGCTACCACCTGCACCGCTCGCTGACCAACGGCGCCAGCCGGCGGTCGCTGGCCAGGGAGATGCCCGCGCTGGACGCCGTGCAGGAGCGCGTGGTCGAGCGGCTGCGCGCCGACGGGCTGGCGACCGTGAGCTTCGACGAGCTGGTGGGCGACCGGGGGCTCTGGCGGGAGCTGAGCCGGGAGGTCGAGGCCTTCGCCGAGGAGGCGCGCCGGCGGGTTCCGCCGCCGGGCGAGCGCGCCCAGGAGAAGGAGGACTACATCATCCGGGGCGCCGCGCTGTCGAGCCGGCCCATCCCGCCGCGGGCGCCGTTCCTGCGCTACGCGCTCTGCGGCCGGGTCCTCGACGTGGCCAACGCGTACCTCGGCCTGTGGTCGAAGCTCACCTACGTGGACCAGTGGTACACCGCTCCCTCGCCCCGGGACGCCGACCGGGTGGCCTCCCAGCGCTGGCACCGGGACCCCGAGGACTGCAACATCGTCAAGGTGTTCACCTACTTCTCCGACGTGGACGCTGACGCCGGCGCCCTCGAGTACGTTCGTGGCAGCGCGGCCGGCGGCCGGCATGCCGACCTGTGGCCATGGCGGATCGGGCGCGGCGGGCGCTATCCCCCCGCCCCAGAGCTCGAGCAGCGCGTCCCGGAGTCCGAGCGCGCGATGGCCACCGGGCCCGCGGGGACCGTGGTCTTCGTGGACACCGGCGGCCTGCACCGCGGCGGGTTCGCCACCAAGCCGCGCATCACCTCGATCTTCACCTACATCTCGCCCGCCGTGGTGGCCATCGAGCGAGCCAGGCGCAAGTTCACGGTCGCCGAAGGCGACGGCGCCGGGCTGCCGGACGCCGCCCGCTTCGCCCTCAGCTGAGCCGCGGCGGCTCAGCGCCCGTCCCCGACCTCGTAGCCGAGCGCGGCGAGGAGGTCACCCGCGCGCTCCTCGTACGCCGCCCGGTCGGCCGGGGCCATCTCGGCGCGCCAGCGCCCGATGCGCTCCTCCTTCGGGGGCTCGCTGGTCAGGGCGTGGATGCGGGGGCCGTAGCCGGCCGGAATCGGATCGAGCCCCTGGCGCTCGCGCCGGCGCGCGATCACGGCCATCCGCTCGGCGGCGTGGCGGTGATAGTCGAGCATCGCCGGATCCCAGGGCAGCTCCAAGTATTCGCAGACCGACCGCACGGTCGAGCCGGGATCGGCGACCAGGTCCTCGTAGCGCACCTCGCGGTAATGGCGCAGGCGAGCGGCCTGCTCGCGCCCCCGCAGCACCTTGCGCTTCCAGCGGCGCGCGGCCTCGTCGACCGAATCGGGGCCGAAGAGCAGGCCGAGAACCGACAGCGCCACGTCGCGCCCGTCCCGGACGATGTGGATGAAGCGCGCCTCCGGCAACCCCTTCTGGATCGTCAGCATGTTCTTGAGGTAGACCGGCGTCTTGTCGCCCCAGCGCGGCTTGCCGACGCTCTCGGCGTAGGCGGCGTAGAACGCGCGGGCCGCCTCACGCCCCTTCACCGGCCGGTCAGCCGGCAACCGCCGCAGCAGCGAGATCGGCTCGAGCTGGAAGTCCTGCCAGCGCCTGGTGGCGGTGATCACCTCCATGACCCGCTCCGGGGTGGCGTCGCCGGACTTGCACGCCCGCAGCAGCTGGGGCAGGAAGTAGGTCTCCGGCGGGATGGTCAGCTGCGGGTGGGCGTCGAGCATGAGCCGCAGCAGGGTCGTCCCGGAGCGGGGAACCCCGACCACGAACGGGGCCGGAGGCGGCTCGGGGCGCGGGCGCGAGGGGCGGATCGCGAGGGGCATGGCGCGCAGGCCAGTCTGGCAAACCGAGGCGCCGGCTCCTCGGTAACGTGGCCGGTCATGAGGCTCGTGATGACGCTCGTCGTGCGCGACGAGGAGGACGTCATCGAGCCCAACCTGCGCTATCACCTGGCCCAGGGCGTCGACTTCTTCGTCGCCACCGACAACGGCTCCACCGACGGGACGGTCGGGGTCCTCGATCGCTACGCGCGGGCGGGGCTCCTGCACCTGATCGAGGAGCGGTCCGACGACTACCACGAGCTGCAGGCGGAGTGGATCACCCGCATGGCCCGGCTGGCGGCCACCGACTTCGCGGCGGACTGGGTGATCAACAACGACGCCGACGAGTTCTGGTGGCCGGTGTCGGGCACTCTGGCCGACGCGTTCGTCGCGGTGGACGCGCGATGGGATGCGCTGGCCGCGCCGCGGCCGGAGTTCGTCCCCCGTCCGGACGGCCCGGGCTCCTTCGCCGAGAGGATGGTGATCCGGGAGGCTCGCTCGCACACCACGCCCAAGCTCGCCCACCGGGGAATGCCCGACGTCAACGTCTTCATCGGCAGCCACCGGCTGACCCGCGGCGGGGGAGGCCCGAGCTTCGATCGGATGTCACGCCGCGCGGTACGGCCCGTCCTGCGACCGGTCGGCGCCGAGCCGCAGGACAGCGATCTGCTCGTCCCCGCTCCGCGGTGGCCGATCCGGATCCTGCACTTCCCGCTGCGCAGCTACGCCCAGTACGAGGCCCGCGTCAGGCGCATCGCGCTCCAGGAGCGCAGCGACCTAGAGGGGCGCCGTCGCGAGCTCCACGACGCCTACCTGACCGGGAGGCTACCCGAGGTCTATGCCGAGCTGGTGGGCGGCCCGGCCTTGGAGGCGGGGCTGGCGGCCGGCCGTCTGGTGCGAGACGAGAGCTTCCGCGACTACCTGCGGGCGTGCCCGGATCCGCTGGCCGCCGACGGCGGCTCGGAACGACCACCGCCCCGCATCCCGGTCCGGGTGCCACCCGACCGCAAGGAGGCCGAGCGGGCGGCCCTGGAGGAGGACATGATGCGGGCGCTGGTGCGCAACGAGCACACGCTGCTGGGCCAGCGCGCCCGCGCCCGGCGGCGCTTCCGGGAGTGCCGGGAGGAGCTTGCCCGCCGCGGCGGGCACGGGAGCGAGTCCGGGCCGGACCGCGCGGGCAACCGCTCGATCTGGTCGCGGCTGCAGCGCGCCGCGGCCCGGTTGGGGGGACGGGGCCCGTCGGCGGCCGCGGGCGGACGCTAGACGCCCGACCGCGACCGACCATCCGCACCGCGGTCGTCGCCCGCGGCCGCCGCCCCGGCTAGGTCGCCGCCGCGGTCGCGCCCGCCGTCCACGACCCGGCCGTTGCGCCCGGCCATTCGGCCCGCAGCCGCGATGCGCATCCGACCCGCCGCCCGGATCCCGGCTCGGCGGGTGCGCTTCAGGCGCCTACGCAGCGGCTTGAGCCGCCGTCTGGCCGACTTGGCCCAGCTCGTGCGGCGCCGCTTGGCGGCGGTGGCGAAGACCCCGCGATCGGCCAGCGCCGCGAGCGGTCGCAGGACCGGTTGGGCGATCGCATGCAGCATCGGCTCCGCCTCCGGCGGCGGGGGCGGTGCGGCGAGCTGCTCCTCGATCGCGTTGACCAGGATCGGGAGGGCGGGACGGTCGAGCCCGTACGGGCGGACGAAGCGGTGCACGAAGCGCTCGATCTGCCCGTCGGGCGAGTCGGCGGAGGTGGCCGCGGCGAGCTGGTCGAGGTGCTCGGCGAGGTCGTGCGCGACGGTCAGCGGGCCGCCGTTGGCCCGCAGCAGGTAGCGGAAGTGCAGGGTGCCCTCCTGGGTGTCCTCGAACTGCGGGTCCAGCACGGTGAACACCGGGCGGCCAACGATGGCGCTCTCGATCAACGCGCTGGTGTTGATCCCCACCACCGCGGCGCTGTGGAAGATCGAGTCGAAGTACGAGGACTTGGACTCCTGGTCGGTGGGAAGGGCGCCGGCGGGCGGCCAGATGCGCACACCCGGCAGCTCGCCCAGCGGGCTCTCGTCCCAGCGAACCTCGCTCTTGGGGTGGGGGCGGATCAGCACGCTGGCGGTGCGCAGGCGCTCGTCAGGATGGCTGCGCAGGGCGGACAGCCAGCGCCCGACGAAGTCGGGCTCGTCCGGGGCGATGAAGCTGTAGGAGCAGACGTAGAGGAGGATCGGCCCGTCCGGCGGGAACCCGAGGCGCTCGCGGAACCGGGCCGACGTCGTCGAGGGCGCCCACTCGAACCACTGGTCGAAGCACTGCGCCCCGGTGGCGACCACCCGATCGCCCGGGACGCGATGCAGGTCCACCGCCTCCCGGCGCTGGTCCTCGTTCCACACGTAGATGCGGTCCGGCGCAGTCTGGATCAGCCCCTTGTTGGTCAGGTTGTCCCAGGAGGCGACGCACAGCGCGGTCCTGACGCCCTGGGCCCTGGCGGATCGCACGTAGTCGGCCTGCCAGGGCTCGAACATGAGCGGCGTGATGAGCATCAGGTCCGGACGCTGCTCGCGCAGGAAGCCCTCGACGCCCCGGCTGTCGGGTATCGCGCCGTCCAGCCCGCGCAGCAGGCGGTCGAGCGCCCGCACCGCGGGTCGCGCGCGCAGCCGGCGCCGCTCGAGCAGGCCCACGAACAGCTCGGGCGTGTGGCGCGCGGCCCGCGCCTGCAGCTTGGGTGCGTGGCGGTAGGCCGGCGCCATGTAGCGCAGGTAGTCGATGCAGCGGCGCAGGGCAACGGTCAGCGCGCTCCAGGCGTCCCTGCGCACCGGCGCCGGTCCGTGGGTGATGCCGTCGTGCCGCTCGCCCAGGCGCTCCACGAGGGCGTAGCTGCGCTCGTCGATGCGGCGCAGCAGCTCGGGCCCCGGCTTGCGCCGCCGCGTCGTCGCCCGCCGCGCGACCGGCTTGATCGCGATGTGGACGTGGTGGCCGCGGGCGCCCAGCTCGTCAAGCAGCGACTCGAAGTAGCGGACGAACGAGGGCTTGTGGAAGACGAACAGTATGCGCATGGCGGGCGGGGCCGCGGCCGATCGGGGCGCGGCAGCGCCCCGATCCGGGCCGGCGATGAGGCCCGTCCGTCGGGGGCGCGGCCAAGGTTAGCGGCGCCGCTGGCCCGCTCCGGCCCACGCTAGCCCGTGCGCGGGGGTTCACCTCCGTCTGCCATAGTGGTGCGCCGATGCGCTCGCGCTGCGGCCGATGAGCGCGCAGCCCGCTGAGCACCCCGGGGCCCGGCCGCTCCTGCCTCGATCCGACTGGTTGCCATGAAGCTCGTGATGACCCTCAAGGTGCGCGACGAGGAGGACGTCCTGGAGTCGAACCTGCGCTACCACCTCGCGCAGGGCATCGACTTCTTCATCGTCACCGACAACGGCTCGGTGGACCGCACCCCCGAGATCCTCTCCGCCTACCAGCGGGCGGGCCTCATGCTTCTGCTCGACGACGACAGCCCCGACTACTTCGCCATGCACGGGGAGTGGGTATCGCGGATGGCGCGGCTGGCGGCCACCGACTCCGGCGCCGACTGGGTGATCCATACCGACGCCGACGAGTTCTGGTGGCCGGTGAACGGGACCTTGCGCGACGTCTTCACCGCCGTCCGCGAGCCCTACGGGGTGCTGTTCGCGCCGCGTCCCGAGTTCATCCCCCGGCCGGACGGGCCGGGCCCGTTCCATCAGCGCCTGGTGGTGCGCGAGGCGCGCTCGCGGCTGCGTCCCAAGATGGCGCATCGCGCGGCGCCGGACGTCGTGGTCTCGGGCGGTGGCCACCACGTGGGCGGCGCCTCCGACCAGGCGGGGGTCCGGCCGCCCGGGCGGCTGGCCACCGACCCGTACTCGGGCCCGGCGCCGTCGCTGCGCTTCGTGCCCTGCCCGTGGTGGCCCGTGCGGATCCTGCACTTCCCTCACCGCTCGTCCGCCCACTTCCTGCGAAGGATGGAGCAGTACGCCATCGACGACAGCTTTCCCGACAGCGCCTCGGTCCGCGAGTTGCGCCGCCAACGTGCGGAGGGCCGCCTGATGGAGCGCTGGGAGGCGCTGGTCCCCGACGAGGAGGAGGTGGAGGCGGGGCTTCGCGACGGCCGATTCGTCGAGGACCACTCCCTGCGCGACTTCATGAGGGGCTGCCCAGATCCGCTGGCCGACGGCGGCGTGGATGCGGCGCGCCGGTACGCGGTCGAGGTCGCGGCCGCGATCCCCGAGGAGCACAGCCGGCGCGAGCTGGCAACGCTCGAGCTGGAGATGATGGAGGCGAGCGCGCGCACCAACGCCGCCCGCCAGCGTCAGCGCACGCGCCACCGCGCCCGCGCCGCCAGCTCGGCCCGCCGGCTGGCGCGGACCAGGGAGCGGCTCGAGCAGGTCAAGCGCGAGAACCGGCGCCTCAAGCGCCGGCTGTCGGCGGCGCGGTCGTCGCCATGGCGCCGGCTGGCAGGGGCGGTCGCGCAGCCGCTCAGCCGCGCGCTGCACCGGGACGGTGAGGGGCGGTGAGGCTGGTGATGACGCTCAAGGTGCGCGACGAGGAGGACGTGCTGGAGTCGAACCTGCGCTACCACGCGGCCCAGGGCGTGGACTTCTTCGTCGTGACCGACAACGGCTCGGTCGACGGCACGCCGGACATCCTGCGGCGCTACCAGGCGGCGGGACGGCTGCACCTCATCGAGGAGCCGGCCCGCGACTTCGAGCACCGCGCCCGCAGCTGGGTCACCCGCATGGCGCACCTGGCGGCCACCGACTTCGGCGCCGACTGGGTGATCCACGCCGACGCCGACGAGTTCTGGTGGCCGGTGGGCGGGAGCCTCAAGGACGTCTTCGCCGGAATCGGCGAGCCCTACGGGACCCTGCTCGCCCCGCGACCGGAGTTCGTGGGTCGCCCGGACGGGCCCGGGTCCTTCGCGGAGCGGCTGGTGGTCCGCGAGGCCCGCTCGCGGCTGCGCCCCAAGGTGGCGCACCGAGGCCGGCCCGACGTCCGGATCGGCCGAGGGGCCCACAGGGTCCGCGTGGCCCCGAAGGCGCCGAGCGGGGCCCCGCCGCCGCGCCCGCCCGGGCGGGCGGTCCTGCGGGCGGTGTCGGCCCAGCCCGACGCCGATCACCCGGCGCTGATCCCCGCCCCGGTGTGGCCGGCTCGGATCCTGCACTTCCCACTGCGCTCCTACGAGCAGTACCGCAAGCGGGTGGAGGTCAACCTGTTCGGTGGCTTCGACGAGACGCCCCGGCGGCGGGAGCTTCGCCGTCTGTACGAGGAGGGCCGGCTGCCGGAGGTCTACGCGGGGCTGGTACTCGACGACGCGCAGGTCGAGGCGAGGGTGCGCGACGGGACGCTGATCGTCGACCATGGGCTGCGCGACTTCCTCGCCCGCTGCCCGGATCCGCTGGCCGGCGATCGCTGCCCCGCGCCGCCGGCCCCCGAGCAGGACGTGGAGGCCGAGCTGGAGGCGATCCGGCTCGACGTGATGTCGGCGCTGGCGCGCGGGGAGGAGCTCGAGACCCGACGGCGGGGCAAGCGCAACCAGCGCCTCAAGCGCCTGAAGGCCCAGGTCCGCGAGCTGCGCGAGCGCGCCCGGCGGCTGGAGCGCGAGCGCGACCGCCTCGACGCCCGGGTGGCGGCCCTCGAGTCCCGGCCCCTGGCCCGGGCCCGCGCCGCCGCCTCGCGCGTGATCCGCGGGTCCTGAGCACCCTGCGCTACCTTGCCCGCTCTGCCCGGCCGTCTCCCGCGGCCCGGCCGCAGGGCGCCATGCGATTCCTGTTCTGCACCCTCCAATTCGACGAGAGCGACTTCTACGGCCGCGTCGGGCGCGAGCTCGAGCGCCGCGGCCAAGAGGTCACGCACGTCGCCTACTCCCGGCGGTCGGCCAGGCGGCTTGGCGGCCACTGCCTTCCCGAGGAGATGGCGCGTCTCGGGCCGCTCGACATCGACGCCGAGGCGGCGCGGATCGAGCGCACCTACGACACGCCCGCGCTGCGCGACGTGTACCTCACCGACTGGCCGCTGAAGGGACGCTCGGAGCGTTACTGCATCGAGCGCACCGTGCGGCACTTCGTCGCGCTGGAGCGGATCTTCGACGCGGTGGCGCCCGAGGTGCTGGTGCCCGAGGTGGGCAGCGAGACGATGCGCACCGCGGCCCACCTGATCGGGCTGCATCGCGGCGCGCGGGTGCTGTTCGTCTTCTACACGATCTTCCCCAACCCGCTGCGGCTGTACGAGGGCACCATGCACGCCGGGATCGTCGCCCCGGAGGAGGTGCGCGAGCTCTCCGACGCCGAGCGCTCCGAGGTCGAGCGCTTCATCGCCGACTTCACCGCGCGCGGCGCGCCGATCCGCCGCTACCGTGCGGCGCGGGCCACGCTGAAGACCGGGCGCGACTTCGTTCGGCACGTGCTCGTGCGCGCGACCCAGGAACGGGACAACGAGTACCTGGTGCCGGGACGCTACGTGGCCAACTACGTGCGGGAGAACCTGCGCGCCGCCGTGCTGCGGCGCTACTACGAGCCGGTCCCCACCGAGCGCCCGTTCGTCTACTTCCCGCTGCACGTCACCGATGACTACAAGATCAAGCGGGTCATCCCGCATTGCGTGGACCAGGCGGCGCTGATCGAGCAGGTGGCCGACGCGCTGCCCCAGGGTCACGAGGTGGTCATCAAGGAGCATCCCCTGTCGATCGGGCGCAACTCGATCGGCCTGATCCACCGCCTGACCCGGCGCCCCAACATCCGCCTGGTCGAGCCGCGCACCTCCTCGCACGAGCTGATCCGGCGGGCCACGGCGATCGTGGTCATCTCCTCGACGGTGGGCCTCGAGGCGCTGCTCTATGGGCGCCCGGTGCTCACCCTGGGACAGCCGTTCTACTCGGGCTACGGCGTGACGCTCGACGTCGACTCGTTCCGCGAGCTGCGGGCGAAGGTCATCGAGGTGCTGGACTTCCACCCGGACCGGGAGCGGATCCTCCGGTTCCTACACGCCGCCATGAGGTCGTGCTTCCCGGGCGCGCCGGTCGCGATCGACCCCTCCGAGGCGAACGCCCGCCGCCTGGCGGCGTCACTGGACGCGGCGGCACGCGGACGCGGGGCCGCCCGCGGCCCCGACCGGGCGGTCGCCGCCCCCGCCGCGGTCGCGCCGGCCTCCGCCCGCGGGTGAGCGCCGCGCGCTCGCCGGCGCTCCGAGCCGGCTTCGAGTTGACCGGGCTCGACCTCGACACCGCGGGATCGGCGCGGGCGACCCGACGGCTGCAGGAGGCCCTGAGCGCCCGGGGCGACGTCGAGCTGGTGCCGATCTCCCAGCCGCGCGCCGGCGGGCCGCTGTCCGGGCGCGTGGCCCGGGGGCTGACGCGGGAGCTGACCTGGTTCCCGGTGCGGCTCCCGCTCCGGGCCCGGCGCCTCGGCCTCGACGTCCTGCACTGCCCGATGCCGCTGGCCCCCCCGCGGCCGGGACTGCCGCTCGTGCTGACGCTCAACGACGTGCTGGCCTGGGAGCACCCGGAGTGGTTCGCCCGCCCGCTGGTCGCCCAGCACCGGCTGATGGTGGCCCCCGCCGCGCGCCGGGCGGCGCGGGTGATGGCTCCCTCCCGCTACTCGGCGCGGCGGATACCCGCCGTGCTGGGCGTCGATC